>CAMOSA010000010.1 GCA_946624335.1 uncultured Prevotellaceae bacterium
CCCGGTTATTGAGCGAAGACCGCGTTGCGGTCTCATTGGTGGTACGATTGCGGATAATCTTTATAATTTTTTTCTTCAAAAAGTACCGCACATGTCATTCCGCTCATAATGAGGGCAATGCGGTGTGCGGTACTTTTTGAAGAAAAAATTATTCATGGGTCATTCGTTAGCCATTCATGATCATTCATGTGAAAAGATCGCAGAAGGACATTCGCGTGGATTATGGCGGTAAAGGGTTTCGAACGAGTTGCTTAGGCGACCTGTCTGTGTTACCTATGCGACTTGGTGTTGTTATCTTGGTGACTTTATGATCCGTGCATCAATCTGTGAGATCAGTGGAATCTGTGTGACGAATGAATACACGTCCGGCGGATATGAAGTCTGTGTGATATCGTGTTCCTCGGTGGATGCACGTAGGGACGTAACAGCTAACACGAATAGACGTAACGGCAGTAGCGACTGGACGCGTGAATGTGTCTCACGGGTGATATGCGCGCCCCCTCTCGGGAGGGTGCGCGGAAAGCTATAAGGGTTTGGGCCGAAAGCCTTAGGGGTTTGGCCCGAAAGCCTTAGGGGTTTGGGCAGAATGTCTTATGGGTTTGCCGTGGAAGCGGTATGACTTTCAGGTGAGCAACCCATATATGGAAGTCGTGAACGTTCAGATGACGACGGCTGTGCCGCTGACGGCTACCATGAGCATGGAGCTGCCTTGACCGATGGTCTCGTAGTCGATGTCGATGCCGACGACGGCGTTGGCGCCGAGGGCTGAGGCGCGCTGCATCATCTCGTTCATGGCGGTGTCCTTGGCTTCGATGAGCACTTTCTCGTAGGTGCTGCTGCGGCCGCCGAAGAAATCGGTGAGGCCGGCCATGAAATCCTTGACGACATTGGCGCCGATGATGGTCTCGCCCGTGACGACACCTTTATATTCACGAATGGGATGACCTTCGATGGTCGGGGTGGTGGAGAGTAACATGATTAATGGAGAGTTGAGAGTTGAGAGTTGAGAGTTGAAAGTTGAAAGTTGAGAGTTGAAAGTTGAGAGTTGAGAGTTGAGGGTTCTTCGCAGAGCGAAGCGGCAAAGCCGAGCGGAGAGTTGAAAGTTGAGGGTTGAGGGTTGAGGGTTCTTCGCGCGAAGCGGCAAAGCCGAGCGGAGGGTTGAGGGTCTTATCGCCTTATCGTCTCATCGCCTTATCGTCTCACCGCCTCAACGCTCAACGCTCAACCCTCAACGTCTTACCGCTCAACTCTCAACTTTCAACTTTCAACTTTCAACTTTCACCGCCTCAGTAGCCGGCGATCTTGGCAATGGCGGGCGCAATCTCGATGTTGTCGATGCGTCCCTGGAAGACTTCTGTGCCGGGGCCTATGGCATAGACGGGCACGTAGCCATTGCTGTGTCCACCGCTTGCCCAGCTGATGAGGGCCTGCTCGGAGAGGATGTGCTTGGTGGTCTCGCAGAGGTCGTTGATGCGGTCGCGCACGGCTTTCTCGTCGTTGGCGGCAGCGGCGTTGAGGGCTTCCTCGATGCGTGTCCATCGCTTCTGCAGACGTTCCTTCTGCTCGTCGGTGAGCTGTATGCCGGCTCCGAATCCCATGAGGTCGCGCAGCTGCTTCTCGACGGTCTCCCAGGTGAATTTCTTGGGTGACTTACGGCAGATGCCGTTGAGGATCCATTTCAGCTCGTCGATGCTCTTGCGCTGGAAGCGCAGCAGGTCGGTGTGTAGCTCGTAGGGTCCCTTGCCCATGACGATGCCGCCCGTCTCGTGGTCAGCGCTGATGACGATGATGGTCTCGTCGGGGTGCTGCTGATAGAACTCGTAGGCTACCTTGACGGCCTTGTCCATGTCGAGAATCTCATTGATGACGCTGCCGGCGTCGTTGCGGTGGCAAGCCCAGTCGATCATGCCGCCCTCGATGGCGAAGAAGAAGCCGTCCTTCTGCTTGGACATGAGGTAATTGATGCCTGCGCGTGTGATCTGCTCCAGCGTCAGGTCATCCTTGTCCTGATCGAGGGCGTAGGGCAACTGTTCACTGCCCAGCTTGCGGTTTTTCTCGTCGCTCTGCAGCAGGATGAGCTTGTCGGCCTTGCGTCCCCGCTTCTGATACTCCTTGTAGCCTTTGACGATGGTGTATCCGGCCGCCTGTGCCTGTTCATGCAGCGAGGGCTCGCCGTCCACGGAGTGGGGCTTGTTGAAGTCGCTGCCTGCGAAGAAGTCGTAGCCGCTGGCGCAGAGGTCCTTGCCCAGCTCGTAGTACATCTGGCGTCGTGGCTGGTGGCCGTAGAAGGATGCGGGCGTGGCATGGGTGATGGACACGGTGGTGGCTACGCCGACGGCCTTGCCGGCCTTCTGTGCCCAAGCGGCGATGCTGGTGCATGGCGTCTCGAGGTCCTTGAGCATGCCGATGGCGCCGTTCTTGGTCTTCTGGCCACAGGCCAGGGCCGTGCCGCCGGCGGCAGAGTCGGTGACGCCGTTTGTGGCTGAATAGGTGTTGACGAGGCCTACGACGGGGAAGCTGGACATACAGATGGGCTCGAAGCCGATCTTGCCCTTGAGGGCGGCGAGGTAGGTCTCGGTGACGTTGATCTGGTTGACACCCATGCCGTCGCCGATGAAGTAGAAGACGTACTTGACCTGGCTCTCGGCCATGGCGCAGAGGGTGATGAGGGCTGCAGCGAGGCAGCTGATGAGGCGTTTTCTCAACATAGGATGATGAATATTTTAAGGCGTTAAACAAATATCTTTGCAGGTTATCGGCTGCAAAGATACTCATTATTTCTGTAAAAGGAAGCAGAAAGGGCTTAAAAATGTCTATTTGCTGATCACGACCTTACGTCCTGCGATGACGTAGATGCCAGGGTGTGTGACGAGGCGGTGTCGTCTGCCGTCGAGCGAGTATATCTCTTTGTCCTGTCCGAGGCGACTGTCGGTCGGCAGGTCGTCGACGATGGTTGTGGTGCCGTCGGGGGCGACGAAGGCGGAGCGCGTCTTGACGCCAGCGCTGCCTGGAGGTGGCGTGATGTAGGCCGTGAAGGCGTTCAGCGTGGAGCCTGCGGCACCCCGCATCAGGCTGCCGGCGCTGTTGACGATGCCATAGCGGCCGTTCATGTCGAGGGCGGCGGTGAAGTTGGACGTCATCTGCCAGTCGGCATAGCTGCTGCCGTCGGGCGAGACGGCGGCGCCGTAGCCTGCCGATGGCGTCAGGGTGACGGGCGATGCCTCGGGCAGGTCGATGTTCGTCCACTGTGGATCGACGACTTCGTCACCGAGGTATAGCACGTAGGGCTGGAAGGCGCTGATGTGTCCGCTGGCAATCTTGTGGAAGAAGAGTGTGTAGCCGTCGTGAGCGTTGTAGGTGACGGAGGAGAGCTGGGCCACCCAGTCGTCGTCGCTCGTTCGTCCTGTGAGCTCCGTCACGTTGGTGGCGAAGGGCAGGGCGATGGTGTTGTAGCCCCGCAGCAGGGTGCGGTGCAGGGTGACCTGCTCATAGAGGTCGGCATCGTAGGTGCTGGCCGTCGGCTCGAGGGTGATGTCGTTGGACTTCTGCTCGAAGACGGCATAGAGGGTGGATATGGTGGGTGCAGAGGAGCTCTCGGAATTGTAGGTGACGGTGGTCTGGAAGTCGGCGTCGGTGGAGAGGTAGCCGGAATCGTCGAAGGAGCGTTTCCAGCCGACGAACGCATGGCGCTGTGCCGGCGTGGCACGGTAGTAAGCCGTGGCCGTGGCGCTGGAGGCGGTGGTGATGCCGCTCGTCGCTGTAGCGCTGCTGTTGGTGGCTTCGTCGAAGGAGGTGAAGCTGACGCGGGCCGTACCGCCCTCGGTGGCGACGGCGGTGGCACGGGCATAGTAGGTGGTCTGAGATATGCCGGTGACCTGAAAGCTGACCGAATGGCCATTCATCGTCAGCGTGACGGTGCCGGTGTGCGTGCCAGCTGTGGTCGGCGTGAAGACGACGGGAACGGCCTGACCTGTGCCGGTGGCGCCTACCGTGGTGGCGGTGACGGTGAAGCTGGGGCTGGTCGACGTGCCTGTGACCTGCTGGTCGTAGGTGGTGTTGTTGTAGTCGACGATGGCGTTGAGGGTGTTGCTGCGGTGGTTGGTGACGGTGCCGAAGTCGAGTGCCGTCGTCGATGTGGCGAAGGTCGTGGCGCGTGTGACCTTGACGTTGGAGTAGTATTTATTTAAGGTGGCGCCGGTCTTCGTGGCGAAGCGTATGTTGGTGACGTCGGTCGAGATGTTGTGGGTCTTGGTGGTGTTGGTCGTCGAGACGTCGTCGTGGGCCAGGTCGCTCCAGTTGGATCCTCCGTCGGTGGACACCTGGACGTAGATGCCGCCCAAGCCCTGTATGCCGAGGAAGCTGTTCGTGCGCACTTGATAGGTCAGTGTGGCTCCTGGTCCGGTGAGTGCCAGCGACGGTCCGGTCTCGATGGTGTTCAGCTCGCCGCCGTCGTTCTCTAAGACGTAGCTCGTGGTCTCGCCCCAGGCCCCTGCCGGCGTGGTCATGCCCCAGGCCAGGGCGGATAGTAACAGGATATGTAGTAATCGTTGTCTCATCGGTCTACTGCTTAATCAAAGGTGCCGCCATGCGCTGCGTCGGCGACGGGTATGATGACGCCCGTGGCGGGGTTGGCCTTCAGGGTGATGGTGGTGTTGTAGCCTGGCTGTATGTCGACGAAGCCTGTCGACGAGGCCATGTCGGTGGCATGGCTCGCAGCCTTGGCCGCTGCCGTGATGGTGTAGGCCAAGGCTCCGCTGGCAGGGATGATGAAATGGCAGACATCCTCGGCCGTGGCCAGCGTGACGCTGCGCTCGCCATCGGAGAGGACGAGGACGGGCGCCTCGTAGAGCTGCGTGAAGGAGTCGTCGACGGACAGGCTGACGCGGGCATTCTTGGGCTTGCCCAGGGCGATGTTGACGTCCTGCGTCTCGTTGACATTGATGGTGAAGGGCTCGGAGACGTTGCTGTACCACGGGTGGCCGTTGTCGCTGTCGGCATAGGCACGGTTGTCGGCCGACAGGGTGTATGTGCCAGCGGCGACCTTGGCGGTGCCGTCGTCGGCGACATGAAGTTCCATGTCGGTCACGGTGGCACCGCTGATGGTCGTTCCACTGAGCTTGAAGGTAAACCTGGAATAGTCGGTGATGGTGTGCTCGGCGCGTGTCACGAGTTGCGTGAACAGCT
Source organism: uncultured Prevotellaceae bacterium (assembly GCA_946624335.1). Taxonomy (GTDB): domain Bacteria; phylum Bacteroidota; class Bacteroidia; order Bacteroidales; family Bacteroidaceae; genus Physcousia. The sequence continues at coordinate 5,185 of CAMOSA010000010.1, forward strand.
GGGCATCGCTCAGCGTCAGGCGGAGTGTCGCCTCGCCGTTGCCGGGCGCTTCGTCGCCGTCCTGCTGACAGGCGGTCAAGGCGAGCAGGGCTGTCACGAGGACGGCGAGCATGAGGCAGTGATATCGTATGGCTTGTTTCATCAGGAGTAGTGTGGATTATGACTTACCTGTCGTGGCATCGATGATGATGTCGGATTCGGCATCGCCCTCGAACTCATCGTCGCAGGTGAGGCTGATGCTGAGCTCACCGCTGATGTTGGACTTGATGCTGAGCGTGGTGACCGTGGCGGCGCCGCCTAAGGTGAGCGTCATCGGCTCCGTAGTTTTGGTGTTGCCGTCTATGGTGTAGTCAATAGCATAGGTGAGGGTGGCGTTGGGCGCGAAGAAGGCTTCGCGAGAGAGCGTGCCGTCGGCGTAGGAGAAGGTGATCGTCTTGGGCGCCGTGACGGTCAGACTGTTGATGATGCCCGAGAAGGTGGAATAGTCGAGGCGGAATTTAGCGTTCTGTGCCCGTCCGCAGGCGATGTGGACATAGGCCGTGCCGCCGGCCGACACTTCGACGTCGGTGGCCTGCCCTGTGTGGTAGGCTGCGCCCCATCCCTCGAGGGCCGCGTTGGCCGCATCGGCATCGGCGTAGTTGCGAACGGCGATGGAGTAGATGCCAGGGTCGAACGACTGTGCTGCCAAGCCGTTGCCGATAGGCTGGTCGTAGAGGGTAGAGCCCTCAGTGGTGATGGTGGCAATCCATGCCGACGGATCTTCGACATCCTGCTGGGCACGGGTCTGCAACGCATCATCGGCCGAGAGACTCAGCATGATATGTCCCTGCGCCGACTGCGCAGAATAACTCTCGTCCTGCTGGCAGGCAGCGAGGAAGAGCGGGAGACAGAGGAGTATGGTAAGCGTCTGTTTCAATGCTTTAGTATTTTTCTTTTCAACGTTTCAACCTTTCAACGTTTCACCCTTTCAAACTCAGTACAGCGTAATATCGCTGACAATCTCTTCGTAGGTGTCATCATAGCTGATGCCGATTCTTAGTTTCGTCGGGTCGTCGTCGCTGGCGAAGGTGACGTTGATGTTGTAGACGAGTCCGGCTTTGGGATTACGGTAGTTCTGCACGCCGACATCATATTCCTCGCCATCGGTGTTGACGAGGTGCATGGTGTAGGTGAATCCCTCAGCGTTGGCGGGATCGAAGTATGCTGTCTGTGATGGCGTCAAGGGGCATGTGCGACCGTCAGCCGTCACCGTGAAATCGCACGTGGGGAACCAATTGTCGAAGCCTTCGGGAACGGTGTACGTGACGCCATAGTTGATCATCGGCACGGCGAGGTCAACGTAGGTGACCCAGTCGGTCTGCACCGTGAACGCTTGTGAGGCATCATATACGGCACTGCCGAGGCCGCCGTTGTCGGTCGTCCAGCTCGTGCTGTTCTCGGAGTATGCGTGGAGGGTGTAGCTGCCCGGGATGAGTGCGAATTTCTCGGGGAGGGTGGCATTGGCGGCGTAGGAGTAGCCGCGATAGACGTTGCCGTCGGCGGCGAGGATTTCTATGGCCAAGTCAGGATCGACAGCGCTGCGGGTCTGCACGACAGCGTGTCCGGCCTCGGCCAGACGTATGTCGGTGATGATGAGCGTGCCTTCGCCGTCATCCCTTACGTCCTGAGCCTCGTCGGAGCAAGCGGCGAGGAACGGGACCAGGAGGAATATGTAGAATAGTCGCTTCATGGATTCATTGACCATATTTGAGGGTTAAGGCATAGATGTGCGAACAGGTCTGACCGGCACCATAGCTGTTGTCGCAGCGGATGGACGTCAGCTGGCTGTTGGCCGTGAACGTGGGCGTCGTGCCTTCGTGGATGTGGTCGCTGTTGTTGAAGACGGCGCCTTCCTCACGGATGGACAGGATGACTTGCGTGCCGACGGTGATGCTGAAGGTGGTGCCTACGGTGGCGGAGTGGACGTTGACATTGTAGTCGGCGCAGTAGTTGGTGCCTTGCGGGATGATGACGGAGCTGTTCGTGGTGATGTTCTGGCCGCCGGTGGACATATTCCCTAAACGGACATCGTTGTCATACCAGTCGACACCGCTGCTGCTGCTCCACTCGCCGTGGGACGACAGGTTCAGTGAATAGGGCAGACCTGTGATGCGAACCGCCTTGGTGGCGGTGACCGTCTGGCCACAAAAGACGGCGTTGACCCGTAAGTCGTAGGGCGAAGCACTGATGGGCACGCCTGTGATGTCGCCGAAGGTCTGCGTGTTGTGCTGGGCTTCTGCGGTGAACGACTGCGAGCCAATGGCGTAGGCATAGCTCTTCGTGTAGTTGGCGTTCTCGAACAACGTCGGTGTGACGTTCAGCGTGGCCGTCGGGGCATAGACGGTCAGGCGGTCACAGGCATTGGCGGCAGCGATGTCGCCCTCCTCGTATTTGGAATAGGAGGTGTAGGCATCTGCTGTCAGCGTCAGGTCGGCATCGGGTACAGTGAAAGTCGTTGTCTTGTTGAAGTTGTAGGCTTTGCCCTGCTTGCTGTAGTATCGATACGTAGCGACGTATGTGCCGGGAGGCAGATATGGCCACGACGGGTTCAGCTGGTAGGTTGACGTCAGTGCTCCCTTGCCGGACAGCACGCGGACGATGTTGCCGGATGCTGAGCCTTGGTGGATGCGTGCTTCCCACTGCACGTCAGGGAACGAGGATGCTATGCTGACATCCGTGCCGACCAAGGCGCCACCGATATACTTGTGCTCGGTGGTGACCACGGGTCTGGGAAGCCAGTTGTAAGAGGCTTTCTGCTCGACGTCCTCGCGCTCGAGCTCAGCTTTGACCACAGTGATGACAGCGCTCTCGGCGTTAGGCTCTAAGCCCAGGGTGACGATGAGGTGATCGGCAGCGGTGAGCGTGGCAGAGATATCGTCAGGCAGCGCTATGGGCATGACGATCTTCTGGTCGTTGGCGGTCAGTGTGCCTGTGAATGTCAGTGCTACGGTGCTGCCCGCACGGACGTAGATGCTCTTGTCGGCAATGTCGGGTGTGATGCTCATGCTGTTGCTCTCCACCGCAACCTCGAAGGCATAGTCGGAGTAGAAACGGCCGAATCGCGCCGACTCCTCGGCATCGGCGCCGAAGCGTACGCTGACCAAGGCGTTGCCGACAGCGACGGGAACGGACACGGGCGTGGGCTCTGTCGTCGAGACGACGGAGGCTGTGGTGCTGCCTATATAATAAGGTGTGTCAAGACCCAGCATCGGGTTGCTGCCGTGGCTGACCGTGATGGCGTAGTCGTCGGGGGCAGCGGCAATCTTGGTTGACGTGAAAGGACCATCGTAGATGCTCACGCCGCTACTCTGGCGCACGACAGTCAGATGGAACTCTTCAGGCGCAGGCTTGTCCAGCGCCGAGGGTGCAGTGCGTGTCTCATGCACTTGAGCATCGATGCCGGCAATACTGAGCACGAAGCCCCCGCCGGTGGCAGGTGCGTCGTTAGGCTCTTCCATGCTGCAGCTGACGGCAAGGAGAGGCAGTGCGATGAGCAGTGCGCGTAGGAAAATATGTTCTATAGCCTTCAAAGCGTTCAGTACTTCAGTTTAAAATTGTCTACTTTCATCTGCGACTCCTCGCCACCCGTGAAGTAGTCTCCGTATTTCGATGAGGATGCCACGACGATGATGGTCGTCGGCGTGCGTCCGTTGCGATAGTCGATGTCGAGGGTCTGCTCGGTCCATGAGGAAACATCGTGGCCGCAGGTCATCTGCGCATAGCCGATCAGATGGGGATCCTGCAGGTCCATCAGGTGCAGTGCACTGGGACGGGTGCGGATGAGATACGGGCACAAGTTGCCTTTATAGGTGGTCGGCGTCCAGTCGCCAAGGGCGATGAACACGCTGCATGAGTCGGGCTTGCCTTTCATGTTCTCATACATCTCTTTGGAGATATACTGTCCCCAGGCATTGTTCCATGCGCCACCGTTGCGGGTGATGGGTGAAGTCTTGTATTGGAACTCAAACGTCATCTGCGTCGGGCGTGACGTGAACGGCCGGCCAAAGGCCAAGACACCATTTGTGCCGTCGGTGTCGACGTATTTTCCGGTGAAGATATTGCCAGCGGCAAATTTGATGACGATGAATTTCGACTGGAGGTTGGCATAGCGTCGTCCGTCCTCGTCGGCGAACGTGCTGTTGCTGGCGCCGACGGTCGTGGCACCGTGGTTGCCGGTGTCCCAGTATGACTCGGCGCCCTCAGCCCACGGGCAATACAGAGCCCTGAGGCCCTCGCCTTCGACATGCCACTCGTCGAAACTGCTGTTCTCCAGCTGCTCGCCCTCGAAATAGAAGGCTTGTTCCTCGGTGACGGTCTGGCCGAAGGTGGCGCGGCACAGGTATTGGACATCGGACTTCAGGCCATTGAGCTCTACCTCGTAGGTCGTTGCCGTCGGAAAGCGTACTTCCGAGGCGACGGTCCAGTCGGCATCGCTGGCGGCCTTGTATTCGACCTTGGGCATAACGCCGTTGGGACGCGTTCCGGAGATCAGGGATGCGCCCTTGGCTGTCGAGGTCACGGCGATGGTCGGTTGGATGGTGCCTGCTGTCTGGTAGACATAGACTACCCAGGGATAGATGAGGTTTGACCAGCCGTTCTTGACATAGTAGCGACGTGAATTGGTGAAGTCGACAGACGCCTGCTGTGTCGGGTCGGGGTCGACGGAGCCGTGCTGCCCGCCGAGGCTGAACTTCTTGACCTTGATGGCCGAGAGGTCCTGCGATTCATTGACATAGATGATTGCCACGCGGGTGTCGGGGTCGATGATGGCATCGCCGACCTGTCCTTCGACTTCCACCTCGCGTTTAATCACTTGTGTCACCGAGATGATCCAGTCATAACGCTGATAGGTGAAAAGCGTGATGGCCTGAGGCCTGCTGAAGTCGAGCGTCATCTCTGGGCTGCCTGTGGGCATACCCTGCGTGGGATAGCTGTCCGAGAGCCGGCGGATGGTATCGTTGATGACGATGTGGGGGTCGTTGGTGGCTTCTATTTTCTTGATGCGTAGATGAGTGATGTCAACCAAATCGTTGACATAGACTTCTGCCCTGCGGTTGGTCTTATCGATGCGGACCTCAGCGTCGCCCGTGCCGGTCTCATCACACTGCCCTTCCACCTTCAGCGAGGTGAGTTCAGACTCTACGATGGGGTAGGGGATATCGTCGGGGATATCGCAGGAACAGAGTAAAAGAAGAGTAAGCAATAAATAAAAAGGCATCATGGCAATCCCGTTCTGCATGAGGCGGGGTTGCTTGGTGATGTGATATCTGTTGTGGCTTGTCGTCATGATTGTCTCCTTATTTATTATTTACAGGTATACCGTCATACCCAGATTGATGCTGAGCAGATTCAGCTTGAAGTTGGCTCCGCCGGACCGGTTCTTGCCGGTCTCGATGCGGTTAGTCTTCTGATCTGTCCATTTATAGTTCAGGCCCAAGACGCCTATGGAACACTCCACAGCCATGAAGTCGGTGGCGAAGGCCGTCAGTCCCGGGCAGAAGGCCAGCTGTATCTTGTTGACGTGCTCCATCGTGCCGTCATAGTCTGCGCCCGAGCCCGTGGTGTTCTTGCCCTTGGCATAGCCGTAGTTGAGCTGCATCTCGCTGAAGAAGCCGAACACTTTGCTCTTGCCTAAAGGCTGGTAGGTACGTAGGAAGACGCCTACGTTATATTGGTGTTCAAGGTAGTAGAGGTCTTCGAGGCTGATGTTGAAGTCCTCGCCGAGATTAAGGTCGAATTTACCGAGGTACAGGTAGTTGCGGCTATAGCTGAAACGCCCGCCCAGGGCCAGGTTATTCTTGAGGAAATAGCCAACGTAGGGGCTGGCGGAGAAGGTGTGGCCCTCGAAGTCGATATTCTTCAGCACCAGATAGTTAAGATTGTCGCCGTCCCATTCGTTGAAGGAAATGCTACCGCCCGCCATCCATTGTCCCTTGGGAATGAATGTCGCTTTGAGGTCTTCGCGTTTCACGCGTTCGATATGTCGTCCTCGCTTTTCCTGGTTGTCAAGGTAGCGGTCATAAAGTGACCGATTGTCAGTGGTGTCTTTTTTTTCGATACGTTGGCCAGGACGATAGGGCGAGGGATCGGTGTGGCGATGCCTCGTCTGAGCGTTCATCGACGGGGTGGCCAGTACGCAAAGCAGTGTGAGTAGTAGTCCGTATAGTCTTTTGTCCATTGTTCTGAAATCCAGCCCCCGCCGTGAGAGCGGGGGCTGGTTGACATTGTAGTATCTGCAAGTTTATTGTACAGTGGGATTGTCGCCGTAGACCAGCTCGAAGTCATCGATGTTGAGGACGGAGCTGTCAGAGCCATAGAAGTAGTCACCCCACTTGCTGGCTGAGCAGACGATGATCAGGTGTGTCGGCTTTGTCGTCGTGGAATGATACTTGAGCGGGATGTTGAGCTCTTGCCACTGGCCATTGCTGCTGGTGTTCTGGGTGTACTGACCATAGGCTACGACTCTGGGATCATTCTCCCAGTCGATGGTTGTCGTCATCTCGTAGCCGCTGGCGGCGGCATTGGCTACATGGAACTGTTCGGTCACCAGTGCGCAGAACACCTGGAACTCGTCGTTCTCTCCCTTGGCGGGAGCTGATGTTCCGGAGGGTTGTGTGCCACGGTTGATCGTGCCGGGGACATAGGAATAGTAGCCCTTCAGCGCTGTAGGACGTGAGGTGAACGGGACACCCCAATCCAGCTTGGCACCCTTGGTACCGATCAGACCGATGAAGTCGCCCGTGAAGAGGCTGGCAGCAGCCAGCTTGACCACGGCCCAGGCAGTGGCCAGCCTTGCAGAAGAATTGCCACTGTGCTTGAAGGATGTATCCTTGGTCGTCACGCTGCCGATATAGGTGGCAGCACCGGCGTTGCTGGAGTTCCAGTACTTACCGTCGGCTGCATTACCGCAGATGTCAACTCTTTCTTCCGAGTACCAGTTCTCGAAGCTGCTGTTGTAGAGGGCGGTCTGAGTCTCCGTGGTAAACTCGCTCTCGGCGCTGAACACTTCGTCCTCGGCGGTGAGGTATGCCAGACGATAGACATACTTGGTGCCCGGCGTCAGGTTGGTCAGCTTGTAGCTGATATCGTCGCCGTTGATGGTGAGTGCGCTGTTCTCCACCTCCGTCCAGTCGGTGGCATTCTCGGCTTTCCACTGCAGCTTGATGTTGCTCTGGTCGAAGTCGCCCTTCTTGGCTGTCACGGCACCTTCGAGCGTGGCAAAGGTGCTCCAGGCGTTAGCCGAGTAGGCTGCCAGTCCGATGCCGCCCTTGCGAGGTACCTCGAACGTGTAGGTATAGGTGTTCGTGTTGGGGTCAACCTGTACGGTCACCTTACCCTGATAACCCTTGGCGGCAACGGTGTAGTTGATGATGTAGTGGTCACGAGCCTGCACGCCGGTGATTTCCTGCATGTGGCTGTAGCCCTGTCCGCTCTTGTTGAACACGGAGAGGAAGGCTGTCAGGTCGCCGACCGGGAAGTAGGCTGAGCCCTTGTCCGAGCCCATGGTGAACGTCTGGGAGCTGACGCCGCTGATGGCCGACTCGAGGGTCGATGTAGCGCGGGCAAAGCTCTCACGGAACTCCTCGGAGAAGTTCACGGTCACTTTCACATTGGCTAACGTGCAAGTCACCTTGGCGGTGGTCACGGTCTTTGTCTTGACGGTGACGGTCGTCTCACCGTAATAATAAGGCGTGTTGAAGCCCGAACCGCTGCCGTCCCAGTTGTTGGAGTGGGCGACCACGGTGTACTGTCCGGGAGCGATGGTCAGGTAGTTGCCGGCGCTGAGCTGCTCGTCATTGGCAAAATCGTCGGTGCTGTAGACCACTTCGTCGGCAGCGTTCTTCACCTCCACGTAGAGCTGCGTGGCATCGTAGCCGTTAGGAGCGCCGGCGCGGGTCTTGAGGGTGCCATTAGTCTCGATGCCGAGCTTGAGATATCCCACCTCGGCGTTGAGCTCATCGTTGTCGCTGGAGCATGAGGCGGCAACCAGCGTCACGGCGAGTATGGTGATCAAGGAAAATATCTTTTTCATATCTTGTCTTCTTTGTTTTGTTTGTCAATAATCTGAGCCATTTATTCCGTTATGGTAACTTGAACGGTACCTGTCTTCTGATTGCCTTCCATGTCTGTGACAGTCATGATAAAGTTGTGGGTACCAGGCAAGATGCCGAGGAACAGGTAGAACTGTCCGACCGGGAACGTGTATTCCGTGTCGCCCTCGGCGGGAACGGTAATTTGTTTACCCAGGCTGGCTAAGAAGGCTACCAGATTCTGATTGCCTACAACCTCACAGCCGTTGACCAGGTTGACGCCCTCGTATTCATCTCCGACAGCGACCAACTGTTCCATCATCTCATCGCTCGAAGACTGTACCTTGACCATGACGCTCTTCAAACCCTTGGTGGCTGTCATGGCGACATCGCCGGTTGAGGGATCGGCCGTTGCCGACTCATCGGCGGACAGGGTGACAGGAGCGGGGATGGTGAGCACGATGGCATTGTCGTCGCCGGGCTGGGGATCGTCGCCGGGCTGAGGATCGTCGCCGCCCTGATCGGGAGTGAACGTGCCGTTGTCCACGACTTCGACGATGACGGGAACTTCCTCTGCATCGAGACCGAAGATGGAGGCCGTGATGCCTACGGTGACGTAGCCTGTAGTAGCCTCTGTCGGGGTGAAGTTGACTACGATGGCGTCGCCGCCGGCGAAGTTGATGCTCTCGCCGTCGTAGGTCTCAGTGGCCTGCGACTTGGTCAGCGTCATGCTGGCTGTGATGACACCGTCGCGGTTGGTGCCGCGGAAGTTGACGGTCAGCTTGTCGACGCCCTCGCCGAGATCCCAGTAGAGGGTGTTGGGCGTTGAGCCGTCCTCGTTGGTGAAGCTCAGTGCGTTGTTCTTGCCGTCGTCGAAGGTGATGGTCCATGCGGTGAACAGGTCAAGGAAGTCCTGGTCGTAGTGGACGGTCACGGAGGTGTTGGCCTGCTTACAGGTGATGGTGCTCTGCGTCGTTGCCTCTTTCAGGATCGTCGATGTCTCCGTACCTTTATAATAAGGTGTCGTCATGACGGGTTCCATGACGCCTGGTGTGTGTGCCTCGAGCACGTATTCGCCGACGGGCAAGAGGATAGAAGCGGGCATGGCGCTCACGGCGTCATAGCTCTCGACTTTCGTGACGCCGTCTGCTTGGTAGATGGTCACGGGAAAATTGGTGACGGTATAAACGTCTGCACGCGTCTTCATCGGCATCTGGGCTTCCACGCTCACTTCGAGACGTCCGTCAGCCTCTCCTGCCAGCTTGGAGATATCTTCGCTCACGCAAGCGGACAGCGCCAATGCGGCTGTACATCCAAGAAAAAGCTTATGTAGTTTCATTGTTTGGAGTATTTTCGAGTTTCAGTATTTCAATAATCAATTTATCCAGCTGACAGGAACTTCAATGTCGATGGTCTTGTCATTCGTGCTGTCGTCAATAGTGATGGTGATAGCCAGACCACCTTCTGTCGTGGGCGTGTAGTTAGGCTTGATGGTCAGCTTCTTGGCGGTGTTGCGCTGCAGCGTGAAGGAGCCCGTAGCCGTAGCCTCGGTGTTCTTGTTGCCCTCTTGGAGCGTGGCGTATTCGGCCTTTGCGGTGAGGTAGATGGTGTACGTCACTGTCTCGCCGGCTTCGCTCAGTGCGAGGTAGTAGGGGGCGGTGTCATCCTTGCCCCAGTGTGCTACGCTGCCTCCCAGGGCTGACGTGCCGGAGAAGTCAACGCTATAGGTGTCGTAGTAAGTGGCCATGGACGGATCAAAGGCGACCAGCACCTTACCTGCTGTCGGCGTGCAGTTGACCGTCGTCGTGACGGTGTTGGCTGCAGAGATAGTGAAGGTGTTGCTGCCTTCGACCTTGAAGCCGTCGCGTGAGGCTGCATACTCGGTGCCGTAGAAGGCCTCGATGGAATAGGAACCCAGATCGAGCTCCAGCGGGAGACGCGACTGCAGGGTGGCGTAGGTGCCGGAGAACTTGTTCTGGCCGCGGCTGTCAACGATGTTAACGGTGTAGTTGTTGATGTTCTGGTAAGAACTCTCGTCAACGGCACGCGTACTGGTAACGAAATCCACGCTCGAAGCGAGGTCCAACGTTACTTTGCCCTTGCGATTGGTGGATTGCTCAACGGCCTCGTCTTCGAATTGATTGTCGAAGCTGCAAGATGAGAATAACCCTACCCAAGCGACAGAAAGGCACATGAAGATTACATTCTTTCTCATTGTCTTTTCATTCGTTTTTTTATGAGTTAAAATTACTAATTAATACTTTCGCGCAATTAAAAACGCGGCAAAGGTATTAAATATACTATAAGGTGTGGCGCAATTTCGGTAGAATTGCTATAAAATACCGAATTTTCCGTGCCTGGGCTTTCATTTTCCCCCATTTCATCGCGTTTTTCGGGTCAGTCGTTATCCTCGACGATGGTGCGTAGTATGATGACGTCTTCGAGCGGACGGTCGTCCTTGTCTGTCGCTGTCGCTTGGATGGCCTTGACCACTTTCATCCCTTCGATGACGTTGCCGAAGACCGTGTACGTGCCGTCGAGGTGTGGTGCTCCGCCGTGTTGCAGATAGTCGTTCCACATCTCACGGTCCATCTCGATGCCCTTCTCTGCCAGCGCACCGCGCACCTTGCCGAGCGAGCCTTCGCCGAATGAGCGGCCGTAGACGATATAAAACTGTGAGCCAGAGCTGCGCATCTCTGGGTTGACGTCATCGCCTTCGCGTGCTGCTGCCAGCGCACCTCTTACATGATAGAGCCATGGCAGGTCGAACTCGGCCGCCAGGGTGTAGTCGGGTCCTCCGTCGCCCAGCACCTTGTCGTGGGCGGGCGACAGCCAGGTGCTGTCAGCGTTGTGTTGCAAGACGTATCTCACGGAGTCAGCAGTGGCTGTCAATGTGTCGTTTTTCTCGATGGAATCGGCGTTTTTGACGAATCGGACGCGGCTGTCAGGGTCACCGCCCTGGATCATGAAGTCTTTGATGACACGGTGGAAGAGCGTGCCGTCGTAATAGCCTTCGCGGCAGAGACGGATGAAGTTGTCGCGGTGAATGGGCGTCTCGTCGCTCAGTGCTACGCGGATGGTGCCTGCCGTCGTGATGATGCGGACGGTCGTGCTGCGGGTCCGGCCTGAAACGGTGACCGCCGAGAGGAACAATAATAAAGGTAACAGATAGCGTTTCATGGCGCAAAGGTAGTAAGAAAAGCGTATATTTGAAAGGAAAAGCGGGACTTTTGCGTCCGAATGGAAAAAAATGGTTAACTTTGCAGCCGAATCCTTCGAGGCAGCGTAAGATTGCTCGGCCTCATAACCTCAAAATAATAAGATGAAGATAGGCAATATTGATTTGGGCGATCGCCCTGTGCTGTTGGCTCCTATGGAGGACGTGACGGACATCGGCTTCCGCTTGCTGTGCCGTAAGATGGGGGCCGCCATGGTCTACTCGGAGTTCGTCGCGGCCGATGCCCTGGTGCGGATGGTCAGCAAGAGTCTGAAGAAGCTGGAGGTGTGCGATGAAGAGCGTCCTGTGGCCATACAGATCTATGGCAAGGAGGCTGGACCCATGGCTGATGCCGCCCGCATCGTCGTCGAACAGGCACACCCCGACGTCCTCGACCTGAACTTCGGATGCCCGGTCAAGAAGATAGCCTCAAAGGGAGCCGGCGCCGGTTTGTTGCAGCAGCCCGATAAGCTCTTGGAGATCACACGAGCCGTCGTGGATGCCGTGGGCGATGTCGTGCCCGTGACGGTGAAGACGCGCCTCGGATGGGACCACGAACATAAGATTATCTACACGCTGGCCGAGCAGTTGCAGGACTGCGGCATCAGCGCCCTGACCATACATGGCCGGACACGTTCACAGCTGTACAGCGACCAGGCCGACTGGACGCTTATCGGCGAGGTGAAACGTAACCCCCGGATGACGATACCGATCATCGGTAACGGCGATATCACGTCGGCCCAAGGGGCTGTCGAGGCCTTCGAACACTATGGCGTCGATGCTGTCATGGTCGGTCGTGCCACCTTCGGGCGGCCCTGGATATTCAAAGAGATTGTCGACGCGCTGGATGGCCGTCCGGGTGGTGCGTCGACGCTTTCTGTCGACTGGAAGATGGACGTGCTCAAGGAGCAGGTGCTCACTTCGGTGGCCCGACTGAACGAGCAGAGCGGCATCCGCCATGTGCGACGCCATCTGGCGGCCTCTCCTTTGTTTAAAGGTATCCCGGATTTCCGTCAGACACGTATCAGAATGTTGCGGGCAGAGACCGTGGACGAGCTGTTCGAGATCATGGAGCAGACGCGTCAGTTGCTGCACGAGTTAGAAGCGAACGTCGATGTATAGAACTCACCTTAAAGGATTAGCCATACTCCTATGCCTCGGCTGTATGGAAGCACGAGGTAGTGTCGTCGCTGCTCAGGCCGACGAGGTGAACGGCATTGAGGCCGGGCGCTTGGAGGCCGACACGACCGTGGCGGCGGTCGCCGACGAAGGCTTTGTGCTGAAGCGTGACGTCCCTGTCCTCGCAGCCTCGGCAACACTCATCACAGTCGGCGCTGTAGGCGTTTCTAACGGTTGGATGAACAAGGTGAAGGGAGAGGTCCGGGACGGGCTGCAGGATTGGCGCGGGCAGGGCAACAAGTTTGCCGGCGACGACTATCTGCAGTATTTCCCTCTTGTGGTGAATGTCGGCTTAGGGCTGACGGGCGTTGAAGCCCGCCACAGCTTGCGCGAACGGCTGGCGGTCAGCGCCACGGCCACGATCCTCCACGTCGGTCTCACTCAGGGCCTGAAGTGGTGTGTCGACGAGCAGCGCCCCAATCAGCGCAATGCCCGTTCCTTCCCGTCGGGTCACACCGCCTGGGCTTTCATGGGTGCCGAGCTGATCCGCGAGGAGTATGGCTGGGCGTGGGGGGCTGGGGCCTACACTTTTGCCACGGGCATCGCCTTCCTGCGGCTCTACAATGATGAGCACTGGCTGAACGATGTCTTGGCCGGCGCTGGCGTAGGCTTACTCACAGCACGGGCAGCCTACTGGCTGTTGCCTCTTGAGCGGCGGCTGTTCCGCTGGGACAAGACATCGTGCACGACCGTGTGCCTTCCCACTTATTCACCGCAGCATCAGGCACTTGGGCTGGCGGTGAATGTCAGTTTTTGAGCTAAGGATAACACAAGTGCCCGATGAATCACTCGTTCAGATGATGGGGAAGCTCATGCCGTTGATCTTGCGGTACAGGTCGAGGGCATAGACGTCGGTCATCCCGGATATATAGTCGAGGACGGCCATGATGCGGTCGTAGAGGCGGGGCGCCCGTATCTGGTATTGGCGTGAGACACGGTTGAGCAGGAGCTGCGAGAAGGCTCGGTCGGGGTACATCACGGCCTGCACCATCTCATGCACGAGGAACGTCATGACGCGGAAACCTGCCAGCTCGATGTCAACGACATCCTTGGAGTGATAGATATGTCCGTAGCTGGTACGCACACATTGTTCATAAGCCTTGCGTGGCGTGTCGCCGATGCGTTGTATGAGCGTTCCTTCGAAGCGGCCGTCGAGGATTTCTTGCTCGTGGTCGACGAAAGCCCGTACACATTCGCCTTCGAGGGTGTTGATGACGCTTGAGCGGAGGTAGACGATCTGCTCGTTGACATCGTAGACGTCGAGCATCGAGAGATTCCGTTGTATCTCGTCGCGACGCTCCGGCGTGAAATAGGCCATCAGCAACTCGCGCGTGTCGGTCGTAGGCAGAATCTTCAGCTTGTGGGCATCCTCGATGTCCATGATCTCATAGCAGATGTCGTCGGCAGCCTCGACGAGATAGGCCAGGGGGAAGCGGGCGTAGCGCCATGTTCCTTCGGGGCTGTCGAGACGAAAAATGCCCAATTCATCGGCGATTTTCAGGTAGTCGGAGCGCTCGGCATCGAAGAAACCGAACTTCTGGCGGTCGCCGGCGAGGTCACTCGAGAAAGGATATTTGACGATGCTGGCCAGGGTGCTGTAGGTCATGACGAAGCCTCCCGGGCGGCGACCCTCGAAGTGGTGGGTCAGCAGGCGGAAGGCGTTGGCATTGCCGTCGAAGTGGGTGATGTCGTTCCATTGTGTCGGCGTCAGCCGGTCGCCGGTGGCCGGATCGACATAGTCGCGCAACCAGCGGCCGTCGCCTTCGCTGAAATAGGTGGCGATAGCCCGCTCACCGGAATGGCCGAAGGGAGGATTGCCAAGGTCATGCGCCAGACAGGCGGCGCTGACGATGGCGCCGAGCTCGGTGAGGTGGGTCTGCGCCAGCTCGGGGTGACGGTCGAGCAGCAGTCGGGCGCTGTCGTTGCCCAGCGAACGCCCTACGCTGGACACCTCCAGGCTATGCGTGAGGCGGTTGTGCACAAAGATGCTTCCCGGCAAGGGAAAGACCTGCGTCTTGTTCTGCAGGCGGCGGAAAGGTGCCGAGAAGATCAGGCGGTCGTAGTCACGCTGAAATTCGGTGCGGTCGTCGCGGTGTTGCTGTTGCGTCTCCAGGCCGAGGCGTTGGCTGCTGAGGAGTTGTTTCCAATTCATTTCTCGCTGTGATGCTTGATTCTGCGTGCAAAAGTAGTTAAAAAAATCTATTTAGGGCGTCTGTTCCATTATATTTTTGTACTTTTGCAGCCAATAGTTACGAACTTCACTCCCGCAGCTTATGCAAATACCCGTCATCAACCGCTCACATCATCCCCTGCCGTGCTATGCGACGCCCCTCTCGGCAGGAATGGACCTGCGCGCCAACATCGATTCGCCCATCGTCGTGGAGCCCCTGCAGCGTACCCTGGTGCCGACCGGGCTCTTCATCGCCTTGCCCCCGGGCTTTGAGGCTCAGGTGAGGCCCCGCAGCGGCTTGGCGCTGAAGCACGGGCTGACGGTGCTCAACGCTCCCGGCACCATCGATGCTGACTATCGCGGCGAGATATGCGTCATCTTGATCAACCTCTCCGACGAGCCTTTCACCATCAACGACGGCGAGCGCATCGCACAGATGGTCGTGGCTCGTCACGAGCAGGCCGAGTGGCTGCCCACCGAGGTGCTCGACGAGACGGAGCGTGGCGAGGGAGGCTTCGGGCATTCGGGAAGGTAAACGGACACTAAGATGCTGAGACGCACATCGTATATCATCACGTTGCTCGTCGTGCTGGCGGCTTGCAGCGGGCCGAAGTCGGCACGCGACGTGCCGGCAGGGACGGCTGCGGTGGCCACGCCGCCTGCCGTGCAGCTCGACTTGTCGCCCAACGAGCGTGCCCGCATCGACTACCTCTATCAAGAGGCGATGAAGCAGAAGATGCTGGGCCGCCACGTCGAGGCCTTTGACCTCTTGCGCCATTGTCATGAGATATGTCCTGACGTGCCCGAGGTGCTCTATGAGCTGGCCCTCTACCGCTTGTATCTCCGGCAAGACTCGTTGGGGCTGAGCGACTTGCGCCGTGCCGCCGCCAACGACCCCCGCAATACGTTCTACAAGGAAGCCCT
The DNA here is from genome assembly GCA_946624335.1 of uncultured Prevotellaceae bacterium. Lineage (GTDB taxonomy): Bacteria > Bacteroidota > Bacteroidia > Bacteroidales > Bacteroidaceae > Physcousia. The sequence continues at coordinate 20,744 of CAMOSA010000010.1, forward strand.
CTCGACGTATTACATGAACCGTCAGGAGGCCGATCGGGCCTTGCCCTATCTCGAGGCCTTGGCAGCGTTGCTCCCGCGGCGCAGCGACATCCAGGCTCAGCTGGTGACCATCTACCGGGCGGCTGACCGTCCCGAGGATGCCATCCGCGCCCTGAATCGCATCGAGGTCCTCGAAGGCAAGATGGCCAGCGTCAGCTACCAGAAGTTCACCCTCTACCAGCAGATGGGGCAGGAGAAGAAAGCCTTCGCGGAGCTCGAGAGCCTCTGCAAGGAGTACCCGCATGAGATGAGCTACCGCCTGGCCATCGGCAACCAGCTCTTGGAGGCTGAGCGCGTCGACGAGGCGCTGAAAGTCTACGAGCAGGTGCGGAAGATAGAGCCCGAGAGCCCGGCGCTGCAGCTCTCGATGCTCGAGTACTACAGGCACACCGGCGACAGCACACGCTTCTATGTCCTGCGGGATTCCATGCTCTATGCCCCGAAGACCGAGACGAACGTCCGTGTGGCTCTCATGCGTGACCTTATTGCCGAAGAGGTCCGTGCCGACAGCCTCGGACGACAGCGCGTCGTCGCGACCTTCGACAGCCTGGACCGCCAATACCCCAAGGACCTGGACCTGCTGCAGCTGAGGGCTGCCTATCTGGCAACCTACGACCAGCAGAACGACAGCGATTTCGTGGCGGTCATGGACCGCATCAACGAGCTGGAACCATCCAACACGCAGGCCCTCTTCTACCTTATACAATATTATGGCGAGCATAAGGACTTCAGCCGCCTCGAGGACCTCTGCCGGCGGGGCGTGCTGACCCATCCCGAGGAGCTCGTGTGCCACTTCTATCTCGGACTGGCACTCTATCAGCAGGACAAGAAGCCCGAGGCGATGAAGGCGTTCCAGGACGGCCTCGTGCAGAAGACCGACGAGAGCCGGCCCGCCATGGTGGCCGATATGTACAGCATACTCGGCGACCTCTACCACGAGATGGGCCGTGACGCCGAGGCCTATGTGGCCTACGACTCATGCCTGACCTACCAGAGCGACAATGCCAGCTGCCTGAACAATTATGCCTACTATCTCTCGCTCGAGAACCGCGACCTCGACCGTGCCGAGGAGATGAGCTACCGCAGCATACGCCTGGAGCCGCAGAACAAGACCTTCCTCGACACCTATGCCTGGATCCTCTTCATGAAGAAACGCTACAGCGAGGCCCAGCACTACATCGACCGCGTATGCCCCCCCGACTCGCTGGACAGCGTCCTGCTGGCCGATGACTTCGTGTCGGGCGTCGTGCTGGAACATGCAGGCGATATCGCAGCACAGAACGGGCTCACCGAACAGGCCTTGCGCTTCTGGCGACTGGCACAGCAGGCCGGTGGCGAAGGCCTGACGGCCGTACTGCCCAAGAAAATCAGGCTCAAGCGCTACGTACAGCCGTGAAGCCATCCGTCCATAACCCATTAACATCCAACAAGCAATCCTACACCAGATGATGAATAGAAGACAAATCCTTTGCCTCGCAGGCCTATGCTGCCTGATGACGCTGCTCGTCGGCTGCCGCTCGACGAAGAAGGCGGTGAAAGACGATACCGACGTCACGACCGCTGCCACGCCCGTGCCGCCGGTCACCCCGGCCGGCGACAGCTTCGTGGCACGTGTCATCGCCAACCGGCAGATGGCCAAGGGGCTGCGCAGCAGGGTCAGCGTCAAGCTCAGCTACGACGGCCGCTCCGTCTCGGCCGGCGGTGCGCTCAAGATGAAGCGTGACGAGATCATCCAAGTCAGCGTCACCGCCCTCGGCATCATGGAAGTGGGACGTCTGGAGCTGACGCCACAGCAGCTCCTCGTCCTCGACCGCGTCAACAAGCAGTATCTGCAGATCGCCTGGCACGACGTGCCTGAGCTGGCGCAGGCCGGCATCGATTTCTCCACCTTCCAGGCCCTGTTCTGGAACGAGCTCTTCGTCCCGGGCATCACAGGCACACCGGCAGCCACCGACTTCGACATCGACGAGCAGGCCGCCAACCGCCACATCAAGCCTAAAGCCAAGCGGGCTAACACGAAAGCCGTGGCCGTGAGCTTCCTCGCCGATGCCGCCAAGGCGCTCCTCCAGCAGACCAACGTCGTGCCCGCTGACGCCAGCCGGAGCATGAGCTTCCAGTGTGCCTACGCCGACTGGACGACGTTAGCCCAAAAGCAATTCCCCCGGCAGATGCTACTCAGCGTCAGTGCCAGCAAGAAGCAATACGCGCTCACACTCAACTCATCAAACCTGCAGACCGACGAGACCATGGGCGACCTCAGCACGAGGGTGCCCACAGGCTACAAGCGCGTCACGATGGAACAGATCGTGCGTATGCTGGCACAATGACGGCAGCAGCCTCGGGGGCCGTGGACGCCTCACGGCCGAGGCCTCGACGATTACGCAACAGCCCATTGACGTGAACAACAGACAATGAACCTCATCAGCCCATCACATACCTCCTCGCGGCGCATCGCTCACGGCGGGCGCTGCCTCGTCGCGTCCCTCATCCTCGCCCTCGTCTGTTCCATGGCGCTCGCGCCTACGGCATCAGCACAGACCAAGAAGATCAGCGACCTGAAGTCGCAGCGCTCAAAGATCGAGCAGGGCATCAAGAAATCGAAGACGCAGCTCAACCAGACGCGGCAGGAGACGGTCAAGAAAGAGCAGACCGCCGACTTCCTCGAGGATCAGTTGCAGAGCCGGCTCAGCTACATAAACCAGCTCGAAGCGGAGATCGACTCGCTGGAGAAGCGCGTGACACGGCTCGAAGGCGAACTCGCACACCTCGACAGCCAGGTCCTCGTGAAGAAGAGGAAATACATACAGAGCCTGCGCTATGCGCGCAACAGCAGCGACCTGCGCAACCCGCTCCTCTTCATCCTCTCGGCCGAATCCTTTCCGCAGATATACCGGCGTATGCGCTATGCCAGAGAGTTCGCCGCATTGCAGAAGAACCTCGGACTGCAGCTCATGGCCAAGCAAAACGAGGCACGCGACAAGCGCAACGAACTGCTCGGCGTGAAGCAGCAGATGAGCTCCACCGTACAGGACGTCATACGGCAGCGCAAGCAGCTGGCCGCAGAGCACTCCGTCGTGCAGGCCAACGTCGTGCAGCTCAAGAAGAAGCAGAAAGAGATCGAGAAGCAGATGACCGAGCAGCAGAAACAGCTCAACGCGCTCAACAAGAAGATCGACGAACTCGTGGCCATAGAGATAGAGAAAGCCCGCAAACGGGCCGAGGAGGAGGCACGGCGCAAGCGCGAAGCCGAAGAGCGACAGAAGGCCAACAGCGCCAAGACGGAGAAAGACGGCAAGAGCAGCAAGCGCGGCAAGGGCTCCAAGAAGGGCACGTCAGGCAGCAAGAAAAGCAGCGGCACGGCCACGACGTCCAAGGCACCGACCAAATGGCTCACGGCCGAGGATAAGCAGCTCAACGGAAGCCTCGAGCACAACAAGGGACGTCTGCCCGTGCCCATCACGGGACCCTATCGCATCGAACGGCGCTTCGGACTGACACACATCACGTCGACCGTCGTACTCGACAACAAGGGCGTCAACTATATGGGCCAGGCCGGGGCACACGCACGCGCCATCTTCGACGGCGAAGTGTCCGCCGTATTCCAGCTCGGATCGCTGAAGAACGTGCTCGTGCGCCACGGCTCATACATATCCGTCTACTGCAACCTCTCCTCGACCATCGTACAGCGCGGACAGAAAGTCAAGGCACGCGACATCCTCGGCACCGTAGCCCCCGACGACGCCGGCAACTATATCCTCCACTTCCAGCTGCGCAAGGAGACGGCAAAGCTCAACCCCGAAGTGTGGATCGGACGGTAGCGACAAGAATAGCAAGTAACAGATTTTTGACCAATAGCTTATTTTGCAGAATGAGCTATTGGTCCATTTTACGCGATTTTCCAAAATAAGCTTCACCCTTCACCGAGGCTTCTAACAGGAAGACTATCAATGTGTTCCGCGGTGAACCTTTATCGCGCAAAGTTTCACCAAGGTTCACCCCTCTTGAAGGCATGAAGGCGGCTCTCGCGTTGGCTAATCCGCTGAAAATGTGGAATATGTGTGACTCTATCAAACGGCGCCCGAGAGCGGCATCACCCCTGGTCTGCAATCGAGCGGTGAAACCTGGTGAAACTTCACGAGATAAAGGTTCACCGCAGAACCGACTCATCTACAGTGCGTTAACCCCCATGGTGAAAGGTGAAGCCTATTTTAGCAATTTTCTTTTTTTCGCCCCAACGCCTATCGTCGCATAACCGCACACGTCCATACGTCCACACCTCTACGTCCATACGCTCGCACCCCTATGTCTATACGCTCACACCCCTATGTCTATACGCTCACACCCCTATGTCCATACGCTCGCACCCCTATGTCTATACGCTCACACCCCTATGTTTATACGCTCACACCCTTAAGCCTTTTCGCCAAAACCCTTAGGCCTATCCGCGTACACACCCTGGTAACTTAGCTCAGCCACCCAGCCAATTTTACTTAGTCACCCAGGTCATCTTCCACACACACCTAAGTGTGCAAACGTCTGCCCCGGGCCAAACAGTCTACGAACCTATGTGTGTCAGTCTACGAACCTATGTGTGTCAGCCCACGAACCTATGTGTGTCAGCCCACGAACCTATGTATATCAGCCCACGTACCTATGTGTGTTTCCGCACCCTCCTAAGAGGGTTTCCGCACCCTCCTAAGAGGGTTGCCGTAGACTCTAAGGAGGGGGAGAGAATAGAAGCAGTGGTAACTTTTATTTTTTACTTTTCATTCGTCATTCGCATTCACCTCTTGGACAAGCCAATTTTTACTTTTTAATTCATTTTTCTCTTTTCTCTTTAATCTTTTACATCCCCGCAGGGGCTTACTTCCCCGCAGAGGCCATTCATTTTTAATTTTTATCTTTTAATTTTAAACTACTCACTTCACCACCATCTTTCGTCCGTCCTTAATGTAGACTCCCCGTGGCAATGGTCCATTTCCGACTGGGCGGCCGGAGAGATCGTAGCATTTACTATTAGCGGATTTACAATTTACTATTTGTTGGAAGGGTGTGTCGTGGATGGCAGTCTTTCTTGCACCGACCTTTTGAATTGTTTCATTAATTGCAGATCGAAGGCCCGCCGTATAGAGTTCTTTTTCGCCCACTACACAGCCATCCAGGAACTGTCCCACTGGAGTGATTATCAGTGGAACATCCGCGACAGGGCAGACGATAGAACCAACACTTTCCACCCAAACTCCGAATATCTGATTTTGATAATCCAACTCTATTGGAGACAAAAAGATACATCGTAGGTTTTCTCCATCGTTATTGATTGTCAAGACATCAGTTATAACACATTTATATGTCTTATTACCACCAAGATAATCCATTAAAGGAGTGACGATATCACCCACTTTTACTCCGAAGTCATAAAGTAATGCTTCGGATTGCGAACCCGGTGCGAAATACCCGACCTTCATTCCTTCCTCATGAACGGCTCCTGTGTATTCAGCATCACCGTGCATCATTTTTACACAGTGAATATCTGCAATCACAGTATCTCCTTCAAAATAATAATTCTCTGTCCAATAATCGGTCAGTAGCTCATTCCTGTAATGAGCTACCTTCCACACCTTTCCCTCTTCTATAAAGGGATGATAGTATGACATTTGTTGTAATGACGTTTCAAATGTAGCATAATTGA
>CAMOSA010000011.1 GCA_946624335.1 uncultured Prevotellaceae bacterium
GTTGAAGGTGTACGAGGACAATGCAACGACAGCACGTCGGCCTGGCGCAGCGCACTCTCCCATTCCACTTTCACGACACCGTCGGGCAGCGCGTCGGCGCTTTTCGACGTCACAGCGAGGACTTTCATCCCAAAGGCTACGGCGATGCGTGCCACGGCTGAGCCGATATGGCCCATGCCGTAGACGACGAACGTACGGCCAGCCAGCTCCGTCAGCGGCGTGTCAGACCACGTGAAGTCAGGCGACAGAGGCCAGCGGTCAGCAGCCTGCGCATAATGACCGACGCTGTTGGCGACGTTCAGCAGATGGGCAAAGACCAGCTGGGCGACGGAGGCTGTGCTGTAAGAAGGGATATTGGTGACGACGATGCCATGGCGCCGTGCCGCGTCGCAGTCCACCACATTATAGCCGGTTGCCAGCACACCGATGTACCTGAGTTGGGGCAGGCGATTGATGATGTCGGCCGAGAGCACGACCTTGTTGGTCAGCACGGCCTCAGCGCCGGTGCAGCGGGCCACGGTATCCTCGGGCGCAGTACGGTCGAAGACGACATACGGATAAGGGAGGGCCGACCAGTCGAGGTCGCCCTGCGTGACGGAATAGCCGTCGAGGATGACAACTTTCATAGGCTGCTTAACAGGGATTAATCTTCCTCGAAGTCGTAGCGGTCAAGCAGCTTGCCGCATTTTGAACAAAATACTTCGTGACGATAGATTGTTCCGCCACAGTCGTTGCAGCGATAGGTGCGTGTGCCCTTGGGGGCGTCATTGTTAGCTTCCATGCGTGCAGTTTTTGTCGGTTGAGGGTTACAATTTTGGCACAAAGATACGATGAAGTACGATAAAAGCCAAATTTATCGGCGATTTTTACTTCCCTAAAGGCTCTGTGAACGGATTTTTGTGTACATTTGCAGTCAGAAACCCACATAAACCGTTTCCTTCTATGGCTAAACACTACCTTGCCGTGGACCTCGGCGCTACGAGCGGCCGCACCGTCCTCGCCACCTTTGACGGCGCACACATCACGATGCGCGAGTTCACCCGATTTGAGAATCCACAGTTGCCGCTGAACGGCCATCTGTTCTGGAACCTGCCCCACCTCTACAACGAAGTCCTGCGTGCCCTGCGACAGGTGAAGAGCGAGGGCATCGGCATCGAGAGCATCGGCATCGACACCTGGGGCTGCGACTTCGCCTTCTTCGGGCCCGACGGCCAACTCTTAGGACTACCCTACTGCTATCGCGACGCGCACACCGACGGCGCCATGGAACGCTACTTCGCCGACCACATGGCGCAGGAAGAAGTGTATGCGCGCACGGGCATTCAATTTATGCCCTTCAACTCGCTGTTCCAGCTTGACACACTCCGTCGCAACGGATGTGCGGCACTGAGCGGCGCCGAGAAGATTCTGTTCATCCCCGACGCCCTGATTTATATGCTCACGGGCGAGGCCGTCTGCGAGTACACCGTAGCGTCGACGTCGCAACTGCTGAACCCCCTCACAGGTGATCTCGACGAAGCGTTGCTCGCGAGCGTAGGCCTGACGCGTCAACACTTCGGCCGCCTCGTGCATCCGGGCGATAACGTCGGACGACTGACCGCCCAGGTGCAGGACGCCACAGGTCTCGGAGCGATACCCATCATCGCCGTTGGCAGCCACGACACAGCCTCGGCCGTCGCCGCCGTGCCGGCCACGGACGCCCATTTCGCCTATCTGAGCTGCGGCACTTGGTCGCTGCTGGGCGTCGAGAGCGCTGTGCCGATCATCACGCCGGACAGCCGCGCCGAGAATTTCACCAACGAAGGCGGCCTCGACGGCACGACACGTTTCCTGAAAAACATCACGGGTCTGTGGATCTACGAGCAGTGCCGCAAGGAATGGCTCTCATCCGCCAAGGGCTCCACCGACGGTAGCGACAAGTCTCACGAGGGCATACCGGCCGACGTCAATGCCCTAAATGCCTTGTGCATGACGTCGCACTGCGACAGCCTCATCAACCCCGACGACCCGCGCTTCGCCCACCCGGTCTCGATGACGGCTGCCATCTGCGACTACCTGCAGGAGAGCGGCCAGCCGCTGCCCGCCACACCGGCTGACTTCGTCCGCGTCATCTTCCGCTCGCTGGCAGCCCGCTACCGCGAAGTCATCGACATACTGCGACGGCTGACGGACGTCGACATTCAACGCCTGCACGTCATCGGCGGCGGGTCGCGCAACCAGTATCTGATGCAGTTCGCAGCCGACGCCCTGCAGATGCCTGTCATCGCAGGACCTCAGGAGGGCACGGCGCTGGGTAACGCTATGGTGCAGGTGCGTGCAGCCGGAGGCGTACAATCGCTGAGTGCGATGCGCGACATCATCAGTCGCAGCGTCGAACTCAAAACGTATATGCCCCTGCGGGGCAATTAAAAATTAAAAGAGAAAGTCCCCTTCGGGGAGAGAAAAATTAAAAGAGAAAAATTAAAAATTAATTAAAAAGTAAAAATTGACCTGTCCTCGGGCTCCCCTCACGGGGAAGGGAAAGACAAGTGAAAAGTAAAAGAGTGAAAAGTGAAAAATATGGTTTACCGTCACTCTAGGCATGTATACAGCCATCTAAAGTAAACCTTATTTTTCACTTTTCACTCTTTCACTTTTCACTCCGTTACGAGAGCCGCAGAGGGTGGGTTCTCCGACCTCAGCCGAGAATCGTGCGACCGACCGCCTTACGTATCTCGAACATATAGACGAAGCAGGAGAGCAGGAAGTAGACACCTGCCAGCACCCACAGCGCCATCAGCTCCTGACGACAGTCGCCCAACGATGCTCCCATACCGGAGATGCGCACGTAGGCGTTGATGCCCCACGTCGAGGGGAAGACGGCACCGACGGCACGCCACAATGGAGGTATCGAGGCACCGGGCCAACTGACGCCCGAGAGGAACAGCAACGGGACGGACATGAACACGAACAGCAGGATACAGTCCTCACGGCGATAAATAAAGCTCGACCAGAAGATTGCCATGTAGACACAGGCCAGCAGGTAGGGCACGAAGAAGCCCAGGAGATCCCAGAAGTGGGCCAGCTGCGGCAGGCCGAACCAACGCGTCACGCAGACAGCCATATAGAAGGCCATGAGCATGAACAGCAGGAAGTAGACCAAGCCCTTGCCAAGGACAATGGCCAACGTATTCTTATAATGGCGCGTCGGGGGAATCACCAGACCGCGGAAACGCTCGCGGCTGCGGCCCATGGACATACCGACACCCAGGCACATAGCCTGCTGCAGGATGAGCATCAGCACGGGCGGGATCAAGAAGGCGGCGAAACCACCGGCCGAATTGTAGAGCTTCACCTCGTCGAAACGAATGGGCCAACGGGCCAGTTGTTCTTCGCGCCGCGTCGTATTCGTCTGATGTTCACGCACCTTGATATTACGATTCAGCTCCTGAGCCACATTAATCACGGCCAGATACTCAACCTTGTAATACAGCATCGACGTGAGGTCACTGTAGAGCCCCACGACGGCCTGCTGCCCCCGCCACAGACGTTGGTCGAACTCGGCAGGTATACGCAGGATGCCATAGACATGGCGACGGCGCATCAGCTCCTGAGCTTCCGCCATGCTGGTGCAATGGGCTGCCACCTGAACCTCCGAAGTGGCATCGACGCGACGGATGAAGTCACGACTGCGCGCACTCATGTTATCGTCGACGACACAGATGGGCAGCTCCCGCTGTGTCTCGGTGTTATAGATCATCGCATAGAGCAGCGGATAGGCGATAGGCAGGAGGATGATGAAGATGAGGATACCCTCGTCCTTAACGATTTCGGACAGCTCGTCGAGCCAGACATGGAGAATGGGAAACGTAGGCTTTTTCATGGCTCGTATTCTATATTAAGGAAGGCATTGGTCAGGCGGAACGTGAACACCGCCGGCAGCAGGATAAGCACCACGAGGGCTATGACGTGAGGCCAGACATAGCTGATGTCGTAGCCGTTCAATGCCTGATTGACATAAATGAGGAAATAGTGGTGCAGCGGGAAAATATTGCTCAGCCACTGGAACGGCTCGTCCATGGCTGAGACAGGAAACGAGAAGCCGGCCAACGAGAACTGCATCACGCCGAGCAGCGAACAGGCGGACATGGCCATGCGCATCTGCCCGGGGAAGGCCTCGAACATCAGCAGGCCAAAGCCTTGGGACGCCAGCACGGCCAGCAAGCCCCACAGCATCATTCTCGACACACCGCAGGCACAGGGGAACTGCAGGTAGCTGTAGAAGACGAGATCGATGAGCCAGAAGATGATGGTGTAAAGCATCGTCTGTGGCAGCAGCTTACCGATCACGGCAACCCATGTGCGGCGGCCGGCCATATTGTACAGTTTGAGCTGTCGCCCACGCTTCCATTCCATGCCGAGGGCATAGGAGGTGGTGAGCATGATCACGAGCATCAGCAGACCCGGCACGATGAGGTTTGAGAGGACGACGGAGTAGTTGAGGTGAGGATTACCGATGGGGTGACTCTCGACGACGATGGGCTGTATAGTGCCCATGATCGCATCGTCGGTGAAGCCACGCGCACGCATCGTCTCACGCGTCATGGCCAGACCGGCCATCTCGCTCATCTTACGCATATCCTTCATCAGCAGCGACGCCGCGATATAATAGGTGTCGTTGGTGTAGAACGAGATGACGGGCTGCCGTTGTGTCAGCACCGCCTCGGTCGTTCCCTTGGGAATCCGGAAGATGGCATAGACTTCGCCGCGCTGCATGGCCTGCCGAGCCTCGGTGAAGCTGGGCGTCTGCATGACGAAGCGTGTCTCCTCCATCGTTCCGAGGATGCGCGTGAGTTGTCGTGTGACGTGCGTGTCGTCCTCATCGACGAGGGCTGCAGGCAGCTTCGTCGGCAGGCCAGACTGCATCAGGCTCGTGAACATCCACAGGAAACCCAGCGGGGCCACGATCATGATGACCAGGAAGATGGGGCGCTTCGAGAACGTCCGCAGCTCACGACGGATAATGTGCCACAAAGCTTTCAGCATAGCTTGAATCGCGTCTTAAGTAAAAGGCTTTATCGGATAATCACCGTCATGCCGGCCAACACGTCCTTCACGTCGGACTGGTTGACGGGTCGTGCCGTGACCTCGAAGGTCTTCAGGTCATACTGGTCCAGTGCCTTGGTGGCTTTCCATGTGGCGTAGCTGCCCATGACGTTGATGCCTACGATGCGCACCATCAGCTCGCGGTCGACGGCGGGGGCGTAGACCTTCAGCTCCATACCTACCTTCATGTTCGGCAGATAGTCCTCACGGACGTTGAAGACGAAGCGTACGTCATCGTCCTTGGCGATATTCATGATCGGTGCGCCCGTGCCTACGAGCTCTCCCACCTCGGGGAAAATCTCGGTGACGGTGCCCGGCGCTGTCGCCACGAGCACGGTCTCCTTCATGTAACCTTCGACCTCGCTGATGGCTCCACGTGCACGTGCCACCTGTGCTGCGGCAGCAGCCTTGTCCTCTCGCCGTGCGCCTTCGCGGGCCATCTCATACTGGCTGCGTGCAGCCTTCTCGGTCGCCTGCATGGCCTTCAGCTGTGCCTCGGCCTCGTCACGTTTCTGGGCGGGAATGACCCCTTCGTCGAACAGACGTGCCACACGGGTGTAGGTCTTCTCGGCCACATCCAGTCCGGCCTTGGCTTTCTGCCACAGTTCATAAGCGCCTTGTATCTCCTGCTGGCGGGCGCCGTTCTGAGCCTTCTGCTCGATAGCCTTGGCAGCAGCCTCGGCAGCCTCGGCCTGTTGCATCTTGGCCATCACCTCGGGCGAGTCCATGATGGCCAGCGTGTCGCCAGCCTGCACTTTATCACCCGACTGTACGCGCAACTCCTTCACACGGCTGGGGACTTTACTTGACACACGATAGTCACTCGTCTCAGCCTGTCCCTGCAGCACCTCCTTGGGTTTAGGCAGGAATATGCCGACGAGGATGACAGCCAACATCACACCGACCAGCACCAAGGCGATGATGAGCAGATTGTTCAATTTACTTCTTTTTGCCATAATATATGTTCACGGCTACTGCCGTAGTTGAATGAATGGTTAATGAATGATTGTTCGATAAAAGCTGTATTTCAATGGAGTGTGCCGAGGGCGCGCATCAGATAGAGGTCGGCCAGCCGCACGTCGATCCCGGCCTCGACGAGTGTCGAATGTGCCGAGAGCCAGGCCGTCTGTGCCTGCAGCACGTTGGACACTGGGATGACGCCTTCAGCCATACCGAGATTGGCCATGCGCAGGTTCTCGTCGGCCTGCTCCTGGGAGCGCATCGCCGTGGCCAGCCTACGCTGTGCCTCCTGCAACTTCTGCTGGTTCTGGTGAACCTGCAGGGTGATCTTCTCGCGCACGTCCTCGGCCTGCGTGCGGGCTATTGCCGCTTCAGCCTTGGCTTGGCGCACCTTGTAGATACGGTCGCCCCACGTGACGATGGGCACTTTCAGCACCAGGCCTGCGCTCCACATACCCCCGAACTTCTTCTCGAAGCCATTGAACACATTGGGGTTCGAGACGAGATAACCGGCTGTCAGCGCCAGATTGGGCATATACTCTGAGCGAGCCACCTTCACCTGCTGACGCTTCACCTCGGCGGCGATGTCCAGCGCACGCAGTTCGGCGCGATGAGCCATCGCCGTCTCTACGGCGTAAGGAGCATCGGCGTTGGGCTGCAGCGAGGCCGACAGGTGCTCGGCGCCGTCGGCGGTGACGTCGTCGGCCTCGTCCTCAAGCGTGAAGCCAGCATCCAGGGGCAAGCCGCAGAGCTGTGCCAACGCCATGCGAGAGAGGGTCAGGCCGTTGTCGACCTGTATCGTCGCCACCTCGGCCTCGTTGACTTTCACCTTGACGCTGAGGCCGTCGGCCTTGGTGGCCATGCCTTCGGCGATGAGCTTGTCGACATCGCCGTCGAGCTTCTTCACCGTGGCCAGGAAGCTCTCGGCCAACTGCTTTTTGCTCTCAAGAGCGACGATGCGCCAGTAGGCTTCGTCGACGCTCACCAGCAGGTCCTGCTCCTCCAGCGTGTGCTGCTCGCCAGCTGCCTCGAGGGCCAGACGGGTAATGCGGTCGTAAGCCCTGATCTTGCCACCCATATACAAAGGTTGCGTCAGCATCACGGCGGCTCCGGTCAAGTTACGCGTATCGGTGCGGAAAGCGTCGACGACGCTCTGCCCTGCCCCGTCCAGCGTCGCAGCCATCGACGAGAGCATCCCGTTGAAGGCCGTCGCAGCCTGTTCCATGTACGGACCGATGGCCTGCTGCATCGCTGCGGGATTCGACAGCAGCTGTGCCAACTGGGGGTTCTGCGCCAGCATGGCTTGCAGCTGAGGGTTCTGCATGAGCTGTGCAAACTCGGGGCTCTGCACCAGCTGCGCCCACTGCTGGGGCAGCGTGGCGGCGCCCTGCTGGACTTCCTGCCCTATAGCCCCTGCGATGTTTGTACCCAGGTGCGAGAGCGACTCCTTCTGTTTCTTGTTGAGCAGCGAAACCTCACGCGACGTGCGCTGGTAAGCGCCAATGGCCGTCACCCGAGGAAAATAGTTCGTCAGCGCCGACTTGCGCTGCCAGTGAGCCGCTTCCTGCCGAAGGTCCGACATCCGTAGCTCCTTGTTGTTGCGTAAGGCCAGCGCGCGGCAACTGTCCAGCGACAACACCTGTGCCGTCGCCTGTAGGGCAACGGTCGTCATCGCGCAAGCCAAAAGAACAAATCTCTTCATATTTACTGTTTTCTTTCTTGTGACCACAAACGGTAGAAATCTCACGAGCTTATACCTTATTATATATACGTCCGATTTCGGCTGCAAAGGTCGCTACTTTCCGGCAAATAAGGAAAGAAAATCGGCCAAATGTTTGGCCGATTTTCTCTTTTCATTGTCTAAAGTGTTCGATTCGGTGTGTCGAAGGTGCTCAAGAGCGCACTTTCTCGACCATTTCCTGTGCCGTGACGACGGTCTGCTCGCCGGTGTTCATGTCCTTGAGGGTGAACTTGCCGTCGGCCATCTCGGTCTCTCCGGCCAGCGCCACGAAGGGTATGGCACGGGCGTTGGCGTACTGCATCTGCTTCTTCATCTTCGAAGCATCGGGATAGATCTCAGCCCGTATGCCGGCACGCCGACAGGCCGCGAGGGCCGGCAAGGCATAGGCCGCCTCCGTCTCGCCGAAGTTCACGAACAACAGCTGCGTGGCCGTCGTGATAGCCTGAGGGTATAGCTCCAGCTGGTTCAGCACATCGTAGATGCGGTCGGCGCCGAAGGATATGCCGACACCCGAGAGGCCCGGCATACCGAAGATGCCCGTGAGGTTGTCGTAGCGGCCACCGCCCGTGATGCTGCCGATCTCGACGTCCAGCGCCTTCACCTCGAAAATGCAGCCGGTGTAGTAGTTCAGGCCGCGTGCCAGCGTCAGGTCCAGCTGGAGGGGTGCTCCTCCTTCGACACGACCGGTCGACGCCGGCGCCGTGACCAGCGCATATTGCTGCAGCACGTAGGCCACCTCGTCGATGCCCTTAAGACCCGTCTGGCTGTCCTTCAGCACCTGGCGCATCGTGGCGAGTTTCTCCTCGTTCGTGCCGCTGAGGTTGATGATGGGCTGCAGCTGCTCGATGGCAGGCTGAGGAATGCCCGCCTCGGCCAGTTCGGCGTTGACAGCATCGAGCCCGATCTTGTCCAGCTTGTCGATGGCCACAGTGATGTCCACGATCTTATCGGCCTGTCCGATCAGCTCGGCGATGCCGGTGAGGATCTTACGGTTGTTGATCTTGATGCACACACGTATGCCGAAGCGGTGAAACACCTCGTCGATGATCTGCATCAGCTCGACCTCGTTCAGCAGCGAGTCGGAGCCCACGACGTCGGCGTCACACTGGTAGAACTCGCGATAGCGTCCCTTCTGCGGACGGTCGGCGCGCCATACGGGCTGTATCTGGAAGCGGCGGAAGGGCAGCGTCAGCTCCTCGCGGTGCTGCACCACGTAGCGTGCGAAGGGCACGGTGAGGTCATATCTGAGTCCCTTCTCGCACAGCTGTGAGGCCAGCTTGGGCGACCCTTCGCCCGACAGCTCCTGGGCGTCTACGCCACGCAGGAAGTCGCCGGAGTTCAAGATCTTGAACAACAGCTTGTCGCCTTCCTCGCCATACTTGCCCATGAGCGTGGAGAGGTTCTCCATCGCCGGGGTCTCGATCTGGCGGAAGCCATACAGCGCATAGACGCTACGGATCGTGTCAAAGATATAGTTGCGGCGCGCCATCTCAGCCGGACCGAAGTCACGCGTGCCTTTGGGAATGCTCGGTTTCTGTGCCATTATTCTTCTTCTGTTTCTCTATTTGCGATTAAAGCCTTGCCCCGCAGGGCACAGGCGATTCCTTACCAAACTAAAAAGCGCTGCAAAGGTACGCATTTTTTGTAAGAAACTCATTGGTTTTCCGAGAAATTATTTTGTGGGCTGTGAAATAATAAATATCTTTGCAGCTGAAAACAATCATTCGAGCGATGAAATATGCCGATTTGCCCAAGCACAAGATCAGCCACCTGGTGAAGCCCAGCGGTATGACGCTGGAGGACTGGCAGGTGGCGCTGCGGATGCAGCAAGCCAGCCGCGAAGCCTTCGAGGTAGAGTGTGTCAGCGAGCGTTACCACCCGGGCGAGTACCGTGTGCGCAGCCCTAAGTCGGGCGGAGTGTACAAGGTGGTATTCCGCGGCAGCAAGAGTCCGTGGAACTACTGCGAGTGCATGGATTTCAAGACGTCACAGCTCGGCACCTGCAAGCACATAGAGGGCGTGCGCCAGTGGATTGCCGACCACCACAAACGCATCCACTGGGACGAGCCGGCCTACACGAGCGTCTACCTGAGCTACCGGGGCGACGTGCGCCAGGTGAAAATCCGCATCGGCACGACCCACGAGGCTGAGTTCCGGGCGCTGGCCTCCAAGTATTTCGACGATTTCGACACGCTGCTGCCGAAGGCTGTCGAGCACTTCGGCACCTTCCTGAGCGCGGCCCGCAGCATCGACGACGGCTTCCGCTGCTACCAGGACGCGCTGGACCTCATCCTCGAGCAGCGCGAAGCACTGGCACGCGCCAGGGTCATCGAAGAACGATACACCGACGAGCAGCTCGACAAGCTGCTCACCACGAAGCTCTATGCCTACCAGAAGGAGGGCGTTCGCTTCGCCGCACGCGCCGGCCGGGCCATACTGGCGGACCAGATGGGCCTGGGCAAGACGGTGCAGGCCATAGCCACCGCCGAGCTGTTGCGCCGCGAGGGCTTCATCAGCAACGTCCTCGTCCTGTGCCCCACGACGCTGAAGTACCAGTGGAAGCGCGAGATCGAGCGCTTCACACCTTTCAAGGTGCAGGTCATCGAGGGGCCCATAGAACAGCGACGTGAACAGCTCGAAGGCGATGCTATCTTCAAGGTAGCCTCATACAACAGTATGGTGGAACTCACAGACGTCAGCGCCGACATGCTCATCCTGGACGAGGTGCACCGCCTGAAGAACTGGAACACGCAGATCTCGCGCGCTGCCCGACGCATCGCCTCGCGCTACACGCTCATCCTCAGCGGCACGCCGCTGGAGAACCGCCTCGAGGAGCTATACAGCATCGTCGAGTTCGTCGACCAGTATCTGCTGGCGCCCTACTATCTGTTCCGCGACAAATACCTCATCACCGACGACGAGGGCCGCACCGTCGGCTATCGTCATCTCTCGGACATCAGCCAGCGGCTGCGCCAGGTGATGATACGTCGCACCATGGCTGACGTGGCGCTGCAGCTGCCCCAGCGCATCGACAAGAACCTGTTCGTGCCCATGACGAGCCAGCAGATGGACGCCCACCACGACCTGAAGCTGCACGCGGCGCGGCTGGTGGCGAAATGGCACCGCCAGCATTTCCTGTCGGAAATCGACCGCCGGCAACTGCTGCTGACGCTGCAGCAGATGCGTATGGCCTGCGACAGCCTCTACGTCCTCGACGAGAACAGCCGCTACGACACGAAAGTCGAGGAAGTGATGAACATACTCGACGAGTGTGGCGTCACCGTCAACGGCGAAGGCACGGCCAGCAACGGCCAAGAGACGAAAGTCGTCATCTTCAGCCAATGGGAACGCATGACACGGCTGGTGGCACAGGAGCTGGAGCGCAGCAGCGTCGAGTTTGTCTATCTCCACGGCAGCGTGCCCGTTCGCGAGCGCAAGGAGCGCATCGAAGCCTTCGCCACCAAGCCTGAGATACGCGTTTTCCTGTCGACGGACGCCGGATCGGTGGGGCTGAACCTGCAGGCAGCCAACATCATCGTCAACCTGGACCTGCCGTGGAACCCGGCCGTGCTCGAGCAGCGCATAGGACGCCTCCACCGTATCGGACAACACCGAGGCGTCGAAGTGATCAATCTGATCTCGACGGGAACGATCGAGGAGGAGATGCTCTCGCGGCTGCGCTTCAAGGCATCGCTCTTCGAGGGCGTGCTCGACGGCGGCGAGGACGCCGTATTCCTCTCCTCCGACCAGTTCGACAACCTGCTCAACGGGCTCCATAATTATATGTCCGACGATGCGCAGGTCACGCCCGAAAGCTTCGTGCTGCACGACCAGGAGCAACGCCGCGAAGTCGTGCAGAAAGAGCTCAACTTCGACGAAGAGGCGACCATCAAGGACAAGGACCCGCTGAAGCCCGCGACGGCAGCAAACGCCGACCTCACTGCACCGGCCGAGGCTCCCACGACCGATGTGCTGCAACGGCTGGCGGCCAACCTGGCCGAGTTGCTCATGGCCGACGAGCCCACGAGAAGGAAGGCGGCAGCGATGCTGGGCAGATTAACGGATTAACATATTAACATATTAACGGATTAACATATTAACATATTAACGGATTAACAGATTAACAGGTAACAGGTTAACAGGTTAACATATTAACATAACAAACCAACAAGCACAACAAATGAAACTGAAGATTGCGGTACTGGCCGGCGATGGTATCGGCCCTGAGATTAGCGAACAAGGCGTTCAGGTGATGAGTGCCGTAGCCGAGCGCTTCGGCCACGACGTCGAATACGAATATGCCATCTGCGGCGCCGACGCCATCGACAAGGTCGGCGACCCGTTCCCCGAAGAGACCTTCCAGACATGCACGCGCGCCGACGCCGTCCTGTTCTCGGCCGTCGGCGACCCTAAATACGACAACGACCCGACGGCCAAGGTGCGCCCCGAGCAGGGCCTGCTGGCCATGCGCAAACGCCTCGGGCTGTTCGCCAACGTGCGTCCCGTCGAGACCTTCGACTGCCTCATCCACAAGTCGCCGCTGAAGGACGACCTCGTGCGCGGCGCCGACTTCGTCTGCATCCGCGAGCTGACGGGCGGGATGTATTTCGGCGAGAAGTATCAGGACAACGACAAGGCCTACGACACCAATTTCTACTCGCGCCCCGAGGTGGAGCGCATCCTGCGCGTAGGCTATGACTATGCCCGCCGCCGCCACAAGCACCTCACCGTGGTCGACAAGGCCAACGTGCTCGCCTCGAGCCGTCTGTGGCGACAGGTAGCCAAAGAGATGGCACCGCAGTACGCCGACGTCGAGACGGACTTCATGTTCGTCGACAACGCCGCCATGCGCATGATCCAGGACCCGCGCTTCTTCGACGTCATCGTGACGGAGAACACCTTCGGCGATATTCTCACCGACGAGGGCTCGTGCATCACCGGGTCGATGGGACTCCTGCCATCAGCCTCCACCGGCGAGTCGACGCCCGTCTTCGAGCCTGTCCATGGCTCATGGCCGCAAGCGGCCGGACAGAACATCGCGAACCCGCTGGCGCAGATCCTCTCCGTGGCGATGCTCTACGAATATTTCAACCTCGAAGCCGAAGGACGACTCATACGCGAGGCCGTCAACGCAAGCCTCGACGCCAACGTGCGCACACCGGAGATACAGGTCGAGGGCGGAGCACACTACGGCACACGCGAGGTCGGCGAATGGATCGTCGACTATATACGCAAGGCTTGACGAGCAAAGGCTTCTGGAAGTTCTTCGCTATGCAAAGGACTGCATTAACTCAAATTTCGGTTGTTTATTAAAACAACGAATTAGACGAATTAGACGAATTATTGGCAGCGCAAAGTCTACAATGATATTAGTGCACAGGATGACACTCGACACCTGCATAGCGTGTCGCAAATGAGTGAAATTCGATATAATTCGAGAGGTGTCAGGAGGAAAGAAATTCGTTTAATTCGTGTAATTCGTTGTTTTTAAGGACATCCGAAACATGAATTCACCAATAATAATTTGACGTTTTTTTGGCCGTTTCAGCGATTTACCGTAACTTTGCAGCCGTTTTCAGGAATAAACAATCAAAAAGAGTAACGATGAAGCAGACCATCACAGGCGCTGAGGCACTGATGCGCTCGCTGGAGCACGAGGGCGTGACGACGCTCTTCGGCTATCCCGGCGGTGCCATCATGCCCGTGTACGACGCGCTATACGACCATACGCAGACACTCAATCACGTGCTGGTGCGCCATGAGCAGGGCGCCGTCCACGCCGCACAGGGCTATGCCCGCGTCAGCGGCCACGTCGGCGTGGCCATGGTGACGAGCGGTCCGGGCGCCACGAACACCGTCACGGGCGTCGCCGATGCGATGATCGACTCCACGCCCATCGTCGTCATCTGCGGACAGGTGGGCGCCGCCATGCTGGGCACCGACGCCTTCCAGGAGGTCGACGTGGTCGGCATGACGCAGCCCATCTCGAAATGGAACTACCAGATACGGCGCGCCGAGGACGTGGCCTGGGCCGTCAGCCGTGCCTTCTTCATCGCCCGCAGCGGACGGCCCGGACCCGTGGTGCTCGACTTCACGCGCAACGCACAGGTCGGCGAGGTCGACTACGAACCTACGCGCGTCGACTTCATCCGCAGCTACGTGCCGGCACCCAAGCCCGATATGGAAGCCATCCGCGAAGCCGCACGCCTCATCAACAACGCCGTGAAGCCCCTCGTACTCGTAGGACAGGGCGTGGAACTCGGCGGCGCACAGCAGGAGCTGCGCGCGCTGCTGGAGAAAGCACAGCTGCCGGCCGGATGCACCCTCCTGGGCCTCTCCGCCCTACCCTCCGACCACCCGCTGAATATGGGTATGCTCGGGATGCACGGCAACCTCGGGCCTAACGTGATGACCAACCAGTGCGACGTGCTCATCGCCATCGGTATGCGCTTCGACGACCGCGTGACGGGCAACCTGCGCACCTATGCCCGGCAGGCCAAAGTCATACACTTCGACATCGACCGCTCGGAGCTCAGCAAGCTGGTCCACGCCGACTGCAAGGTGCTGGGCGACTGCAAGCAGACGCTGGCCGCCCTGCTGCCGCTGATCGAGCCGACGACACACCAGAGCTGGGTCGACGGTTTCGCGCCCTACGCCGAGCGCGAGTACAACAAGGTCATCCGACGGGCCATTCACCCCACCGAAGGCCCTCTGCTCATGGGCGAGGTCGTGCGTGCCGTCAGCGAGGCTTCACACCACGAAGCCGTCCTCGTGACCGACGTCGGGCAAAACCAGATGTTCGGCGCACGCTACTTCAAGTTCACACGCCCCCGCAGCATCGTCACCAGCGGCGGCTGCGGCACGATGGGCTTCGGCCTGCCTGCCGCCATCGGCGCCACCTTCGGCGCCCCCGACCGCACCGTCTGCCTCTTCGTCGGCGACGGCGGCCTGCAGATGACGATCCAAGAGCTGGGCACCATCATGGAACAGGGCGCGCCGGTGAAGATCATCCTTCTCAACAACAACTACCTGGGAAATGTGCGCCAGTGGCAGGCCATGTTCTGGCAACACCGCTACTCCTTCACGCCGATGCTCAACCCCGACTATGAGCTGATCGCCAAGGCCTATGGTATCGCAGCCACCACCGTCGTCGAGCGCTCCGGCCTCGAGGCTGCCATCCAAGAGATGCTTGCCACCGACGGCCCCTTCCTCCTGCAGTGCGCCGTCAAGGAAGAGGACGACGTGCTGCCCATGACACCTCCGGGCGCCAATGTCGATGATATGCTCCTGGAGATTGACGACGCCTAACGCAACGGGCTGGGCGGACACCCTTGGCGGCACGCCAGGCGTAGCAGTCAACACCCTTAAGGCTTTCAGCCAACACCCTTAAGGCTTTCGTCCAACACCCTTAAGGTCTCCGGCCAACACACATAGGGTCTCCGGCCAACACACATAGGGTCTCCGGCCTACACACATAGGGTCTCCGGCCAACACACTTAGGTGCTCACGCGCCACAGTCTCACTCTCACACACACGATTAGTATAAGCGCCCACTTGAAAAAGTCGGGCGTTTATCGTTATTACCCCCTCATTCATGAACAATTCGTGTCTCGAATTCATGAACAATTCGTGTCTCGAATTCATGTAAAAGAGCGTAGACTGTTTTTTCACACAAATGACCATCTATAGACCCACGAATGGTCATGAATATTTATGGCCATTGCTGAACCCATTCATGGACATTCATGTAAAAGTTTTACATGAATTCGAGACACGAATTGTTCATGAATTCAAGACATAAATTTCAGTTCGGGCGCGTGTGAAGACCTATGAAGTAAAAGGAGTGCCGGCCCACGGTATGTGGTCCGGCACTCCTGCGTTATCATTGGCGCTGTCGTGCGCTGTTATTCTTCGTCTTCGCCGTAGTCGAAGATTTCCCAGTCGCCTCGTACCTTGACGTCGCCCTCGACGTTGTTGACGGGGTCAGAGCTTATGGTCAGGCTGGCAGCGATGGGCAACACCTGTTCGGTGCGCACCACGGATATCTCGGGGATGATATATGTCTGTTTCATACTTCGAATGAAATTAAGAATTAAAACTGAGAGATTAGGAATGAATGAAAAGATAAAAACTATCTCTTTGCTGAATGACGAAACGTTTTACTTTCCTTCATTTTTCTCCTTTCTTTTATTTTATCTTTTATTCCCCCTCGCCCCTCCTCAGGGAGGGGTTTGGGGTGGGCTTTTGGGCCTTTGTCTTTACTTAACAACAATCTTCTTACCGCCAACGATATTCACGCCCTTCTGCACCTTCTGCAGGCGCTGTCCAGCGACGTTGTAGATAGCTTCGTTGCGGCTCTCGGCATTGATGGCGCTGATGGCGTCAGCATCGCTGTTGATGAAGAGCTTCACGCCAGCCTCACCGCTGTTGACGGGGACTTGGCTGAGGTCGATGTAAGCCTTGTTGGCGCCGATGGTGACACCATCGCCAGCCGGGCATACGGCGTTGTTCTTGATGACATAGTTTCCGGCTGCTACGGCTGTGCCCTCGAAGCTGCCGACGAGGCCGTTGGCTTTACCAACTTCAGTGGCTGCATCGCCAGTATAGTAGGCGTTGAGGGTTGCCTCGGTGGCCTTGAAGATGTAAGGCACGCCAGCCTCGGCAGTGCCCTTGACTTCTGTCAGCGTGAGGGACGTCGGAGCCTTGGCGTTGTCTACACCAGCGATGCTGTAGAGCTGTGCGCCAGTGACGGTGGCTGTGTTGGGCAGGCAGATGGTACCGTAGTTGCCGGCGGTGACGGCGCGGTTGTAGTCAGCTGCGACAGGCTTGTCAGCATCCTTTTCGTAAAGGTAGATATCAGCCTGGCCTGAACCGTAGCAGGAGAAGAGAGTGCTGCCCGAATTATAGCGCATCCAGTTGCGAGTATTCTCGCCCTGAGCCTTGACGGTAGCAACCCCGCCGTCGAAGGTGATCTCCCAGAGACCGTTGCCGTCAACGCTGGCCTTAGAGCGGAGGTAGTTGCTGCCCTTGGAGGCGGCGTAGAGGTAACCTTCGGCGGCGTCGTAGATGGTGTAGTAGCCGTTGGCATCGGGGCCGACAATGACGACCTCGGCGGCTCCTGCGTTGGAGGCCACAGTGAGCACACCATTCGTGGCGGTGACGGTAGCCTCCACGGCAGCGCGGTTGTTGTTGTTTTGCTCACCCATGACCTGCACGGTACCGTCGGTGCCGCTGGCGATGACGTAGTGCTTGCCAGAAGTGATGGCAGTGGCCAGCGTGTATGTCTGCCCGACAGCGGGAGCCACATAGGCAGCCTGCGTGATGGTGATGACTTCGGAGTAAACGTCGTTGGCCTCATCGTCGAGGGCATAGACCTTCATGTAGGCAGTGCGCTCCTCGCCGGTGTTGGCTTCAACCACATAGTCGATATTGTTGTCGGCATTGATGTCAGCCGCAATCCAGTCGTAGGTGGCACTTGCACCAGCAGCATCGAAGAACTGCACCTCAGCTACAACATCGCTGATGTTGTTGTAGGTCACTGCAATGGTACCATTGGCTTCGGCGGCGGTAACGTTAAGTTCGGTCTGATCGACGGTGACGGTGGGAACTGGCGGAGTGACGAGCGTACAGCCCGAGGCAAACTCGTAGATTTCATCATTATACAACGTCAGGTCGCCGGTGACGGTTACGACGTCACCGACCTTCACGGCATCAGCGCTTGTGACTGAACAACGATATGCACGAAGAGTCTCTGTATCACCCACCTGATCGACGAGATCGAAGGTAACATTTCCATATTTGCTGTTGTACTCCGTAACGATTTCCGAAACGGTACCGATGACATAGACGCCTGTGAGTCCAGTGTTGAGGTCGATAGCGGCACGAGCGTCAGCGACGGTGTAGGGGTCTGCCTCGGTGCCGGCGTGGTCGATGACAGGGAACTTGTACGTTGCCGAAGCCACGGCGCTGTTGTCCATGCCCTCCTTGACGGCAATGGCATTGATGGTCATAGTCTGGCCGACGGAGATAGCGCCAGTGTATGGCGTGCTGTTTACGGTGGGCTCGGTGCCGTCGGTGGTGTAGTAGATGATAGCGCCCTCAGTGGTGGTGCTGAGCTCTACGCGCTGTGTCTGAGTGTAAACACCAGCCTCTACAGAGAAGGTGGGCTTAGCAACCTTCTCGACGACGGGAGCACCACTTGGGGTGTAGTCAATAACAACTTGTGAGATACGGACCTGTACATTCGAGGCGTTCGCGTTGCCGAGAACGAACGAGCTGCTGTTTATGGTATAGGCTCCATTCGTGCCAGTTACTGCTGTTCCATTAACAGTCACGGATACGTTGCTGTAACTGTTACCATTAAATGTGATGGCGATAGAATTGATGGTAGCGCCTTTCAGCGATGACACGGTAAGCGTGCTGCCGCCGTCTGCATGCCAATACAGACGAAAATCGCCTGCCTTGTTCAGACCGACATTGTTACTCGCGGCACCTTTATCTGCTACCACAGACCATTCGCTTGCGTCAAGCCCTAAAGTAGCGGCCTCGTTGCCATCGCCTGTCATGTTTGTCGTTGTAGTGCCCGTATACTTCAGGGTCACTTCGTCTGCCCTCACTCCAGTGAAGGCAGCGCACATCAGCGCTACGAGCAGCGTGGCGCGCAGGCTGATACGTTGGAGTAATGATTGTTTCATTTGCATTTTTGATAAAGAGTTGAAAAAAATATTAAGCTATAGATCATTGATTGCATACGTTGGGCCGACGGGGCTTAAGGGTGTCACGCTGAATGGCGGACGCTTTGTCGTGATCCCATATCGGGCACAAAATTACGTTATTTTTTCATGTGACGCAAATATTTGCCTAAAAAAATCTTCCTTCCCCTCATTTTCTTTGTTTTTTTGCTGTGCGCAGACAGCCCGAGGCGCCCAGCCTGATTACTTTTTTACAACGAATTAAACGCGCTGGGCTTGGCAATGACAGCAATTTATGTCTCGAATTCATGAACAATTCATGTCTTGAATTCGTGTAAAAGGAAGTCCAGGTTTTCATACGAATGGCCATCAACTAATTGATGGCCATAAATATTCATGATCATTCGTGGGGCTATTCATGGGCATTAGTGCAAAAAACAGCCTACTCTTTTTTTACATGAATTCGAGACATGAATTGTTCATGAATTCGAGACATGAACTGTTCATGAATTCGAGACATGAATTGTTCATGAATTCGAGACATGAATTGTTCATGAATTCGAGACGTCGTCTCAGAAGCGTCCTCCGCCGCCGAAGCCTCCACCGCCGCCATTGCCGCCGCGGCTGCCTCCTCCGCCGCCTCCGAAGCCTCCGCGTGAGTTGCCGTCGCCGCGTGACGGGCGTTCGCCGGCTTCACCTTCGCCGTTGCGGTTGCGTTCGCGATTGCCGCCATTACGCCCGCCGAACATATTGAAGCGATAGGTGAACGAGAGCATGGCGTAGGAGACGACGCGCTCGCTGTCGGAGTCGGTGCGTGAGGTGGCGCTGATGTTACGGCTAACCATATCGCGCTGACGGAGGATATCGTTCCATCGGAGAGTCAGGATGGCCTGTCGGCGCTTGAGGAAGGAGTAGGTGACCTGCGCGTTCCATATCCACTGGTTGGTGTTCATGATGTCCTCGGCATAGCCGCGTCGGCTGTTCTGGCTGATGTCGGTCGAGAGGTTGAGACCGAACCAGAAGTTCCAGTTGGCGCTGAGGCCGTAGGAGAAGTTGTAGGTGTCGAGGTTGGAGGCTGCCGTGGCCGTGGCGCGGTTGCGCTGATAGCCGAAGTTGCCTCGCAGGTTGACCTCGAGGGTGTTCTTGTAGTAGGCGTAGCCTTCCTCGGAGTCGTCCTCGTAGGTGGCGGGCGAGTCGAAGTCGCTGCGGAAGGTGAAGCGTGCGCTCTGATTCATGTTGTTGCTGTTGACGACGTTTTTCACCGTCGCCTGCTCCTCGCTGCGATAGACGTATCCGTTGGCTGTCGTGTGGCGGTAGGAGGTGTTCGTGTTGACGCGGAAGCGCTGGTCGCGGAAGGCGGTGTTGAAGTTGAAGTTGACGTCGGCGTTCCAGTTGCCGTTGATGTTGACGGGCATGGTCACACGTCCGCCCGTCGTCTCGTTGTACTCGGTGCGGCTGGCCGTGGCGTTCTGCGTCGTGCGGAAATTGGTGTTGAAGTTGTAGGATCGCTGGTACTCGGTCTGCGAGAGGCGCCACTCGGCGCGTGCCGTCTGTGTGAACGAGGGTTTCAGCTCCGGGTTGCCGAGGCGTATGGCCAGGGGGTTGGCGTTGGAGAGCGTGTCGGGGATGAGGTCGGTGATGGAGGGCTGTCCAGACTGTCCGCTGTAGCGCGCCTCGACCTGGTGCTGCCGCGTGAAGCGGTAGCGGAAGTTGAGCGTCGGCGACCAGTTGACGACGGTGCGCGAGAGGTCGTAGTGCTTCCAGCCCTTGGTGTAGTCGACGGCGTTGACCTGCGGCTGCAGGTTGAAACCGATGTTGACGCGCATCTTGGAGTTGATGAGGCGGTACTGGAGGCGCAGGTCGTGGTTCTGGTAGCGGTTCTCGGTGTAGTTGCACTGGGCGGTGTCGGGCACGGCGAGGTCGATGTGTCCGTCGTAGCCGTCGATGCCGAGGAAGTATCGGTCGACGAAGGGGTCGAAGATGCTGGCCACGGTGCGGTCGCGGTCGTTGTAGCGGTAGCTGTAGTTGTAGGAGAACTGCAGGAACTGCCCTGTGGCGATGGGTTCGGTGTAGGAGAAGCGCGCCGAGAGGTTCTTGCCGATATTGCGTGAGTCATCGTACTGGATCTTATGGTAGACGGAGTCGCCGCCGGTGAGGGCGAGGATCTGGTAGTAGTCGATCTGCGAGTAGGAGCTGCTGTTGCCGTCGTTCTGATTGAGGCCTCCGTTGATGTTGAAGGTGACGTTGCGCCCGGGCTTGCGCAGGCGCCGGTTGAGCTGCAGCGAGAGGCTTCCGCTGATGGCGTCGGTGGCGTTGCGGTGGGCGCCGAGATTGTGGTTGACGCCGATGGCCCTGAGCTCCTCCAGCTGCCGGAGGGGATCGCTGACGAGGGCGTAGGGGTCGTCGTTGAAGGTGGCACTCTCGCTGCGGCTGTGGCTGCGGTTGCCGTTAATGCTGAACTGCGGCCGCAGGAGGAGGTTGGTCATCGTGTCGGGCTTCCATTCGATGCGCCAGTTGGTGTCGAAGGCGTTGCTGTGGCTGCCGTTGCTGGAGGTGCGGTTGCTGTAGGCTGCGTTGCGGTTCTCGAAGTTCTGCGAGTTGCTCCACGAAGCGCCGCTGGCCTGATTGAAGCGGCCTGATGCGCCTCCGTTGAGCTCCAGCTTGTCCCACTCGAGATTGAGGCTGGCGGCGACGTCCTGCGTCTCTTGCATACCGCTGCCGCGCGTGTTGTCGGCGTTGGCCACGACGCCGGCCTTCTGCTTGTCGAGGAAACGGTAGACGTCGGCGTGGCCGTTGTAGCGCTGCTCGGTGCCGTAGCCTGCGGTGACGCGCCCGAACCATCCGCGGCGTTTGTCCTTCTTGATCTCCAGGTCGAGCACGGTCTGCTCCTCGCCATCGTCGATGCCTGTGATGCGTGCCAGGTCGCTCTGCTTGTCGTAGGCCTTCACCTTGTCGACGATCTCGGCGGGAATATTCTTGAGCACGAGCTGCTGGTTGTTACCGAAGAACTCCTTGCCATCGACGAGAATCTGCTTCACCTCCTTGCCGTTGTGCGTGATCTTGCCGCTGTCGTCGATGACGATGCCCGGCAGTTTCTTTATCAGTTCCTCGACCATGGCGCCCGGCGGCAGCGAGAAGGCGGCGGCGTTGTACAAGACGGTGTCGTCGACGATGGTCATCTCGGGCAGCTTGCCTTCGACGACGGTCTCGGCCATCATCGTGGCGTCCTCCTTCAGCAGGACGTCGTTGACTTTCTTGTTGCCTCCCTTGCCCGACAGGTTCAGCGCGAAGGACTGTGTCTTGAAGCCGATGAACGATACTTTCAGCGTGTACTTGCCGACGGGGACGCCGGGAATCATGAAGGCACCGCTCTCCGTCGTCTGGCGTCCGGCCACGAGGGCTCCCGTGGAGTCGTTGACGGTGACGCTGGCGCCGGGCAGCCCTTTCAGGGTGCTGCTCTCGTAAACGTTGCCGCGCACATTGAACCACTGAGCCGCAGCGGTGGCGTTAAAAAAGAAAATGGCGATAAGCGCTATCGCCATCGCCATCTGTTGGTGTCGTAGATACATAGAAAAAGAACCTGTTGGGAAATGGGTTGGCAGACTTATGACAACGATTCCTGCCGAAGGTTTAAGACACGCCCAAAGAATTAAGGGTTGCACCCGAAATAGCGGCCCTGGCCTTCGACGACGCGTCCCATTTGTGCCATGACGATTAAGTGTCGTGAAAAATTCAAGAAAAAGGCGAACGTAAAAACCAAGGCCTAGGAGGCCCTTTCTCTTGCCTTTTCTTTTATCTTTTCTTTTTGCTACTTTTTCTTTTCGTTGTTCTTTTCCCGTCTCTTTAAAAACCCCTATTTTTGTCCTATACGTCTGGAGGAGTCGAATTGTCAACATGCTTTACCAGCCCTTATCGTTGCGAGCGCTTGACGTGCAGTCGGCGCCGGAACAGCCGCACGGCCTCACCGACGAGCAGGACAGGCGACGTAGCCAGGACGATGACCGCCCACTCGTCCCACTCGAGGGGCACGACGTTGAACATCGCCCCGCCGAACTGGACGATCATGATCTGACCGAAGAAGACGACAGCGACGATGACGAGAAACTCGCTGCAGCCGTGCAGGTCGAAGGCGCTGCGCCCCGTCAGGAAGGCACGGGCATTGAAGAGATTCCAGAACTGCAGCATGACGAAAGTGGTGAAGAAGAAGCTCAGCTCGACGGGCGACAAGGCGTCATGCTGCCACGCGTGCTGCCCGTTGATCGCCAGCGCGATGAAGTCGCTGAGGTCGCGCACGTCGGCGTGCTCGAGCAACCATAGCATCCCCGTCATCACGACAAAGAAGAGGCCTCCGACGGCAAGGATAAAGTTCCACATCGGCGTCGAGATGATGAAGTCACGACGGTCGCGGGGACGCTCGTGCATCACCGCCTCCGTCGGCGGCAGCGAGGCCAGGGCCATGGCGGCGAAGGTGTCCATGATCAGGTTGACCCATAACATCTGGGTGACGGTCAGCGGTGCGTCGGTGCCCATGAAGGCGCCGGCCAGCACGGTGAGGCAGGCGCAGACGTTGACAGTCATCTGGAAGAGTATGAAGCGCTGGATATTACGGTAGAGCGAGCGGCCCCACATGACGGCGCGCCCGATGCTGGCAAACGAGTTGTCGATGATGGTGATGTCGGAAGCCTCCTTGGCCACGGCCGTGCCGTCGCCCATGGAGAGTCCCACGTGTGCCGCCTTCAGCGCCAGGGCGTCGTTGGTGCCGTCGCCCGTCACGGCGACGACCTCGCCGCAAGCCTGCAACGCCTGCACCAGCCGTTGCTTGTCCATCGGCCGTGCACGTGCGATGATGGCGATCTCCTTAGCCCGCTGCCGGAGTTCGTCGTCGGTGAGCGCGGCGATCTCGGGGCCCGTCATGACGAGGGCTGACGGCTGGTCGAGGAGTCCTATCTGCCGAGCTATCTCGGCCGCCGTGGCCGGCGTGTCGCCCGTGACGATCTTCACGTCGATGCCTGCCGTCCGGCACTCAGCGACAGCTGCCGGCACGTCCTCGCGCACGGGGTCGGCGATGGCCACGAGGGCATCCAGCTGCGGCGCGGCATCGGCTTCGGCATGAGCCAACGCCAGCGTGCGCAGTCCGCGTTGCTGCCAGGAGAGCAAGAGCGCCGAGGCAGCCTCATCGGCAGACGAGGGAACAGTGTCGTGCCCGCCCTGAGGAGCGCACATGGCCATGACAATCTCCGGCGCGCCCTTGATGTACAAGGTCGTGGTGCCGGCATCGGCGACGCGCGTAGCCATATACTTGCGCTCGGTCGTGAAAGGCACTTCCTCGACCACATGGGCCTCGGCACGGAGCGCACGATAGTCGCCCCCCTGATCGCGCAGCCACAGCAACAGCGCGCCCTCGGTGGGATTGCCCAGGACGCGCGGACCGTCGAGCGAGGCCGTGCTGTTGACGGCGATGTTGGTCGCGATGGAATCGCGACGGAAGGAACGGGACGGATCTTCGTTCTGCTCGGCGACGCGCATCCCGGCGACGCGCATCTCGACGACACGCATCTGGTTTTGTGTGAGGGTGCCCGTCTTGTCGGTGCAGATGACGGTGGCGGCGCCCATGGTCTCGCAGGCGTGCATACGGCGCACGAGGTTCTTGGTCTTAAGCATCCTACGCATCGAGTAGGCCAGCGAGAGGGTCACGGCCATCGGCAAGCCCTCGGGGACGGCCACGACGATGAGCGTCACGGCCAGCATCAGCGACTGCAAGAGGTAGGCGAGGAACTGGAAATTGAACAGCGCGTCGTGGACGCCGTCAGCCGACGTGACACACCACAGCACGACACGCCCTACGACGACCAGCGCGGCGATGGCATAACTGGCGGTGGAGATCAGGCGGCCGAGGCGTTCGAGCTGCTCGTTGAGCGGCGTGCGCACCGTGTCGTCGATCTGTACCTCGGTGAACACGTGTCCGGCCTCGGTGGCGTCGCCGACGGCGCTGACGCGCATCGTGCCATGACCCTCCAGCAGCTTGGTGCCGCGCAGGACACAATCTGTGGGGAAGGTGGCACTGGCATCCTGCTCGCCGGGCACGACGGACTTATGGCACACGGGCTCACCCGTCAGCGTCGACTCGTCGACCTGCATCTGTGTGGCCTCCAGCAGCTGCCCGTCGGCGGGTATCTCGTCGCCCGTGGCAAGCAAGACGATATCGCCCACGACGAGGTCGCGCCGTGCCACCGTCGTCTCACGGCCGTCGCGAATAACGCGCACCGCCTCGAGGTCGTTCTGCTGGTTCAGCAGCGTGAACTCGCTGTCAGCCTTATGCTCGAACCAGAAGGCCAGCCCCGTGGCCAGCGCGATGGCCACGATGATGCCCACCGGCTCGAAGAAGGCCGTGGCGTCGGCGCCGAGGCCAAAGTATTCGTAGCAGGAGATGCCGATGCTCAGCACAGCGGCTACCAGGAGGATGACGATCAGGGGATCCGTAAACTTCTCGGCCAGCTTACGCCACCAGGGAGTACGCTCGCGAGGTGTCAGGACATTGGCGCCATGAGCCGCCCGTGAGGCAGCGACCTCGGCCGCTGTCAAGCCGTGTAAAGGGTTGTCTGTATTCATACGGAGTGCAAAATTAGCGTTTTTTAGTGAGGAGAGCAAAATTTAATCGACCTAATTGCTGAAAAGTGACCTTTTTTTATTACCTTTGTAACCAAATTCACGAGAAATCATCATCAGTCAATATCATCATGAACAAGAATCAACTCCTCGCAGCGTTGTTGTCGCTGGCCGCCACTGCGTCAGCCCACGAGCTCAGCATCACCTCGTTTCGCCATGTAGGTCCCCTGCCGCTGCAACGGCCTGTCATCCTCGACAGCACCGACGTCAAAGGAGAGGCGTTCAAGGAAGACGCCTTGCTGGCGACGCCGCTGCGCCTCGAGAGCGTGCGCCAGGGCCAGCCCTTCAGCGGCGCCGTGCTGCCCAAGACGTCCGGCAATCGTCCGGCGCTTCACCTGCTCGCCTTCGATATGACCAACACGGCCTACACCAAGGCCACCATCAACGTCCGGGGCCTCGACCATCACGAGCTGTACATCGACGGCACGAAGGTGCCGAGCGGCACGGAGCGGGAGCTGCTGCCGGCCACCCACGAAGTGATCATCAAGGCCCTCACGACGGCCACGAGCAAAGACTCGCTGAGCGTCACCGTCGTGTCGCCGACGGAGGGGCGTATCACGCTCAACGCCGACGGCTCGCACCGCCTCTATACGATGCGTGAAGTGCTGCACGCACGGCGCTACAACAGCGTCAAGCTGTCGCCCAACGGACGATGGATGACCGTCACGACGATACAGACACAGCCCGACGGCAAAGCGCAGACCGTGAGCGAGGTACGCGAGGTCGCCACGGGACGCGTCGTCTGCCAGCGCGAGGGGCTGCAATGGATGCCGCGAAAGAATCTGCTCTACTTCACCCGCCAGCAGGGCGGACAGCGACAGCTCGTGACCTTAGACCCGCTGACGATGAAGGAGACGGTGATCGCCGACGGGCTGCCCGAGGGCCGCTTCGACGTCGCCCCCACCGAGGACCGTATCGTCTTCACCCTCACCGACGAAGGGCCCCGCGAACGAGCTGACGTCTACGAGGTGGTCCACCCCGACGACCGCCAACCGGGCTGGCGCACACGCACCCATCTGGCCATCTACGACCTCGCCACAGGTCTCATGCAACCGTTGACCTTCGGACACGTCCGCA
>CAMOSA010000012.1 GCA_946624335.1 uncultured Prevotellaceae bacterium
CCTGTGGTATCTCTGGACAGATTCAGCACATCGCTGGTATGCAGGATTCTGGTATTATTATCTCTGTTAACAGCGACCCCGATGCTCCTATCAACCGCATTGCTGACTACGTGATTGTTGGTACTGTGGAAGAGGTAGTTCCCAAACTCATTAAGTATTATAAGCAGAACAGTAAATAAAAAGAAAAAGCCTCACCCCCAACCCCTCTCCCAAGGAGAGGGGAGTATATAGATTCGTGCGCGATGGGATTCCGCTATGAAACAGCTGCTCCCGACAGATATTCTTTGCTGAAAGAATATGCAAAGAAGAATCGCAGGGAGATGACCGAAAGTGAACGGGTGCTATGGGAAGGACTAAGAAAATTGAATTGCGGATACCATTTCCGCCGGCAGCATCCCATTGGCGACTACATTGCCGACTTCATCTGCTTGAAAAGAAAACTGGTGATTGAGGTCGATGGTGGTTACCACAACGAGCCACAGCAACAGCAGAACGACCTATGGCGCACAGAGTTTATGGAAAGTAAAGGCTACACTGTACTCCGCTTTAAGAACGAAGAGATAAGCAACAACCTCAGCGAGGTTATAATGAGAATAAAAGTACAATTGTTTAACGAATAAAAATGATCCCCCGACCCTTTTCCCTCTTGAAGGAACAAGTCTATATACTCCCCTCTCCTTGGGAGAGGGGTCGGGGGTGAGGCTTATTATGAATTACTATACCGATCATCCTGAGATTGGATTCTATCTCAATCATCCCCTGATGGCTCGCATCGTTGAGCTAAGGGAGAAAGGCTTTGCTGACGCAAAGGAATATTCAGCCAGCTTAGCTGCGCCACAAGAGAATCTCTCCTCCTCCCCCCTCTCCCACGGGAGAGGGGCTGGGGGTGAGGCCGCTCCCGTTGACCTGGGCGATGCCATCGAGAACTACCGTCAGATTCTCGACATCACGGGCGACGTGGCAGCCAACATCATCGCTCCCAACTCGGAGGACGTAGACCTGGAAGGTCCGCACCTCGAGAACGGTCGCATGATCTATGCATCCAAGACCTACGAGAACCTCGATGCCACGCGTAAGGCTGGCCTCTGGGGCGTCTCCATGCCCCGTCGCTATGGCGGCCTGAACCTGCCGAACACGGTCTTCTCCATGCTCAGCGAGGTCATCTCAGCTGCCGATGCCGGCTTCCAGAACATCTGGAGCTTGCAGAGCTGCATCGACACCCTCTACGAGTTCGGCTCGGAAGAGCAGCGGCAGAAGTACATCCCCCGCATCTGCGCCGGAGAGACGATGTCGATGGACCTCACCGAACCCGATGCCGGTAGCGACCTGCAGCGCGTGATGTTGAAAGCCACTTTTGACGAGAAGGAGAACTGCTGGCGACTGAACGGCGTGAAGCGCTTCATCACCAATGGCGACAGCGACATCCACCTCGTGCTGGCCCGCTCAGAGGAAGGCACGAAGGACGGCCGCGGGCTGTCGATGTTCATCTACGACAAGCGTCAGGGCGGTGTCAACGTGCGCCACATCGAGCACAAGCTCGGCATCCACGGCTCGCCCACCTGCGAGCTGACCTACAAGAACGCCAAGGCTGAGCTCTGCGGAAGCACACGCCTCGGACTCATCAAATACGTCATGGCCCTCATGAACGGCGCCCGCCTCGGCATCGCCGCCCAGAGTGTCGGCCTCTCGCAGGAAGCCTATAACGAAGGACTGGCCTATGCCAAGGAACGCGCGCAGTTCGGACAGAAGATCATCGAGTTCCCCGCCGTATTCGATATGCTTTCGCGCATGAAGGCCAAGCTCGATGCCGGCCGCTCGCTGCTCTACGAGACAGCCGCCTATGTCGATGTCTACAAGTGTCTCGAGGACATTGAGCGCACCGACCGTAAGCTCACGCCCGAAGAGAAGCAGGAGCTGAAGCGCTATCAGCGCCTGGCCGACGCCTTCACCCCTCTGGCTAAGGGCATGAACTCCGAGTACGCCAACCAGAACGCCTACGACGCCATCAGCATCCACGGCGGATCGGGCTTCATCATGGAGTACAAGTGCCAGCGCCTCTATCGCGATGCCCGTATCTTCTCGATCTACGAGGGAACGACCCAGCTGCAGGTCGTGGCTGCCATCCGCTATATCATCAACGGCACGATGCTCCAAAACATCAAGGAGATGTTGGAGGAAGTGAAAAATGGAGGAGTGAAAAGTGAAAAATGGGCTGCGCTT
The DNA here is from genome assembly GCA_946624335.1 of uncultured Prevotellaceae bacterium. Lineage (GTDB taxonomy): Bacteria > Bacteroidota > Bacteroidia > Bacteroidales > Bacteroidaceae > Physcousia. The sequence goes on from CAMOSA010000012.1 coordinate 2,221, forward strand.
ATCGCCCGTGTCGAGAAAATGGTGGAGATTTACGAAGAAGCCCTCGACTCGGTCAAGGCCCTCGACAGCCAGGAGGCTATCGACTTCCTCTCGCGCCGCCTCTACGACATGACCGCCGAGATCGTCATGTCGCTGCTCATCGTCCGCGACGCTGTGGCTGCGCCCGAGCTCTTCACGAAGAGCGCTGTCGTCTACGTAGGTATGGCCGAAGAGGACGTAATGGGTAAGGCAGCTTATATCCGCAACTTCAACCCCGCCACGCTCGACAACTTCCGTGCCGCCGAGTAATAAGGAGGTTGCACACATACAGCAAAAGCAAACGAAAGCGATGGATGTCAAGGGTCCATCGCTTTCGTTTTTCGTCATCTCATGAGGGCCGTCCTCAGTCCTGGTACTTCCAGAAATCGTACTTCTTGCGCAACTCGTCCTGTTGATCCTTTGGCAGGGACTTGAAATAGCCGCGCCAGCTGGGGCAGAAATTGATCTGCCAGCGCCAGAAACGGCCTACGAGAGACTTCGGGTTCTTGTCATACTGCGCACGTAGCTTGCAGTTCTCACAGGGGTACTTCATAATCTATAACATTTTTTTATGGTGGTCTGTTTCGGGCGCAAAGATACATATTTCGTAGATAACGCGGAAGAGAAAAGCAAAAAAAAGAGAGGAAAAGAAGGGCTGCGACCTCGATTGCTAACCGCTGCAATCTATGATGTCGTCCTGGTGGCACTGACGGCCCCTGGGCCTACACCTTAATTATTTACTTAACTTTTGCAGTACTCAACTTCTATGGTGCATCCCGAATTTGGAATGCACCATAGAAGTTGAGTCCATGATCATTCGTGGGTCTGTTCATGGACATAACATTGGTGACATACCGTGGTGTGCCATTCTGTCTGAGCGCCATTATACGTATGACTGCGGATAATCATATTTTAGGGTCATAAAGGGTCAGCGAGTGCCAGCGAAACACAGCATACAAATAATTTTTTGCGGATTCATCCTACACTCCTACACCTTTTGCACTTTATGGGCTGAATACCAGCGACTTTAATGGGTGTAGGATGGGGCGTAGGATGGGTGTAGAAGGTGTAGGATAAAGGCCAATTTAACGGTTTTTCACAGAATAGCCCGCCCTTTTTTGACCGTCTGCCAGATCGGTTGGCGATGCTACGCAGAGCGTGCCGGAGCGTTAGGTCTTCAAGCTTTGACACCTAGGTCAATCTGCGATTCCCATTAGTGGGACTCTCAATTCCCATTAGTGGGACTCGGACATATCGTCATGCATATCTGCGGGAACACGCAGTGCGATAACGTCAAGCAATCTGGCAGACGGGAAAAATGGGGCGGGTCATTCTGTGTGAAAGGCCTGTTTTTGGCCTTCATCCTACACCCCTACACCCATCCTACACCCCATCCTACACCCATTTATGCCGTTGGTATTCAGTCAATAAGGTGCAAAAGGTGTAGGAGTGTAGGATGAATTGTGAAAAAACGATTAGTGTCAGGTCGAAATGCAGCTCATTCATGATGTGCTGTCTGCAGCAAGGTGCTTCATGACAGCGTGTGCCTCAGGTAGCTGCTGAGCGTGTAGCTGATGTTGTCCATGGCGACTTCGCGCCGTAGGGCTTCCTGAGGAGACAATCCGGGAGGATTGATGCATAGGACATCGGCGAAACCAGCCTGGATGAGCGCCGGGCGGTCGTCGATGCGCCCGGCCAGCAATACGGCGCGAGCACCATGGCTGCAGCAGCGGCGAAGGATGCGCTCGGGAAGTTTGCCCATCAGCGTCTGGCGGTCGGCGCTGCCTTCGCCCGTGACGACGAGAGCGGCGTCGGCGAGGAGGTCGTCGAAGCGGAAAGCATCGAGCAGCAGGTCGGCCCCCGGACAGCAGGTGGCACCGAGATACTGGATGAAGGCATAGCCGAGACCGCCTGCGGCGCCTGCTCCGGGGTGGCCGGAACGGTCGAAGCCCATGCGCCGGGCCGACAGTCTGGCAAAATGGCGTGCACGGCTCTCCAGCGCTTCGACGACGGCTGGCGTGGCGCCTTTCTGGGGTGCAAAGACGGCGGCGGCTCCCTCTGGACCGCAGAGCGGGTTGCGGACATCGGTGGCGATGGTGACGTGGAGGTCGTGCCAAGGCGCTGCTGTCGTGCCGAAAGCATCGGTCAGCGCTCGCAGCATCCCTCGTCCGGCATCGCTGGTGGCGCTGCCTCCAAGGCCAATGATGAAGCGTGTGCAGCCTCGGCCGAGGGCGTCGGTGATGAGCTGGCCAACGCCGTAGCTGCTGGCCTCGAGGGGGCGACGCTCACCGGGTGTCAGCAGGGTGAGGCCAATCACCTGTGCCACCTCGATGACGGCTGTCGTGCCAGAGATGACGTAGGTGGTGGGGATGGGGCGTAGGAGCGGGTCGCAGGCTATGGTCTGGACGACTTGGCCGCCTGTGGCTGCCCGATATGCTTCGAGCCACCCTTCGCCGCCGTCGCTGACGGGGAGGGTGAGGACTTCGGCATCGGGCCTGACGGCAAGGATGCCTTCCCTGGCTGCGGCGTTGGCCTCAGCCGAAGAAAGGCATCCCTTGAAGGAGTCTATGGCGCAAAGGACTCTCACTGCTCAAACAGTCGCTCCAGCACCTCGGGATAATGAGCCATCTCGAGGACGTGGACCTTGTCGGCTATCGTCTCGGGCGTGTCGTCGGGCGAGACGGGCGTGCTGTACTGTGCGATGATCTCGCCGCCGTCGCAGACGGGGCTGACGTAATGGACGGTGATGCCCGTGACCGTGTCGCCGGCCGCCTTTACTGCTTCATGGACGTGGTGACCCCACATTCCCTTGCCGCCGTGACGAGGCAAGAGGGCAGGGTGGATATTGACGATGCGCCGCGGAAAGGCTTCGATGAGGAAGTCGGGTACCATAGGCAGGAAGCCGGCGAGGACGATAAACTCAATGCCGTTGGAGCGCAGAAGAGGGAGTATGACGTCGGGGTTGTTGAGGTCGGCCTTGGGCACGACGCATGACGGTACACCGAGTCGTTTCGCCCTTTCGAGGGCGAAAGCATCAGCGCGGTTGCTCACGACGAGAGCGGTGCGGATGTTTTCGGACCCTCGGAAGTGCTGAATGATATTCTCACAATTGGTGCCGCTGCCCGACACGAAAATGGCGATGTTCACTTTGGGAAAGGTTGAAGGTTGAGAGTTGAGAGTTGAGGGTTGAGGGTTGAGGGTTGAGAGTTGAGAGTTGAGAGTTGAGGGTTGAGAGTTGAGAGTTGAGGGTTGAGAGTTGAGAGTTGAGGGTTGAGAGTTGAGGGTTGAGAGTTGAGGGTTGAGAGTTGAGAGTTGAGAGTTGAGAGTTGAAAGTTGAGACGTACGGCTCAGGCCACCTTCTCGAGGCGTTTCATCATGGCGAACATGAAGAGGGCAGAGAGGAGGCAGAGGGCTGCAAAGACCAGCCATACGGTGGTCAGCGAGAGGTCGCCCCAGAGGATGCCACCGACGGAGACGAGGAGGTTGCCGATGGCAGTGGCGACGAACCAACCTCCCATCATCATACCTTTGTATTTAGGAGGTGCCACCTTCGAGACGAAGGAGATGCCCATCGGGGAGAGCAGCAGTTCGCCGAAGGTGAGGATGAGATAGACGCTGATGAGCCAATAGGGCGATGCGGGATAGGCGGCCGTGCCGGCTTCGATGGCGGCTTTCTGCTCGTTGGGCGTCAACAGGCCCTGTGAGGCGAAGATCATCACGCAGAACGCCACGGCGGCAACGATCATGCCATAGGCTATCTTGCGCGGGGCCTTGGGTTCCTTGCCCTTGGCGGCCAAAGCACCGAAGATGGCCATCGACACGGGCGTCAGCGCCACGACGTAGAACGGGTTGAACTGCTGGAAGATGGGTGCGCTGATGTCTACGCTGCCTGTGGCCTGAGTGTACTGGTAGCCGAGGAAGGCACAGGCTGCCGCAATGACGAGGGCGGCGATGCCTTTGCCCTTGGTCGTCTTTGACTGGAACACGGAGAAGAGGCCATAGACGATGAAGATGATGGCCACGAGATTCCATACGTTGAACGGCATGGTGTGAACGCCTTCGGCTGTCTTCTGCGTGAACTGGTTGGCGAAGTAGGTCAGCGAGAGACCGTTCTGGTGGAAGGCCATCCAGAAGAAGATGACGACGGCGAAGACGAGCACGAGTGCCGTGATGCGCTGGCGTGTCTCCTCCGGCGAGAGCTGCTCCTCGGCCACGGCAGCTGCGGTGTCCTTCTTCTTGTCGCCCTCGACGTGGCGGAAGGTGCTGCGGAAGGCGTAGTAGATGGCGATGGACAGGATCAGCGAGACGCAGGCCACGGCGAAAGCGAAGTGGTAGGAGTCGGCGTGGCTGAAGCCCAGGTCTGTCTCGGCCCACTTCATGATCTCGACGGCAGCCGTCGGAGCAAACAGGGCACCGATGTTAATGGCCATATAGAAGATGGAGAAGCCCGAGTCGCGGCGCGCGGCGAAGGCCGGATCATCGTAGAGGTTACCGACCATGACCTGCAGATTGCCCTTGAACAGACCCGTCCCGAATGAGATCAGCAGCAAGGCGGCAAACATACCGGCCAGTGCCACTCCGCCGCTACCGAGCGGCACGGCCAGCAGCAGGTAGCCGAAGAACATGATGAGGATGCCGATGGTCACCATACGGCCGAAGCCGAACTTGTCGGCCAAGATACCGCCCACGAGAGGCAGGAAGTACACCAGGCCGAGGAAGGCACCATAGATAATACCAGAAACAGACTCCGAGAGACCGAAGTTCTCACCGAGGAAGAGGGCGAAGACGGCTATCATCGTGTAGTAGCCGAAACGTTCGCCCGTGTTGGCCAATGCCAGTGCATAAAGGCCTTTAGGTTGGTTCTCAAACATAACGTTTTTGTATAATTTGGGGTTATATTGTTTAATTTTGCGGCAAAGATAAATAAAAGTTGCTGAAAAGATAAATAATTTAATAAAAAAGTGAGCCTAAACTTTCGTATTCTCTTTTTTTTGTCTACTTTTGCGCCGCGTAAAAAGAAAACACAAAATATTCTTTATTCAATGGTAAAACGAATCATACTGGCGCTCGCCTCCCTGCTGTCCGTCGTCGCCGTAGCGATCGCTCAGACCGAGGTCCATGGTACCGTTGTCTTCGCTGACGACGGTGAACCAGTCATCGGCGCGTCGGTTCTCATTCAAGGTACCCAGACCGGCCTTCAGACCGACATCGACGGCCGTTTTGTGCTGACGGTACCTCAAGGAAAGAAAATCGTTGTCAGCTATATCGGCACGACGCCGCAGACGCTGACGCCGCGACCACAGATGCGTATCGTGCTGCAGAGCGAAGTACGTCAGCTCGAAGATGTCGTCGTCAACGGTATGCAACGCGTGGACAAACGCTTGAACACCGGAGCCGCCGTGAAGATCAGTGCCAAGGACGCCAAGATCGACGGCGTAGCAGACATCAGCCGCGCACTCGAAGGCCGTGCGGCCGGCGTCTCGGTGCAGAACGTCAGCGGCACGTTCGGCGCAGCTCCTAAGATCAGGGTGCGTGGTGCCACCTCTATCTACGGCTCGTCTAAGCCCCTGTGGGTCGTCGATGGCGTGATCATGGAAGATGTCGTCGATGTCAGTGCTGACGATCTCAGCTCGGGCGACGCCAACACCCTCATCTCGTCAGCTATCGCCGGACTGAACTCCGATGATATCGAGAGCTTCGAGATCTTGAAGGACGGTAGCGCCACCTCGATATATGGTGCCAGGGCCATGGCCGGCGTGATCGTCGTGACGACAAAGAAAGGTACGTCGGGGCAGAACCGTATCAACTATACCGGTGAGTACACGATGCGTCTGAAGCCATCCTACCGCACCTTTAATATTATGAACTCCCAGGACCAGATGTCCGTCTATCAGGAGTTGCAGCAGAAAGGCTACCTGAACTATGCCGAATTGGCCAATTCATCGGAAACGGGTGTCTACGGCAAGATGTACCAGATGCTCTCGCAGTATGACGCCACGACAGGCTTATTCGCCCTCCGCAACACGCCTGAAGACATCGCGGCCTACCTGCGGGCTGCCGAATACCGCAACACCGACTGGTTTGACCTCCTCTTCCGCAACAATCTGCAGCACACCCATTCCGTCAGTATCTCAGGCGGCTCGGACAAGGCGCAGTATTATGCTTCGGTCAGCGCGATGTACGACCCGGGCTGGACGCTGAAGAGCGGCGTGGAACGCTATACGGCCAACGTGAATGCCAACTTCAACCTCTCGAAGCGTGTCACCTTCGGGCTCATCTCCAACGCCAGCTACCGCAGCCAGGAAGCCCCCGGAACGCTCAGCCGCGAAGTGGACCCCGTGTATGGCGCCGTCTCGCGGTCCTTCGATATCAACCCCTACAGCTTCGCCCTCAACTCATCACGTGCCCTGGACCCCGATGCTTACTATACGCGCAACTATGCTCCCTTCAACATCTTCCATGAACTGGACAACAACTATATCGACCTGGGCGTCGCTGATTTCCGCCTTCAAGGCAAGTTGACCTATAAACCCATCAACAAGGTGGAGCTCTCGGTCCTCGGCGCTATGAAGTATTCTGGCACGTCGCAGGAACATTCGATCCGTGATAACTCCAACCAGGCCATGGCCTACCGTGCGATGGACAACAGCACGATACGCAGCAAGAACAGCTACCTCTACACCGACCCCGACAATATCTACGCGCTGCCCGTGTCGGTGATGCCCGAAGGCGGTATCCTCGAGCGCACCGACCATCGGATGTTCGGCTACGATTTCCGTGCTGCTGCCGCCTACAATGATGTCATCAACGACATCCATACGGTGAATTTCTATGGTGGTATGGAGTTGAACTACGTCAACCGCCACAACACCTGGAACCGTGATTGGGGCGTGCTCTTCGACAACGGTGAGATATCGTCGTTCAACTACCTCGCCTTCAAGCAGATGATGGAGCGCAACACCAACTATTACTCGCTCTCCAATACACGTGAACGCAATGCTGCCTTCTTTGCCAACGCCACTTATTCGTGGAAGAGCCGCTACACGGTCAACGGCACAATCCGTTACGAAGGCACCAATCGTATGGGCAAAAGTCGTCAAGCACGTTGGCTGCCGACATGGAATCTCTCAGCCGCCTGGAACGTTCACGAAGAGACGTGGTTCGAACGTCTGCGGCCAGCGCTATCTGCCCTGAAGTTCAAGGCCAGCTACTCGTTGACGGCCGACCGCGGTCCGGCCGAGGTGACGAATTCCACAGCCATCTTCGAGTCGTATAACCCTTGGCGACCCTTCACGAGCGTCAAGGAGAGCGGTATCGATCTGTCATGGCCTGCCAATCCCGAGCTGACCTACGAGAAGAAACACGAGCTCAACCTTGGCCTCGAGGCCGGCTTCCTCGATGACCGCATCAGCCTCACCTTCGACTGGTACAGGCGCAACAACTACGACCTGATAGGTTCGATGATTACGCCGGGTTATGCGGGTGGAATCCGTCAGTACGCCAATATGGCATCGATGAAGTCCAGCGGCGCTGAGGTCAGCCTGTCCACGACCAATATCAAGACCAAGGATTTCACTTGGACGACGAGCTTTGTGTACTCGCATTTCAGCAATGAAGTGACCCGCCTCGAGACGGCTGAACGTCTGATAGACCTGGTGTCTGGCAGCGGCTTTGCCCTCAAAGGCTATCCCGTTCGGAGCATCTTCAGTATTCCTTTCGCCGGTTTGAACAGCGAGGGCCTGCCAACGTTCTACGATAGTAATGGCAACCGCACCGTCACGGGCATTTACTTCCAGGAAACCAGCCCCGAGGGCCTCGCCTTCCTCAAGTACTCAGGCTCTGCCGACCCGACGGATATGGGCTCGCTGGGTAACGTGCTCAAATGGAAGGGCTTCACGCTGAATCTCTTCATCACCTACAGCTTTGGCAACGTCGTACGTCTGGATCCCGTCTTCTCCAATTACTATAGTGAGCTGACCGCTTCACCCAAGGAGTTCAGCAACCGTTGGACGGTGCCTGGCGACGAGCGCACGACGACAATCCCCGTCATCGCCAGCTCACGACAGAATCGTACGGACACCGATCTGGCCGTGGCTTACAACTCCTATAACTACTCTACAGAACGTATCGCCAAGGGCGACTTCATCCGCATGAAGGAAATCTCGCTGGGCTATGACTTCCCGCGTGACATGATCTCTAAGATCGGTCTCGGCAGCCTCGGCCTGAAGCTGCAGGCCACCAACTGCTTCCTCATCTATGCTGATAAGAAACTGAACGGACAGGATCCGGAATTCACCAACTCGGGTGGCGTGGCTGTGCCTATGCCCAAGCAGTTTACGCTCACGTTGCGTCTCGGACTCTAAACTATACAGCACAATATGAAAACGATATATAATAGGTTATACAACGTCCTCGCTTGTTGCTGTATCGCAACAGCCTTCGCCTTGCTCACTTCGTGCAACGAGTATCTCGACGTGTTGCCGGACAACCGTACCGAGATAGATACGCCCGAGAAGCTGCAGAAGTTGCTCGTCTCGGCCTATCCCACCAACGACCCGCTCTACGTGGCCGAACTGATGTCTGACAACGTCGACAACTATGGCCCCCAGAACCCAAACACCAATCGTTTCGTCGATCAGGTCTACGCCTGGGAGGAGGTGACGGAAGCCAACAACGAGAGTCCCGAGAACTTCTGGATTGACTGCTATATGCGTATTGCCACGGCCAACACGGCGCTGGAGGCTATAGAAACTATGGGCGGCGCCACGACGACGGCGCTTCAGCATTGCAAGGCTGAGGCTCTGCTCTGTCGCGCCTACTGCCATTTCATGTTGGCCAATCTCTTCTGTCAGGCCTACCGCCCCGAGGATGCAGAGACTCAGCTCGGTATCGTATATATGACTTCCACGGCTAAGTCGCTGGATGAGAATCCTCCACGCCCCTCGCTCGCTGAAGTCTACCGACTCGTCGAGAAGGATCTTGTGGAGGCTCTGCCGATAGCAGGTTCCGACTATCAGGTGCCGGCCTACCACTTCAACCAGCGTGCTGCCTATGCTTTTGCGGCCCGTTTCTACCTTTATACAGAGCAGTGGGACAAGGCCATCGACTACGCCACCCGTTGTCTGGGCTCGGCGCCGAAGGCTATGCTCCGTGACTGGGCTTTTATGGCTTCGATGACGCGCGACTGGAACGCCATCTCGCAGCACTATATCGATGCCTCGGTCAACAGCAATCTGCTGTTGCTGACCTCATACTCGTATATGGGTCTGGTCTTTGGCCCATACCGCTACCTGTCGAAGTATTCGCATGGAAAATATCTGGCCGAACACGAGGACGGCGAGGCGCAGAACATCTGGGGCAATGACCCGTTCTATATGGGCATGAGCACCTATTCAGGCAATAATCTTGATAAGACGATTTTCTGGAAGCTGCCCTACCTCTTCGAATATGCCGACGCCGTCGCCGGTACGGGATTCTATCGCACCGTCTATCCGGCCTTTACGACCGACGAGTGCCTGCTCAATCGTGCTGAGGCTTATGTCTTGCAAGGCGAGTATGACAAGGCTGCTGCAGACCTGACGATGTGGATGCAGAATATCATTCAGACTGAGCTGACGCTCACCCCCGAGGATATCCAGGCTTTCTATAACGATCAGGAGTACAGCTACAGCGACTCGCTCGGGATAGAGTCCACCATCAAGAAACACCTCAATCCCACGTTCGACATCGGTCAGGAGGGTGACATGAAAGAGGCTATGCTCCAGTGTGTGCTGGGCTTCAAGCGTATCGAGACACTGCAGACGGGCCTGAGATGGTATGACATCAAACGATATGGCATCGAGATCGTGCGGCGCGTGATGAACGCCGAAGGTAAACCGGCCGAGCGGCTTGATGTGCTGAAGAAGGACGACCTGCGCAGAGCGGTACAGATACCTCTGCGGGCACGTCGGACGAGCGAACATGATGGCGTAGAGCCTAATCCAAGGTAAGGACTGACTCTCCCATATCTCAGAACAGAACGATAGCTTTGAAAATTGACTAATTGATATTAACAATGAAAGCATATATATATAATAAGGTGAAAAGTGAGGCGTGGCACATCTCGCTCACAGGCCTCTCCTTCGCCTGTGTGATGCTGGTGATGACGGCGCTGATTTCATGCTCCGCCGACGAGCCGGACACGAGCATCAGCGTCATCACGGTCGACAAGGTAGACTATACGCCTTTCGACTACTGGCTGCAGCGCAATTACGTCCAACCGTACAATATCACGTTCAAATATCGTTACGAGGACAATGAGTCGGACATGAATTATTATACGATACCTGCGCGCTACGACCTGGCCATCAAACTCGCACATATCGTGAAATATGTCTGTATCGAGGCCTACGACGAGGTCGGCGGTATCGATTTCACCCGTGCCTATTTCCCCAAGATGATCTTCACCATCGGCGAATGGGAATATCGTAATAACGGCACCTATATCCTCGGCACTGCCGAGGGCGGGCGCAAGATCTTGCTCTCCGGTGTCAACTACCTCGGGCAGTACGTCAAGGATACCGATGCGCTGAACACCTTCTATCTACAGACCATTCACCACGAGTTTACGCACATCCTGAACCAGACGGTCAACTATCCCGCAGACTTCCAGCTGATCTCTGGCACCAACTATGTCGCCGACAAATGGAGTCAGTCTCCTTTCACCGAGGGTTACCTTCAGCGCGGCTTCATATCAGCCTACTCTCAGCACTCGCACGTCGAAGATTTCGCCGAGCTGTTGTGCAACTATGTCTGCAACAGCGAAGAGCAATGGCAGCACTGGATGAGTCAGGCGGGCAGCGAAGGCGAACGCATCATCTCCTCGAAGATGGAAATCGTGAAGACGTATATGGTGGAAGCCTTCGGCGTCGATCTTGAGCTCCTGCGCAGCGCTATACAGCGTCGTCAGAAGGACCTCAAGCGCGGCTTGATAGACTTGGATGACATCAGCGTGAACTAAACTCTATTCAGCAAGAATTTGACGATTATGAAAGATAAGAAAATCATCCGGACTTCAGCCCTGTTCGCTACGCTCTGTCTGCTCTGCACCCTCTGCACCTCATGCTTCAAGAGCCAGGAGGATTTGTTCGATGAACCAGCATCGATCAGGATGCAGCAGAACATGGAGCGGGTTTATGCTGTCCTGCGTAGTGCAGAGTACGGTTGGGAGTTTGAGTATTACCCCGGTGCGGACCTCGCCTATGGAGGCGTGGTCTATCTCATGAAATTTGATTCGTTGACGGTCGATGTGCAGTGCTCGCTCATCGCCGACAGCGTCGAGACGAGCTACTATCGCATGACCAACGACAACGGCCCCGTGCTCACGTTCGACACCTATAATGGGCTTCTCCACTACTTCTCGACGCCCAGCTCCAGCGAGTACGAGGCGAAAGGCGGTGAGTTCGAATTTGTCGTGCGTGAGATCAACGAAGACGAGGTCCTCCTTTACGGCAAGAAAACACACAACACGGCCTACCTGCGTCGCCTCAAGAGCGATCCTGCGGATTATGTGCAGCGTACGATCGCCAACTACGATAACTTCGTGCAGAGTTTCAGCGGTATCGTCGAAGGCTCTGTCGACCTGAGCTCACGCTCCATCTCATTGATGGGTGATAGCATCCATATACCCTTCGCCTTTACGGACCAAGGCATTCACCTTTATTATCCTGTGCCTATATCAGGTCATCGTGTACAGGCCTTTGCTTTCGATGCAGAGTCGAACACCCTCACCTGCATCGACGAAGGAGCCGAGGGCCTGAGCCTGCAAGGCACCCCTGTCGAGAGCAGCGTGATGCGCTTCAATCAGTACGAAGGGCGTTACAACCTGCGCTATAACAATGGCTCTTCGGCTGTCGTGATCCTCGTGCCCAACCGCTTGGAAGGCAATTATCGCCTTACCGGACTCAGCCCCAAGTACCAGCTCGTCCTGAACTATGATGTCGTGAGCGGCGACCTCACTCTCGGCCCCCAAATTGTCGGCGACATCGACGGCGTTTCTGTCTATCTGGCGACCTACAACACGGCGGGCAATGTCTGGATCAACGAGGCTTGCTCCTTCACGATTCATTGGAATGGCAATAAGTTCTATCCCGCCTACCGCTTCTCGCCGACCAATCCGAGCGTTGCCAACTGCAATTCCATGATGCTAATCACCCTCTACGAGGATGCCGATGGTGGGCTGCACGCAGCTATCGTCGACCGTGGAGAATGGCAGACGAATGGCTCTGCGGTCTTCCTTTATCTCTCACAACTCTCCAAAATCTTCAATTGATGTCTTTCCCTATGGCACATAATATGAAACGATATTTCTGCTATCTCATCCTTCTCTGCGGTCTCTGCCTCGTCGGCGTCTCTTGTGGCGACAATGACGATGAACCGGCAGCAGCACCGTCCATTACCGTGGTCCGCAATGACCTCCATTTCGGCGCCAAGGGAGGTGAAGGGTATGTCGAACTCTTGGCCGGTGCTCAATATCAGGTCAGCAGTTCTTCCGCTTGGTGCACCGCCCTTGTTGATGGCTCCTTCATCCGTGTCACGGTGACCGATAATGATGGTTTCGAAGGACGCACGGCCATCCTGACGGTTACCTCGTCGGATGGCGGTGTGCTCGAGCTGCCCGTTCAGCAACGGGGCATCGTTCTGGGGACGCTGCCTGTCAATAGTGTCTTTGCCCCCAACGCAGGTCTGCGCATAGCTTATTACCTGCCCCATGATCTCGATGTGGAGATCAGCGCTGACCAGCCCTGGCTTCATGGCGAAATGGTGGGGGACAGCGTTGTCATCAGCGCAGACCCCAACGCCGGAGGGCACATCCGTCGTGCCCAGCTCACCCTGATGTGTGCTGGTGTCACTGATGTGTTGAAGGTGGCACAATACAGCCTCAAGGATGAAGTGCTGGGCAACTATACTCTTGCCAATCCCGAGGTCACGATGGGCACTACCGTCCGTATCTTCGAGCGGAATGATAGCATTTTCATGCGTTTCACCGGTGTCGAAGAGTGGAAGGATGTTCCTGTCGACTTCGACCGCGGCGACTGTAAGCTCATCTTCCATTCTGCCATGGATCTGAACTCGAAGCCCACCTCATCCGACTCCGACACGGGTTATTTCTACGACTCTTCGGCCAATCGCATCGCCACCAACGCTGATGCTACGATGGTTGCCCGCCTACAGTACTATCCCGACCGCGACATCGTCTATTGTCCGCTCGAGGACGGCGGCACATGGCACGGCTTTAAGCTCGACGGCTTCCTGATCCGCACCAGCCGGGCTATGGGGACCTATAATGTCACCCTGATGAACATCAACCAACCTTTCTTGCTCCGCATGAGTGGGTTGGAGGAGTGATGGGTTGATGAGTTGAGAGTTGAGAGTTGAAAGTTGAGAGTTGAAAGTTGAAAGTTCTTCGCAGAGCGAAGCGGCAAAGCCGAGCGGAGAGTTGAAAGTTGAAAGTTGAACGAAAAGAAGATTCAAGGATATGAAAAGATTTTTCTTCTGTATCGCTTTTGTGCTGATGGCCTCAGGCCTCTATGCACAGCTGCCTACGATGGTGCTGAAAGACATCAACGGAAAGAGCATCAGCACCGACACACTGTCTCGCCTGAATGGCGGACAGCCCATCATCATCGATTTCTTTGCCACGTGGTGCAAGCCCTGCAACCGCGCGCTGGATGCTATCTCGGAAGTCTATGACGAATGGGTCGAAGAGACGGGCGTAAAACTCATCGCCATCAGCATCGATCAGGCGCAGAATACTAATAAGGTGAAGCCGTTGGTTGACAACCACGGATGGCCCTACGACGTGCTGCTCGACCCTAACAGCGACCTCTGCAAGGCTCTCGGCATTCAGCTCATACCCTACACGCTGATCATCGATGGCGAGGGCAAGGTCGTCTATCGCCACAACGGCTATACGGATGGCGCCGAGGAGGAGTTGATCAATGAGGTTCGGAAACTCGGCAGCGAAAAGAAACCGAAAAAATGAACAGGACGAAAGTGCGTAAGTTTGTCTTATTATCCATCCTTCATCTGTCGCTGCTTGCACTGTCTTCTACCCTTCGTGCTCAAGAGACGAAGAAGGTGACGGTGAACGGCAGCGTGCAGAGTGATGTGCTCATCCCGCAGGGTGATGCCGATATCGGTGCCCCCGACTATGACGAGTGGGCACTCACGAACACCTATGCCGACGTGCAGCTCCAGAGTCGCTATGTCGACGCCGGGGCTCGTTTCGAGTTCACCCAATATCCCTTGCCTGGCTATGAGAAGGATTTCAAGGGCTGGGGCCTGCCACATCTGTGGGTAAAAGGACGTCTGAAGACGCTCGAGCTCACCGCCGGAACATTCTACGAACAGTTCGGCTCTGGATTTATCCTTCGCACCTATGAGGAGCGGTCGCTCGGCATCGATAATGCGTTGCTCGGCGGACGTCTCCTCTTCAAACCTTTCAGGGGCGTCACGTTGAAGGCGCTCACAGGTCGGCAGCGCCGCTACTGGCACCTCAACAAGGCGTGGGTCAGCGGTGCCGATGCCGAGCTGAACCTCGACGAGTGGTTCCCGGCACTCGGCGAACATGGCACCTATCTCACGATGGGCGGCTCCTTCGTCAATAAGCACGAACGCGCCGCTGACGACCTGATCATGGTCGACCCGACGCATAAGCTCAACCTGCCCGAGGATGTCAATGCCTTCGATGTTCGGGCACGCTTCCAGAAGGGCGGATTCAACATCCTCGCCGAGTATGCCCAGAAGAGTCAGGACCCCTCGTTCGACAATGGCTATGCCTACCGTACGGGTCGTGTCGCCATGCTCTCGGGCAGCTATTCGCAGCGGGGCATGAGCGTGCTCCTGCAGGCCAAGCGCAGCGACAACATGAGTTTCCGCAGCCGCCGTTCCCAGGATGGTGCCTCGTCGATGATCAACCATCTGCCCGCCTTCACGCTCGATCATACCTATGCTCTGGCTGCCCTCTATCCATACGCCACACACCCCGACGGCGAATGGGCTTATCAGGCTGAAATCGGCTATCAGTTCAAGCGTGGCACGGCCTTGGGTGGCAAGTATGGTACTACCGTACGCCTCAATGCCTCACATGTCCGTGGCATCAGCCTGGCTAAGCAGCTGGCCAATGCCCAGCCGAAGGGCGGCGATGGCTATCACCAGAAGTTCTTCAGCCAGGGCGACGAGACCTACTATCAGGACATCAACCTGCAGATGGACAAGCGCCTCACCAAGGACTGGCGGCTGACGCTGATGTATATGAATCAGCGCTATAATCAGTCGATCGTCGAGGGGCACGGCGGCATGATCAACAGCAATATCTTCATCGCTGATGCCAAGTGGCGCATCAACTCCAAGTTCACCCTCCGTGGCGAAGGACAGTATCTGCTCACTGCTGACGACAAAGGCGACTGGGCCTTCGGCCTTCTGGAGCTCTCCTTCCTGCCGCACTTCATGTTCACGCTCTCGGATATGTGGAATGTCGGCGACACGAAAACCCACTACTATATGGGCAGCATCACGTTCAGCCACGGAGCACATCGCTTGCAGGCTGGCTATGGTCGCACCAGGGCTGGCATGAACTGCTCAGGCGGCGTATGCCGGTGGGTACCTGCCACGCGGGGCGTCACCTTGTCGTACAACTTTAATTGGTAATGCCTGCGGGGAATGACGAATAAGGATTACCTTCAGGACTCCTTCCTAATGAAGAATTATGAGACATAAGTTATCTTTCATATACTTGTTCATCAGCTCGCTGGGCGCGTTGCTGTCCTGTTCGCCAATTGCCGAGGACGAGCGGCTGATCTTCGTCGAGCCGGCCGATGCACGACGTGCTGTCCTCATCGAGGACTTCACGGGTCAGCGGTGCAGCAACTGCCCCAACGCAGCGGCTCAGATTGCGGCAATCCGGGCGGCTTATCCCGAGGGGACGATTGTGGCCGTCGGCGTGCATGGCGGGCCTATGGCCTTTGCCGGCAACGCCCGTAACATAGGACTCTCAACGCCTTTGGGCGACGAGTATGTCGAGCACTGGGGATGCGCCAACACGCTTCCCAAAGGCCTTGTCAACCGAGTGGGCCAGCCTTCCAATCCCGAACAGTGGACGGCGCAGGTCGCACAAGCCGTAGCCGCCGAGCCGGTCTTGCAGCTCGAGGCCTCGGTGCGCCTCGACACCCTTGAGATTGACGGCGCGGCCGCTGTGACGGCACACATTGCCATTGATGCCTTGGGACTGCGTGATGTCGAGGGTAAGCTGCAGGTGTGGCTCACTGAGAGCGGTATCACGGCGATGCAGTCGATGCCAGACGGCACGACGAATCGCGAGTATGTCCACGACCATGTCCTGCGTGCCGCCGTCAACGGCTCGTGGGGTGATACCTTCTCCATCACTAAGGGTCAGGCACGGCAACTCACTTTCGGTTACACGCTGGACGCGGCCTGGAAGGCGTCCAATATGGCCGTTGTCGCCTTCGTCTATAATGAACAGGGCGTTCAGCAGGTGTGCGAGGCCTCACTGCCTTAATGCTTTCAACCATCTCAAATAATATCCTTACATCGATAATGAAAAGATTCTTTACTTTCTCACTTTTGCTACTGGGCAGTTGGCTTGTCGCTGTGGCTCAGCAAGCCGAGTTCCGCTTCGGCGGAGTAGCTGTCGCCGAAGGGGCTACCGTGACCATCGCTGCCGAGGAGGACGAATGGGGCGACATCATTTGCGAGAGTAATGCGCCCTCCAATCCGTCGCAGGGGCTCATCCTGGCCAACCTGACCTCGAATGTCCTGAATGGGCGCGCCACGCTGACCGTCACGTCCAACACGATGCAGACCTCCCGTCTTCAGTGGTGCATGGGTGGCGAGTGTGTCATCATGAACACTAATGCGTTCGACAAGAATTTCACCGTTCCCGCTGGCGGCTTCACGCTGACTCAGTTCGATGCGCTGCCCACACAGTATGGTGAGCTGACGGCCACGCTCAGTGTCCTCGTCGGTCTCGAACGCCACAGCGTCAACATCCGTTTCGTCTATGCCGACCCCGCTGCTCCGCTGACCTTCGAGCGCCGTTCCGTGGTCGAGGAGTTCACAGGCACCTGGTGCGGCAACTGCACCCGGGGTATTGTCGGTATGCGCAATCTGGCCCGAGAGTTCGGCGACCGCTTCATCGGCATCGCCGTCCACAGCAGCACCAATTCCAGCGGCGCCGGCGAGCCGATGTACAACAAGGCTTACCACACGACCGGCGTCGTGCCGACGGGTATTCCCAAGTGCACCATCGACCGAGCCGTCACTACACACCCTTACGAAGGCACGACAGGAGGTACGCACTACGGCCTCAACAAAGATTTCGCAGCCGCCTTGGCCGTCCCTGCCGAGGCTAAGGTGGAAGTGACAGCCAAGTGGGAAAATGCCAATCGCAACTATATCGTCTGCACGGCACAGACCACTTTCGGCATGGACAGCCAGACAGCGCCCTATGCGTTGATTTTCGTCATCACAGAGGACGGCCTCCATGGCGAAGGCAAGGAATGGGCGCAGGTCAACTATTATGCCTCAGAGACCAGCCGCTCCTTCCCCGATGCCGATATGGACGAGATGTATGCCGCACCTTATTATATCACCGACATGACCTACGATCACGTCGCCCTTGCTTCCCTCGGCGTCCGCAACGGCGAGCCCGGCAGTATCACGGCTCCCATCGTCAAGGGTCAGGCACAGACGTTCAGCGGACGCGTCATGATGCGTGGGAATACCATCATGCAGAACCCTTACAACCTGACGGCTGTCGCGATGCTCGTCAACACCTCGACCGGAGCCATCGTCAACGCCAACACTGCGCCCGTCGAGAGTTTCGACGGTGATGCCATCACTGCGCCCCGCACCGATCAGGGCGCCCAGCGCCATGTCGTCTACGACCTCAGCGGGCGTCAGATAGCCAACGCCACTTGGGCGAAGGGCTCGATGCCAAGGGGCGTCTACGTCGTTGACGGGCGTAAGGTCGTCGTGAAATAAAACACATGATAACAACACTTTTCTTTGAACATCTAACATCAATATCTCTTATTCAATGAAAACAAGAGTCATAAAATGCCTGGCCTTGACAGTGCTCCTGCTGTCCGCCACAGGCATCGTGAAAGCCCAGGACGTCGAGTACACCTACGTTCAGGCTTGGGTCAAGATCATAGCCGTGGGCAAAGGCACCGTGTCCGCCACCAGCCTTGACAGCGGCACGCCCATCTACCGCGCCGAGCGCGATTTCAAGTCACAGCTGCCCGTCATGATGGAGACGGCGGCGCTGTTCTATGGCTATTCCAAGCCCGAGGATGGCAGCCAGTTCGTAGGTTGGTACGAGGACGATGGCGACGGCGTCTTTGACATCACCAAGGACGAACCCATCTCCGACGAGAAGGGCAAATGCATACTGGCCGTCAGCGCTGATCGCTTCGGCCAGCAATATGCCTCGGCGGCCGAAGCTAAGAAAGCGGCTGCTCCTACCGAGCCCCAGGCCGTCATCTTCGGTGTCTTCACCGACGGAGCCATAGCCGCTGTCGAGCACTATCAGGAAGAGCACGGTGCTGTCGACATGAGCAAGTACCCCAATTCCGTGGGCGACGAAGTCACGATAGAGGCCTTCCCCGAGGATGGCTTCGAGTTTGCCTATTGGCGCACCGCCGCCACGCCGGGCGAGGGCGAGATCGTCAGCTCCGACAATCCCTTTACCTTCACGGTCAAGGGGGGTGACGCCTACTATGCCGTCTTCCGCGACCTTCAGGCCCCGACCTTCGAGTTCCCCGAGGAGGGCGGATGGAAAGTCATGAACTTCGGCCGCAACCAGAACTGGGTCCTCGACGAGCGCTCTGATGCCGTCGTCTATGTCTTCGCTCCCTGGGATGTGCAGCGGCAGGAAGGCCGCACATGGCTCGATCCCGCCATCGTCGATGCACAGTTTGACGTCGTACAGACCGAGGATCGTGCGACGCTGATGTACGGCAAGGGCACCGTGCGTTGCACCTTCCGCATGAGCTACGGCTTCTCGCGCGGCGAGTATCTCGTCAAGTGGTCAGGCGCTGGCGTCACCTTCAAGGACACCGGTCATACCTCCAACTACTATGCCTACGTCTTCGATGAGGCGGCACAAGCCTTCGTGCAGTTTGCCAACAGCGATTTCCAGTACCGTGATGATGCCCAGGAGGTGATTGCTATCCCGGCCAACACCGCTTACTTTGTCGTCCTGGCCGAGAACTTCACCGATGATGAGGGTAATATCCCTGAGTACATCGCCTTCTCGCCCGAAGGCTTCGATAAGGTCGCCACTGGCATTGATGAGGCTCGTACCGTACGCCAGACGACACTGGCCGGCCAGCGTATCTACACGCTCGGAGGACAGCCGCGACGCAAGGCTGACCGCCCCGGCGTCTACGTCATCGACGGGAAGAAGGTCGCCGTTAAGTGAATTTAAAATGAAATGAGGATAAATAGAAATTATTGAAAAGATAAATATTGGCCTGTCCTCTTGAGGTGGCTGAGTAGAAAAGGCTTACACGCTGGTCGTGTAAGCCTTTTCTGCCTTCTCTCCCCTTCAAGCCTCACAGCTGACCATCCTTCCCCCTAAAGGGTAACGAAGGATAAGATGATAGACTGGATGTCAATCGGCCCTGAGTGACCGAGGCTTATCTCCTCAGCCGAGGACGGACAGGAGAGTGGGTATTCACTCGCTTCACCGCACTTCCGTCGGCGCGGCGCTCAATCACGACGCCGCGAGCCCCCCTCCATTGTCCATTATCCATTGTCCATTGTCCATTATCTATTCTCCTTCCGCTCATGTCATACATCGCCGCACCCTTGTCGCCGTTAGCCTGTTCTTGCGTCGTGATGTCCTTGATCGCCGTGGGCACCGGTACTTCACTGACGGCGGCGTTGACGATGGCCCGCGTCTCCGTGTTGATGAGCAGCGCTGCGATTTGTAGCTTCGAGCGGTCCTGTATCAGCGTGTTGTCGCTGATGTCCCACGTGTAGCGGTAGTGCTGCTCAGCATCGGCCACGAGAGGAGCCGTGATGCTGCCTTCGATGCCGTTGTCGATACCGTGCACGGCCACTGCGACGTGGTTGAAGCGATAGCCTTCGAGGCGATACGGCGCGTTGACAAACGCCGCCATATCCTCGTCCAACCCCTCGCTCTTGCCTTGCGAGCTGCTGTAGCCGTTGATCTGCGTCCATGCATTGCCCTCGCCGTGCAGGCCGTCCGCCATCAGCACCAGCGCCAGGGCATACGGAGCCGACGCATCGCCATAGCGAAACGTCGTCGCGGCGTCAACCTCCAGCACGCCATCCTCCTCGCCCCAAGCCGCACCGACCGCGATGTCAGCCACGGTAGGCGTCGCCAGACGTTCTCTGACAATCTCGTCGGCATAGAAGTGTACGTCGTACATCGCATGAGTACCGATATACGGGTCGGCGGCAACGACGCGGTCGAAGTAACAGATGGGCAGCGAGGTCATCTTGCGTCCTATCGTGCTCTGACGGTATTCGGGCACCATCATCGGGTCGTCGTTGCCGTGCATGGCTATCGCGACGAACTCGTCGGGGAACAGTTCCTTCAGGCGCTGTATGCCTACGATGCCCCGCGTGCAGTTGTTGCACCAAGTCGCCGTTGCCTCCTCCATGACGATGCGATGGTGTGGCAGGCTGGTCAGCAGACAGGCCGTCGTCGTGGCTTCCCCGGCTGCGCTCCCGTTGGGCCGTCCGTTGATGGCGGTGACGCTCACCGTCATCGCCTGGCGTGTAGCCTCTGACGGTGCCTCGAAGGCTACGGGCAGCGCGAAGGGTGCCTCCAGCTCGGCCAGAGGCTCCGGCAGCTGATACTGTCCCGCCGCTATGACGGCCGTACCGTCGCTCACGGCATAGTTCACCGTCGCCACCGGTTCCACGCCGTCCACCTTGGCGTCCACGGTCATCGTTAGCGGCGCTCCAGCCACCGCCGTCATCGTCTGCGGCAGGCTGACCGCCACGCCCCTTTCGGCGAAGCCGTCGCCCGACACCAGCAGCTGCAAGGCCAGCGCGCCGTAGACACTCTCGATGGCGTCCGTGCCATAGAAGTTGGAGTTCTGCGGCGCAAAGGCGTTGCCGGAAGCCATCATCGAGCACGCGCCGCCCTGGCCCAGCGTCACCGTGAAGCCCACGTAGGCGCTGGCATAGCGGTTCGTCGAGGGCAGCAGGTCAATGGGCTCGGCAAAGCGCACCTCGGTCGCTGCACCGTCGTGGACGACGTCGCGCAGCGCATCGGCAGCTATCGTCACCTCGGCCTTGCGGTCGCCATAGTTGCGGCCCGTAGCCCAGGCCGTGGCTGCCGTGACCTGTGTCTTGTCGCTGATGTAGAAACGCAGGCCGTGGAGCTTGCAGCCCACCAGCCGAGGGTTGGCCGTCGCCAACACGCGCACCGAGCAGCTGTTGTCCCCGGCATTGAAGGGCGCCACCTCCTCCAGGCCGCGCGGCGAGGTCCAGTAGCCCCACCAAGTCTGGCCGTCAGCAGCGGCCGCGCCGGTGGAACAAATCATGAACAGGGCGGTCATCACCGCCATCAGGTATTCGAAACGTTTCATTGTGTTTGGATGATTACTGAGAGAGTGTGTGACAAAAAAGACGTACCTCTGCACGCTTTCGGCTGCAAAGGTACGAATAAATATCTGATAACCCCCAACTTTACCCTCACTTTTTAAAAGGTAAGAGGTCGGAGGACGCCGACGCCAGGCCTAAGGCATGGCTTTGACCTAAACCAGACAGCCTGCACGCCTATGTGTGACGGCCTGCGAGCTTAGGTGTGACGGCCTGCGAGCTTAGGTGTGTAGGCCGACGAGCATAGGTGTATCAGCCGGGGAGGGCACCCAGATGTCTATCGTGTCGGCCCGCTTAGGCCCATCGCACAACACGTCATGAAGCAAAGCACGGTAAACGTAAGTCAGACGACATACATAAGAGGTCGTCAAGGGTTCATCAGCACGGCTCGAGAGCCTGCGTGCATCGCCCGTTTCTTCTTCATCATCAGCTCAATGTACACAATTCATCCGCTTCTGGGACTCACCTTCTTGCTTTGCTGCATCATGATGAAGCAATTGCTGCATCGTGATGAATCAATTGCTGCATCATGATGCAGCAAGCAATGAATCCTTACTTCTGAGGCGGAGCACATAAGGGAGTGGTGCCATGCAAAAGTAAGGATTGAGCAGAGAGAATAGTGGTTTTTGCGGGCGTGAGGTCAGAGGAAGCGCAGGATGTCTTCGAGAGGCTTGCGCGGCGGCCGTGGCACGTCCTCTGTGCGGTGGCCCACGGCGATGACGGCACCTATGGTCTCGTCGTCGGGGATGTTGAGGAGCTGGCGCAGCTGTTGTGCCGAGCGTATGCCTATGACGAGGGTGTCGATGTCGAGCTCGGCGGCCTGCAGGAGGAGGTAGGCGCTCTGGAGGCCGAGGTCGTACCATCCCCATCCGTTGCCTCCTTCGTTGTCGGGCTGGCCGTGGGTGTGGCCCACGATGTCGTGCTTGAAGGAGGTGACGATGAGGGCTGCTGCGCCCTCGGTCTTCTGGGGGTTGGTGCCGCCGAGGCAGGCGCGGGCTGCGTCGAGGAGGCTGGGTGTGGTGACGATGTGATAGCGCGAGGTCTGCTGGTTCTTCCACGACGGCGCTTCCTGGGCGAGGCGCACGAGGGTTTCCAGCTCTGCGCGGCTGACAGGCTGGCCGTTGTAGCGGCGGATGCTGCGGCGATGGAGGGCTAAGGTGGTGAGCATGGAGGGGAAGTAAAAATTAAAAATTAAAAGAGAAAAATTAAAAATGAATTAAAAAGTAAAAATTGACCTGTCCAAGTAGTGAGTGAAAGCGTGAAAGTGAAAGTGAAAAGTGAAAGAGTGAAAAGTGAAAAATTAAAAATGAATTAAAAAGTAAAAATTGACATGTCCAAGTAGTGAGTGAAAGAGTGAAAGTGAAAAGTGAAAGAGTGAAAAGTGAAAAATAATAATTACTATGTATGACAGTATCATATTATTCACTTTTCACTCTTCACTCTTCACTCTTCAACGGCTTCTATGTAGAAACTGAATGGTCGGAAACCGTCATTGCAACTGATCATTGCGCTCATCGGGTTCTGCATCCATCCGTCGTAGAAATTGCCTTCGCCCCTGGCAAGCGATTCTACGAACTCGCGCATGGAATACCAGGCCGAGGGGCACATACCTTCGGGCTGTTTGCCGTCAACGGAAATCCATTGCTGACCTTCCGCCACGTCGCAGGTATGTTCAATGGGGTTTTCAAACTTTGCCATCAAGTCTTCATACACCGTCTGGCGTATGGCTGTGATACGTACCTTATTCATATATGTTGTGATTTATAAAACCATTTGTCTCTTCATTCTTCATTCTCCCCTCCCTTACGTGAGGGGCTGGGGGGGTGGGGCTGCCTTTCTTCCGTATTCCGTCATCAATCCTCGTCGTTCCAGGTCGTGGCACCGCTGCCGGTTGAGTTCTGTCCAGTGGCTGCCTTTCTTGCGGGGCGACAACCGCTGTGCGAGCCGCCCGTCCGGGAGTTTCTTCAGCGTGGAGTCAATCCAGCCGAAGCAGAGGGCTTCCTCAACGATATCGAGGTAAGGAAGCGTGTCGGGCTTCG
>CAMOSA010000013.1 GCA_946624335.1 uncultured Prevotellaceae bacterium
AAGCCTGCTGCCGATGAGCCCTGCCAGCCCCTGCCGATGCCCGACATCGTCGACATCATGGCCCGCCGCTATCCCTTCATCCGTCCCACCCACTCCATGAAGATTCAGGTCGGCATCGCCCTCTCAGCCGCCGGCTTCGCCATGACCCGCGACGCCTCCGCCCGCCGCTACTACGTCATCCCCGCAGCATAACCTCCATCCAACCCTAAACGCTCATCGCTCAACGCTCAACGCTCATCGCTCAACCCTCATCGCTCACCGCTCAACCCTCAGACATCGCGGAGCTGCCCCTCGGCAGTCTCCGCGATGTCGCTTTCCTGTGACATGTGCGGTACTTTTGAAAGAAAAAAACAAAAAACATCGCAGCCTCCCCCACAAAATAATAAAATAAAGAGCAAAAAGAAGGCTGTTTTTAATAAAATAAAGAGCAAAAACCGTTCGATTTTCGATAAAATAAAGAGCAAACGTCTCGTAAAAGAACATAAAACATAGAGCAAATGAGCAAGAATGAACAAGGCAACCTCTGCTCGATAGAGAAAATGAGCAACGTTATATCTGGGGCTATGCAGTTCCAGCAGCAAGGCCCTGTTGCCTGCTTAGGCATGGAGTTTGAGAACGATGAGGCACGCCGTGTCTACTTCCGTGAGGAACTGCGGAAGAAACTTCCTGAGTTGCGGAAGATAGAAGGATTCCCCATCGGAGAGGATGATGACACCAAAAAGTTCCACACCAAGCAGTCTCCGCGATGTCGCTTTCCTGTGACATGTGCGGTACTTTTGAAAGAAAAAATAAAATCATTATAAAGGAACTTGTCTGTGTCTATAAAAGCGACAAGTTGGTAGAAAACGTATTTAATTTGTTCATATAAAGTCATTCGATTTGAATGAAAGAAACAAAATAAATTGCATAGCCGCGATTTGTACAAATGGCTATATTTCATCTATTCCGAGGATTTCTTAGCAAATTTACCGGACTGCAATAATATCCACAGTCAATTTCTATTCTTTAATTTCTCACTCTTTTTTGCTCAAGAATAAAAAATAATGTATATCTTTGCGGACAAAAACAAGGAACAATAAATAATCACTCGTTTGTATAGTTATGAAGAAGTTTCAAGCACTATTTTTATTTGGCATAGCAATGCTTTTTGTGTCATGCTTTAATTCCTCAAATCAAGATTCTAATGACGTGTATCCAGAAGAACTTCGCGAAGTTGCATCGCAATATAATATAATAGAAAACATTGATACCGTTAATCTAGTCTCATTAAATGCTAAAGTGTTTCAAGTTCTTGATGAGAATACATGTTTAGCTCAAGAAATATCAAGCGAAGAATATAATTGGTACCTTGGTAATATCATTCAGGTGTTAACGAATGATTTACTCTTTGATGAAAAAATAATTGATGGGGATTATGTATTACTTGGCACTTATCATTATCAATCTGCTGATTCCGTTCCTAGAACGGTAAAACTATATAGCGACATAGATTACTTTAGGAATAATAAGACTTACATAGAGAAAATCAGGGAAATAAATAAGGGCCAGTAGTGTCTACGAGGTATTGTGTAGTAATCAAAAGGTTAGGTTAAAGCAAGAACAATGGCTGTTTCAGACGACCGGAAATTTGCGAAGGCATTTGCCCGCACGCTTTTGGAAGGCGTGCAGGGCAAGACATTGCGTGACTATGTTCGGGAAGGATATGAACCTATTAAAGGAAAGGGTGGTTTTGGGCAGATGGCGGAGATTAAGCATCTCTATGCCACCAATGGCCGGCAAAGAATTCCAAGAACTCCTTTTCTGTGTACCAGTCGTAGTTGCTCCAGTCGCTTGAATCGCCGAACTGATTTTTCTCTGAATCGTATATCAGCCAATGAGTGGAGCGGAGAAGGCCTCCTAAATAGTGAGTGTACTCTTGTTCATTGTCAGGGTCATTCTTTAATGTATGGAGCATCTGCTCCGTCGTAATCCATTTCTTTTCTTCCATAATCTTTTTTCGGCAAAGGTCAGAGATCTTTTGCCGATAAACAAATATTTTAGATCACGTTAGATCAAAACCATCAGTTCTTAATAAACTTTAGATCAAAAGCGATATGGCTAAGCATAGGATATATCAACTTGAGGGTAAGACACCTGCTGAGGTTAAAGCTTCCTTTATCTATTACATGGGTGACAAAAATGCAGTATCTAAACAGATAAATAACGCTGCTAACAGCCGATATGCGAAGATTGATACAACAGACATTATCTGCTCACTTGTGAAGACTCTTTTCAAGGTTGACAATATATTTGAATTGACAGAGGTGTGGCAAATAGTGAAGGTAAGTGATGCTTTAACTGATATCATCAACAACAGTAGTGGAGATGTAAAAGAGTTGAAGAACAGAAGAAGTTATGTCAACAAATACAGAGACTTCCTGCGATACTGTGCAGACCAGAAAGAGAAGGTAGCGGATGCTTCTGCTGAATATAGCTTTGCCGATGACCCGGATAAGCCATTTATCTCTGAGGAGAAGTTTGATGAAATTGTGGAGCTACTGTTCCGCAAGAAAAACATCATCCTACAAGGCGCACCAGGCGTAGGAAAGACATTTCTTGCACGGAAGATTGCCTATCAGCTCATTGGACAGCAGAAGGACGAGAATATTGAGACCGTTCAGTTTCACCAATCTTACAGCTACGAGGATTTCATGCAAGGCATACGCCCATCGACATCTGGCGAATTCAAGGTTCGCAACGGAATCTTCTACAACTTCTGTGAGCGGGCCAAGGGAAAGCCGGAAGAATCATTCGTATTTATCATCGACGAAATAAACAGAGGCAACCTGAGCAAGATTTTCGGAGAACTGATGATGCTGATAGAATCAGACAAGCGCTCGCCACGTTATGCTTTAAGACTGACATATAATGAAGCGGACAGCCCCAAGTTCTACGTGCCGGAGAACGTATATATCATTGGATGCATGAATACGGCAGACCGCTCCATAGCAATAGTGGACTATGCGTTGCGTCGCCGTTTTGCCTTCTGTCCGATAGAACCGGAACTGGGTGAGAGTTTCAAGGCTTTCCTCTGTTCTGAACTCGACAAGGAATTTGTGGAGAATATATGCAATAAGTTGAACCGCGTGAATGCTGTCATCCGTGACTCCTCATCGTTAGGCAAAGGTCTGGAGATAGGTCACAGCTATTTCTGTCAGATAAGTTCTGTCAACGATGAAGAAGAATGGTGGCGCTCTATCTGCAAGTACGAGCTGTTCCCGTATCTTCAGGAAATCTGCTATGATAACGAAGACCTTTATGCTGAATTATGTAACATATTGAGAGACTGACAC
The DNA here is from genome assembly GCA_946624335.1 of uncultured Prevotellaceae bacterium. Classification (GTDB taxonomy): domain Bacteria; phylum Bacteroidota; class Bacteroidia; order Bacteroidales; family Bacteroidaceae; genus Physcousia. Next base: position 3,333 of record CAMOSA010000013.1, read on the forward strand.
AATGCGTAGAATACCTATACAGAATTTGTATTATATACTCTGCTATGCATGGGGAATGGGTGAGATGCGTGGGAAAGTCAGCGTGGGAATAGAGGATTGTCCGTCGCTGTCAGACCTTTTGGTGCATGTTCTATTGAATGCTACGGATGATATTTTAAAGCGAGGTATGGCACAGGGTTATATCGTTTATGGCGACGACATTGATGGCATAAAGGGCAAAATTGACATTGGCGAGACGCTGAAAATGGGAAAAAATCGTTGGGGCAGAACATTCTGCCGATTTGACGGGCTTACATCAGATATTCTCGTCAATCAGATTATCTGCTCCACGCTGATGGATGCAAGAAATACAGTAGGTCTCGCATCTGAAAATAAAGACAGGATTGTCAAGACGCTGCGAAGAATGCCACAAACAAAGCGAATACAAATTACCGATTATGTGCTCAATTCCGTCAGACTGCATCATAACAATCGCCACTACCTTTTTGCGTTGAATGTTTGCAAGTTGCTCCATCAGTCGGTACTGCCCAATGAGAGTGTTGCCGGTAAGCAGATATTCACTGACATACAGGATGATGAGCGATTGATGAACCGTATTTTTGAGAAGTTCCTGATGAACTTCTACAAGCAGGAGTGCAGACGTGAATACCCAGAAGTGAGTCGTTCACACATTCATTTCCAATTGACGCCCTACGGTATGACGTTCGCCAGGAGCACTGATGAAGCATACTCCCTGCTGCCAGTGATGGAGACAGATGTGACACTCTATAATCCGCAGAAAAAGAAGAAAATTATTCTCGATGCAAAGTATTACAGGGACACATTGGTTTCACGATATGGCGAGAACGGTAAGATACGCCGAGAGCATCTGTCGCAGATACTTTCTTACGTGATGAACCAGGAAATAGTTACTCAGCCTCATACAAAGGATACAAAGGGAATCCTTGTCTATCCTACAGTGGATACGGAACTCGACGTGTCGTATGTCTATAAGAACACCAGTCACGTTATACGAGTCAGCACCGTGAATCTGAATCAGGATTGGAGACAGATAGAACGGAGGCTGAAGGAAATAATACAATAGTAATGAATATGACAACAAGATACAATGAGGAATATTTCCTGACCGAAGAGCCGGTGAAAATCTACTATACCGGGAAGACAAAAACGTTCCCTTCGACCGTCGCCTTGAACAAACTCTACTATTTCATGCCCTACATCAAGGGCAAAGGCGTACGCGACCTCTATCTGATTCGCATCGCACGCATAGGCTCGAAGTCGGAGGTCAACCCAAAATCTAACGACGATGAACCGAGGCTGGTCTTTGAATTGGAATATCTCGAAAGCCTGCCCGAGTATGCAATGATAAAACTTACGAGCTACTATTATAAAGACACTCTGTTAGGACGGATATTTAGAGATATACAAGGATGATGAAATTGTGTCATTCGAAATGGCACAATTTCCAAATGTGCTGTTCTCCACTGGTTGGACAAACCATCAGCTTATTATGAACAGGTGCAAAACCAACGAGAAACGCCTGTTTTATATGCTTTATGCTGGAAAGGACACATGGACCATCAATGGTGGCTTTGTTGTTGTAACATTTATGCAACCAATAAAGGATGGCACTGAGGATGGCACTGAGGATGGCACTGAGGAATCAACGGCCGAAAAAAGGCGTGGCGAAATTCTGCCGATTTTTCAGTATCTTTGCAACGGTAGTTCGTCAAGAAGGAGAAAGGATGGTCAACAGGACCTTGCAGTTCTACAAAGTCGTCTGATTAAAGGGGAAGAGAGACCGATTGCGCAGTTTCATCATCAGCAATAAACTACAACGTCATTCGTCACCGCAATGACATGTGCGGTACTTTTGAAAGAAAAAAAATATTTGTCGTTGTAGTGTTCTTCGGTTTGAATGATCAGCACAGTGACTGTATCATCATAGATATCGTATATGATGCGGTCATGGGCTGTGATATGACGCGAATAAGTTATGTCGTTTCCGCCGACTAGAGCTTCAGGGTGGCCCAGGCCTGTACGGGGATGCAACATGATGTCCATCAAAATCTTCGTCGCTTTCTTGAAGAGTTGAGGATTGGACTTCTTCCACTTACGCAATGTTTTATCAGCCTCCTTGGAATACGCTATCGTGTAAGTCATAGGCTGTCAAAATAACGCTGCATTTCCTCGGGAGAATTGCACTTGATGGTTTCGCCGTTGGCATATTCGCAGCGGGCCTTGTTGATGGAGCGTTGCATGGCAGGGGTGATGGTGTTGTCATCGCTGATGGTAGCTACGCGCACCGATGCGATGCCGCGTATCATCTTCAGTGTCCGCTTGATGTCGCTCATGAGCGCATTGTCTTCCAGCGTGATAATCATCTGGGCTGGTTTCTGAATGGATGTTGATGCAGACATAATAAAAAACTATTAAAGCGTTATTCTCGCTGCAAAGATACAAATAGTTTGTGAATTACATGTCGTTCGGCCGTTAAAAGTGACGAAAGGTGGGCGAAATTTATTGTGCGCCCCCCTTCAAAGCTCATCTGGATGTCTGCCATAGCCATGCTCGTGCATAGAGACAGTTGTCATCTCCTTAGTGTAGCCAGCATCCTCTCCGTCGCATCCTCAACAGCAAAGCGATTGCGGAGCTGCCCGGCAGTCGCCGCGATACCGCTTTTCAATGACATGTGCGGTACTTTTGAAAGAAAAAAAGAAAAATGTAATGGGCGTTCGTCTGTGTGGTGACGAGCGCTCGTTGCGGCTATAAAAAAAGACACAGACGTGTGGGTGTTCACGTCTGTGTCGTATGTCGGGTGTGTTTCCTTATTGTCGGGGGGGGAATCTTAGAGCTCCGGCCATCCGTCTTCGGTCCAGCGGATCTCGCGTTGGATGAGTATGCTCTGACCGGCGTGATGGATGCTGTAGCCGTGGCAGATGAAGAGGTCGCGGCCGTCGGGCAGGTGATAGGCGGCGTTGTGTCCTGCTGCCTCGAAGTCCTTCTTGTCGCCCTCGATGACGAGACGTCCGCCGCCGGCGTTCATGTCACGGCCCGTATGGTCGAGGTAGGGCCCGTCGACACGTCGGCTGCGTCCTACGACGACTTTGTAGTTGCTCTTGATGCCACGGCAGCAGTAGTCGTGGCTGACGAAGAGGTAGAAGTAGTTGCCATGGCGGAGGATGAAGGGGGCCTCGATGGCATTGCGCCCGGCATAGCGTGATGTGGGATTGGGCTCGGCGCGAAGGGTGTCGCGCAGTGCTACGCGTCGGGCTATGGTGCGTGGCTTCTCGCCTTGGGCAATGAGCATCGTCGCCGTGTCGAGACGGGCTATCTGAATGCCGTCCCAGAAGGAGCCCCAGGTGAGCCACGGTGTACCGTTCTCATCGAGGATGAAGGCCGGGTCGATGGCGTTGAAGGCGTCGCGTCCCTCACGCGAAGCGACGAGGCAGCCGTGGTCCTCCCATCGGTAGTTGAGGCTGTCCTTGAAGTTCAGCGTCGGCGAGGAGGCCAGGCCGATGGCCGATGTGTTGCGCCCGAAGGTGGAGCAGGAGTAAGCCAGCCACCAGCGGTTGTGGTAGCGTATGACGTCCGGCGCCCAAACGTGGTTGCGGAAGCCGGGGACGCTGTCATGGGTCCAAGCCGGAATCTCGGCGAGGACGGGACGACGATAGCCCGTCCACGTCTGGCGGTCGGTGGAGGTCATCTGCATCACGCCGAGGCCTGTGGCGAAGAGGTAGTAGGTGCTGTCCTCTAGCGCCATGACGGGGTCGTGGACCATAGGGGTGTCGGTGGTGTACTGGCTCATGCTACGCCGGTTGCGATGGGGCTGAGGATTGGCAGGCTGAGCCACGAGAAGCGTGTCAAACGCGAGAAGGAGTGAGAGGATAGTGAATAGTCGTTTCATCGTGTCAGTCTTTATCGTGTTTGTTGGTTAAAAAAGGAAAGGGGCGTTGTCGAGAGGTACGTCGCCCATCGTTGACGTCAGGCCTCTCGGCACTGCCCCCTTTCTTCCTTGCAATAAGTTTACTTCAGTACGCCGAGTTCCTTGCCGACCTTGATGAAGGCGGCGATGCACTTGTCGAGCTGTTCGCGGTTGTGACCGGCGCTAATCTGTACACGGATGCGGGCCTGGCCCTTCGGCACTACGGGGTAGTAGAAGCCAGTGACGTAGATGCCTTCGTCCTGCAGTCGGGCTGCGAAGCGCTGCGAGAGTGGTGCGTCGTAGAGCATGACGGCGCAGATGGCGCTCTGGGTGGGCTTGATGTCGAAGCCGCTGGCCATCATCTTGTCGCGGAAGTAGTTGACGTTCTCGACGAGGCGGTCGTGCAGCTCGTTGCTCTCGTCGAGCATCTTGAACACCTCGAGTGATGCGCCGATGATGCCGGGGGCGAGGGAGTTGGAGAAGAGGTAGGGACGTGAGCGCTGGCGTAGCAGGTCGATGATCTCCTTGCGGCCGGTGGTGAAGCCGCCCATGGCACCGCCGAAGGCTTTGCCGAGCGTGCCGGTGTAGATGTCGACGCGGCCGTAGGTCTGGAAGAACTCGCTGACGCCGCGGCCTGTCGGGCCTACAACGCCTGCTGAGTGGCTCTCGTCCACCATGACCATGGCATCGTATTTCTCTGCCAGGTCGCAGATCTTGTCCATGGGTGCCACGTTGCCGTCCATCGAGAAGACGCCGTCGGTGACGATGATGCGGAAGCGCTGTTCCTGTGCAGCCTGCAGCTGACGCTCCAGGTCTTCCATGTCGGCATTGGCATAGCGGTAGCGCTTAGCCTTGCACAGACGCACGCCGTCGATGATGCTGGCATGGTTGAGGGCGTCGGAGATGATGGCGTCCTCCTCGGTCAGCAGTGGTTCGAAGACGCCACCGTTGGCGTCGAAGCAGGCGGCGTAGAGGATGGTGTCCTCGGTCTTGAAGAATCGGCTGATGGCAGCCTCCAGCTCTTTGTGGATGTCCTGCGTGCCGCAGATGAAGCGGACGCTCGACATGCCGTAGCCGCGGCGGTCCATCATGCGCTTGGCACCCTCGATGAGGCGCGGATGGTTGCTCAGGCCGAGGTAGTTGTTGGCACAGAAATTGAGCACTTCCTTGCCGGCCACCTCGATGGCGGCAGCCTGTGGGCTGCAGATGAGGCGTTCCTCCTTGTAGAGGCCGGCCTCGCGGATCTCCTTCAGCGTCTGCTGAAGGTGTTCTTGCATTTTTCCGTACATGACGTTTAAGTTTTAAGGGTTGGTTATATATTCCATACTGTAATCGTCGCTTTTTCGCTGCAAAGTTAATGCTTTTTGTGGCTCGAGCGCACAAAGGAGGTAAGAAAATGGCATTATTTACACCTTTTAAGGAAAAAACTTCCTTCTTTCAATCACCAACTCTCAACTTTTGTCTATCTTTGTGGCGCAAAAACAGCGAAAACTCACTACAGCATAACCTATAACCCTACGAAATGAAGAATATTCTTGTTATCGGTTCCACAGGCCAGATTGGCTCGGAACTCACAGCTGCACTCAGGCAGCGTTATGGCGGCGCGCATGTCGTTGCCGGTTACATTCCAGGAGCTGAGCCCAAGGGCGAACTGGCCGAGGGTGGTCCGTCGGCCGTGGCCGATGTGACGGACGCCGCACAGATGGCCGCCATCGTCAAGGAACATAAGATTGACGCCATCTACAACCTGGCCGCCCTGCTCAGCGTCGTGGCCGAGCAGAAACCTCGACTGGCCTGGAAGATAGGCATCGACGGTCTGTGGAACGTCCTCGAGGTGGCCCGTGAGAACGGCTGTGCCGTCTTCACGCCCTCCAGCATCGGCTCTTTCGGCCCCAATACGCCGCATGAGCTCACGCCGCAGGACACCATACAGCGTCCCCGCACCATCTACGGCGTGTCGAAGGTGACGACGGAGCTGCTCTCCGACTACTATTTCATCAAGTACGGCGTCGACACGCGTTCGGTCCGCTTCCCCGGTCTCATCAGCTACGTGACACCTCCCGGTGGCGGCACCACGGACTATGCCGTTGACATCTTCTATGCCGCTGTGCGTGGCGAGAAGTTTGTCTGTCCTATCGCTGAGGGCACACGCATGGATATGATGTATATGCCCGACGGACTGCGCGCTGCCATGGAGCTCATGGAAGCCAACCCCGACAAGCTCATCCACCGCAACGGCTTCAACGTCACCGCCATGAGCTTCCCGCCCGAGAAGATCTACGCGGAGATAAAGAAGCGTTGCCCCGACTTCGAGATGGTCTACGACGTCGATCCCCTCAAGCAGGCTATCGCCGAGAGCTGGCCTGACAGTCTCGATGACACGGCTGCCCGCGAGGAATGGGGATGGAGACCGAACTACGGCATCGGTGCCATGACACGCGACATGCTCGAGAAGCTCAGCGCCAAGCTGCTGAAAAAGTGAAAAGTGAAGAGTGAACAGTGAAAGAGTGAAAAGTGAAAAATGAAAAGTGAAAAATAAGAATTACTCTCACGACTCGCAGGTAACTTGTATTTTTCACTTTTCACTCTTTCACTTTTCATTTTTCATTTTTAACTTTTAATTTTTAATTCCAATTTGTACTACGGGGAGATCCTTTCCATCATCACTGCGATGACGTGGACCGTCACGGCGCTCTGTGCCGAGGTGGCGAGCCGTCGCATGGGACAGCTGCAGATGAACGTCCTGCGCATGGCCGCTTCGCTCGTCATCCTGTCCCTCATCTTGTGGGTGGCCACGGGGTCGCCGTTGCCTCAGGGCATGAGTCTTCAGGCCCTGTCGTGGCTCTTGGCCTCCGGTGCCGTAGGCTATGTCTTCGGTGACTATTGCCTGTTCTCGTCCTACGTCCTGATAGGCAGTCGCATGGGTCAGCTGCTGATGACGCTGGCTCCGCTTTTCTCAGCGCTGACGGCCTGGCTGCTCTTGGGCGAGACGCTCGACGGCCGTGCCCTCCTCGGTATCGCCGTCACGCTCACTGGCATCGGCATCGTCGTCAAGGGCAAGGACCATTCGCCTTTGTCCGACAAGGCCCGCACGACTGCCGTCGCACCACAGCCCGCTGCAGCCTCGCCGTCAGCCGTTGCCTCGTCGTCAGCACCGTTGGCTCCTTCGTCTGCCGCTTTCCGCCGTGGCATCCTCTTCGGCATTGGTGCCGGCATGGGTCAGGGCGTGGGCATCGTCCTCTCGAAAGTAGGCATGAGCTACTGCGACGCTACGCCGTTGCTGCCCATGGCTGCCACGATGGTGCGTGCCGTGGCTGGCCTCATCGGTTTCGGCATCGCCTATTATGTCAAGGGCGACCATGCACGGATGCGGCAGGGGCTGCATGACCGTACGACCATGGCCAATGCCGCCGGCGCCATCGTCATGGGGCCTGTCATCGGCGTTTCGTTGTCGTTGCTCGCTGTGCAGCTGGCTCCCGCCGGCATCGCCTCGACGCTGATGGCGCTGACGCCCGTCTTCATCCTGTGGCCTACGCGCTGGCTCTTCCATCAGCCCATCACCACGCGTGAGCTCCTCGGCTCGCTTGTCGCCGTCCTCGGCGTGGCCCTTTTCTTCCTTTAACCCCCAATGAACTTATGATCAATAACGATAACGAACGAAAGTGGAAAGTGTTGCGCTCGGAATATCTCTTCCGCCGTCCCTGGCTCACGGCTCGGCGCGATGAGGTCCAACTGCCCGACGGCCGCATCAACCCCGAGTACTATGTCCTCGAATATCCCGATTGGGTCAACATCATCGCCATCACCACGGATGGCCATTACGTCATGGAACGTCAGTACCGCCACGGTGCCGGTCGCACCGACTACGAACTGCCCTGCGGCGTCATGGAGGCCGGCGAGACGCCCCTTGAGGCTGCACGTCGCGAGCTGCTCGAGGAGACGGGCTACACCGGCGGCGAGTGGCACGAGCTGATGACGCTCTCGCCCAACAGCAGTGCCATGAACAACTACAGCCATACCTTCGTGGCCGTCGGCGTGGAGAAGACCGGACAGCAACACCTCGACGCCACAGAGGACCTCACCGTGCATCTGCTCACCCGCGACGAAGTCTTCGACCTCGTCATGAACGGCGGCATGATACAAGCCCTCATGGTGGCTCCTTTGCTGCGTCATTTCTACGACCAGGACGTCCGTGGCTGAAGGTGCAGTCTGTCGATAACGGATAATCTGACGTAACGCCATCCCCGGATTGCTCGCGCGTTCGAGTAATATTGTGGGGAAGAGTGAAGACGCTGGAAACCGGGTGCATTGCCCCGGTTTCCAGCGTCGGTGTTGTCTTGGCCATTGAATGACCTATCGAATGAAGAGCAGTTCGCGATACTTAGGCAGTGGCCACTGAGTGTCGTCGACGATGAGTTCGAGCTTGTCGATCTGGCGCCGTATGGTGTCGAGGTAGGGTGCTACGGTGTCGTGGTAGGCGATGGCTTTTGCGTGCTCGTCGGTAATCTTGTTTGCCACCTTTCGTGCTTCTACGAGTTCGTCGACCTGCGTCTCGATGCTTGCCGTGCGCATGGCAATCTCTTCGATGAGCTTAAGGTTGCGTGCATTGAGCTCGCCGGCTTTCTCATCGGGGAAGATTGCCTGCATGCGCTCCACGTTGCGCAGCAGTTTGGTCTGGTAGTCGGTGGCCACGGGTATGATGTGGTTCATCGAGAGGTCGCCGAGCACGCGGGCTTCGATCTGTATCTTCTTGGTGTAGGTCTCCCATTTCACCTCGTTGCGTGCCTCGAGTTCCTTGCGTGTCATGATACCGAGGCTCTCGAACATACGCACGCTGTCGTCGTCGATGTAGCGCTCGAAGATGACGGGGCATGAGGTCTCGACATCGAGCCCGCGGCGGGCGGCTTCGGCTTTCCACTCGTCGCTGTAGCCGTTGCCGTCGAAACGGATGGGACGACAGGTGCGGATATCGTCGCGCAGGATGTCGAGGATGGCATGGAAGACGGGGTTGTGGGCAGAGGGTTTGCCGTTGGGGGCGGTGGCGAAGAGCGGTTCGCCCTTGATCTGTTCGAGGCGTGCGTCCACACGCTGTTTGAAGCTGACGAGTGCCTCTGCCACGGCGGCGTTGAGGACGATCATGGCGCTGGCGCAGTTGGCCTCGGAGCCCACGGCGCGGAACTCGAAGCGATTGCCGGTGAAGGCAAAGGGCGAGGTGCGGTTGCGGTCGGTGTTGTCGATGAGCAGCTCCGGAATCTCGGGGATGTCCATCTTCAGACCTTGCTTGCCGGCCATGGCGAGGAGGTCGTCGCGGTCGGCGGCTTCGATATGGTCGAGCAGCTCGCTGACCTGTGTGCCAAGGAAACTGCTGATGATGGCCGGCGGTGCCTCGTTGGCTCCGAGGCGGTGGGCGTTGGTGGCACTCATGATGCTGGCTTTGAGCAGTCCGTTGTGTCTGTAGACGCCCATGAGCGTCTCTACGATAAATACGGCGAAGCGGAGGTTCTGCTCAGGTGTCTTGCCGGGGGCGTGGAGCAGCACGCCGGTGTCGGTGGAGAGGCTCCAGTTGTTGTGCTTTCCGCTGCCGTTGATGCCGGCGAAAGGTTTCTCGTGGAGCAGCACGCGGAATCCGTGTTTGCGTGCCACGCGCTTCATGACTGACATGAGCAGCATGTTGTGGTCCACGGCGAGGTTGGTGTCCTCGAAGATGGGGGCGAGTTCGAACTGGTTGGGGGCCACTTCGTTGTGGCGCGTCTTCACGGGGATGCCCAGCTCGAGGGCCGTGATCTCCAGTTCGCGCATGAAGGCTGCCACGCGCTCGGGGATGGAGCCGAAGTAGTGGTCGTCCATCTGCTGGTTCTTGGCCGAGTCGTGGCCCATGAGGGTGCGGCCGGTGAGCAGCAGGTCGGGGCGTGCGGCGTAGAGTCCTTCGTCAACGAGGAAGTACTCCTGTTCCCAGCCGAGGTTGGAGGTCACCTTCTTCACAGCGGGGTCGAAATAGTGGCAGACCGCCGTGGCTGCCTCGTTGACGGCGCGCAGGGCCCGGAGCAGCGGCGCCTTGTAGTCGAGGGCCTCGCCACTGTAGGAGATGAACACGGTGGGGATGACCAGCGTATCGTCGATGATGAAGACGGGTGACGTGGGGTCCCAGGCCGAGTAGCCACGAGCCTCGAAGGTGGAACGTATGCCTCCGCTGGGGAACGAGCTGGCGTCGGGCTCCTGCTGCACGAGCAGCTTGCCGCTGAACTCCTCGATCATGCCGCCCGTGAGCTTCGCTCGAGCCTGCTCACGCTCGGCAGAATCGGAGCAAGCTCCATTCTGCTCTCGCTCAATCGTAGCCGTGTGGTCGTGCTCGATAAACGAGTCGTGCTTCTCGGCCGTGCCGCCGGTGAGGGGCTGGAACCAGTGGGTGTAGTGCGTCACGCCGTTTTCCTTGGCCCACTGCACCATGCCTGCGGCCACAGCGTCGGCTACGGAGCGGTCGAGGGTGGCACCGCCGTCGATGACGTCAATCATCTTCTGATAGATGTCCTTGGGCAGGTATTTGTACATCTTCTCGCGGTTGAAAACCTTCTTGCCGAAGTATTCACAAGGGCGCTCTGCGGGCGCTACAACGTCGAGAGGCTTCTTCTTGAAGGCCTCGCCGACCATCTGAAATCTGAGATTGCTTGTCATTGTCTTGTCTTGTGTTTATGGGGTTAATCTGTTAATGTGTTAATGTGTTAATGTGTTAATTTGTTAATGTGTTAATAGAATCTTGCAATTCGGTCGAGTGCTTCCTCGGTGCGCTCATGCGAGCCGAAGGCGGTGAGGCGGACATACCCCTCGCCTGAGGGGCCGAAGCCTACGCCAGGTGTGCAAACGACATGAGCGTTGTAAAGCATCTGCTCGAAGAAGCGCCACGAGGTCATGCCGCCGGGTGTCTGCACCCAGAGGTAGGGCGCGTCGTTGCCTCCGTAGACGTGGAGGCCAATGGCCGTTAGCGCCTCCTTCATGTGTGCGGCGTTCTGCATATAGTAGTCGATGGTGCGCTGCACCTGCTGTCGTCCCTCGGGTGTGTAGATGGCTTCGGCAGCACGCTGACTGAGGTAGCTGGTACCATTGAACTTGGTGCACTGGCGGCGGTTCCAGAGCGGGTTCAGCGCTATGCGCTCGCCGGTGAGCGTGGCCGCGGAGATTTCCTTGGGCACCACGGTATAGCCGCAGCGCACACCGGTGAAGCCTGCCGTCTTAGAATAGCTGTGGAACTCCACCGCCACCTTGCGGGCACCCTTGATCTCATAGATGCTGTGAGGCACGTCGTCGTGACGGATGTAAGCCTCATAAGCAGCGTCGTAGAAGATGAGGGCGTCGTTCTTGATGGCATAGTTGACCCATAGCTTGAGTTGGTCACGCGTAAGTGCGGTGCCGGTGGGATTGTTGGGATAGCAGAGGTAGATGACGTCGACGCGCTGGCTTGGCAGTTCGGGCACGAAGCCGTTCTCGGCGGTACAGGGCAGGTAGATGACATTGGACCATCGACCATCGTCGCCCTTCACTCCTGCGCGGCCGATCATCACGTTGGAGTCGATGTAGACAGGGTAGATGGGGTCGGTGACGGCGATGCTGTTGTCCCAGCGTATGAGCTCCTGGAAGTTGCCCGTGTCCGACTTGGCACCGTCGTTGACGAAGATCTCATCGCGGTCGAGATGTATGCCGCGGGCGAGGAAGTCGTTCTTCAGGATGGCGTCGCGCAGGAAGTCATAGCCTTGCTCTGGGCCGTAGCCACGGAAACTGGCGGCGGTGCCCATTTCGTCGGTGGCACGGTGCAGCGCTTCGATGACGGCGGGACAGAGCGGCTGGGTGACGTCGCCTATGCCGAGCGAGATGATGTCGGTCTTAGGGTGCTGCGCCTTGAAGGCATTCACCTTCTTGGCGATATCGGCGAACAGGTAGTTGTTCGGCAGCTTGAGGAAATGATCGTTGACGAGAGCCATAATATAGAGTGACGAATGATGAGTGACGAGTGACGAGTGATGAATGACGAATGATGAGTGACGAGTTATGAATGAAGCCTGCGGCCCTAATTATGAATTATGAATGTTTAATTTTGAATTAATCTAATACTATCTCTCCGTCGAAGACGAAGGCGGCGGGGCCGGTCATGAGGACGTGGTTGCGGGCAAAGGTGTGATCCTGGATGGTGCGGTCGGCGTGGAGCCATTCAATATCGAGCGTGCCACCGTCCATGATGATATGTGCGTGGCCTGGAGCACGACCGGTGTGGGCTGCTGCGACAGCCGTAGCACAGGCACCCGTTCCACAGGCCTGCGTGATGCCACTGCCGCGTTCCCAGACGCGCATGCGAATGCCGTCAGGACGCATTTCGGCAAATTCGATATTGCAGCGCTCCGGGAACTGCGGGTGGCGTTCGAGACGTGCGCCTTCGGCTGCCACGTCAACGGCCGTGATGTCGGCCACGAAGATGACATAGTGGGGATTGCCCATGCTGACGAAGGTTCCTTCGGGTAAGTCGCAGCCTTCACTTGGCAGGAACTGCGATGGCACATCAAAGACGGGCTCTTCCATATCCACGGTGACGCTCACCACTTCGCGGGCTGACGTCCTGGCGGTGTTCAGCACCAGCATCTTGATGCCCGAGGCGGTGAGCAGCCGCACGAGCGTCTTGTCCGTCAGGCCACGTTCGTAGACGTATTTGCCGATGCAGCGGCTGGCGTTACCGCACATCAGGGCTTCGGAACCGTCGGCATTGAAGATGCGCATCGTGAAATCGGCCTCGGGGATGGGACTGCGGCCTATGAGCACCAACCCGTCGCTGCCGATGCCAGTGTGCGGGCTGCTCCATCGCTTGGCTGTATCTGCGGGGGCGGCAATAGGGTAGCGCGAGGCATCCACGTAGATATAATCGTTGCCGCAGCCGTGCATTTTGGTGAAAGGAACCATGGGATTTACCTTTTACTATTTACTATTTACCATTTACTATTTACCATTGAACATTGATTATTGTCCATTGTCCATTATCCATTGTCCATTATCCATTGTCCATTATCCATTGTCCATTATCCATTGTCCATTGTCAATTTACTCAAATAGTCATGCACCTTTAGTGCAGTCTCTCTTCCGCTGGCTATGGCGCGTACGACGAGGCTGGCTCCGTTGGCAGCATCGCCGCAGACGAAGACGTTTTCTGGGTACTGCGGATGCTCGGGCTTGAGGAAGCCCATGGCCAGCAGCACGAGCTCGGCCTTGATGACCTCGGGTTCGCCCTTGGCCACCATCAGCGGCCGGCCGCCTGCGGGGTTCGCCTGCCATTCGATTTCCTGCACCTTGACGCCGCTGACGTGTTTGCCGTCGGCTGAGAGGAACTCCAGCGTGTTGATGTTCCATCGGCGCGTGCAGCCTTCTTCGTGCGACGAGGTGGTTTTGAGTGTGCGGGGATAGGCCGGCCAAGGGTTCTGCGGGTCGTCGGGGCCTTCTACGGGGCGCGGCATGATCTCGATCTGCGTGACGCTGCGAGCGCCCTGGCGATGGGCCGTTCCTATGCAGTCGCTGCCCGTGTCGCCTCCGCCGATGACCAGCACGTCCTTGCCGCGCGCTGTGATGCGCTCTTCTTTTGAGAACTCCTGCCCTGCGAGCACACGGTTCTGCTGCGAAAGCAGTTCCAGAGCCAGGTGAATGCCGCCGAGCGAGCGGCCGGGGATGTCGAGGTCGCGGGCCGTTGGGGTGCCGGTGGCGACGATGATGGCGGAGAAGGAGAGATTGTGCTGCGATGGAATTGCAGCGGAAGAGACGGGACAATTATACTTGAACTCAATGCCCTCGGCCTCCAGCACATGGATTCGGCGATCGATGATGGCCTTGTTGAGCTTGAAGTTGGGAATTCCGTAACGGAGCAGGCCGCCGGGGGCCTCGTCCTTCTCAAAGACGGTGACGGCGTAGCCCATCTGGTTTAGGGCGTCGGCTGCAGCCAGTCCGGCCGGTCCGCTGCCGATGACGGCCACGTGCGTGCCATTGCGCTGCGGTATGCGCGGCTGTATGAACCGCTCGCGGAAAGCACCCTCGGTGATGGCTGCCTCGTCCTCGCGGTTGGTGGTGGGCTCGTGGTTGAAGCGGTTGAGCACGCAAGCCTTCTCGCAGAGGGCAGGACAGACGCGCCCCGTGAACTCGGGGAAAGGATTGGTGGCAGATAGTAGCTGGTAGGCCCGTTCCCACTCGCCACGGGCAAGCGCGTCGTTCCATTCAGGTGGTTTGTTGCCCAGCGGGCAGGCCCAGTGGCAGAAGGGTACGCCGCAATCCATGCAGCGCGACGCCTGCAGCTTGCGCTCACGTGTGTTCAGCGTCTGCTCCACCTCGCCGAAATCGTGGATGCGGTCGTGCACAGGGCGGTAGCCCGCCTCCTGGCGGTGCACATAGAGGAAGGCAGACCCTCCCTCCGCTCTTCCCTGTAGGGAGGGAGTGGTATGTATTTGAGATATTGAGTTCTTTTCCATCGCGTTTAGTTGCTCTTTACTGATTTTCTGTTTATCTGCAATATAATCCCGTCAGTATTCTCCTTGCACGTCGGCAATCTTCTGTTTCAGCCGTAGCATCTTTTCCTCTTCGAGCACGCGCTTGTACTCAATGGGCGTCACTTGGATAAAATCTTTGACGTAGGCACTCCAGTCGTCGAGCATACGTCCGGCAAGGGCGGAGCCGGTGTGCAGGTAGTGTTGGCGAATGAACTCCAGCAGCTCCTTGCGGCTTGTGCTGTCCTCTATGAGCGAGAGTTCCACCATGTCCATATTGCAGAAGTAGTCGAAGGTGTGTGATGGGTCATAGACGTAGGCCAAGCCGCCGCTCATGCCCGCTGCGAAGTTGCGCCCCGTAGGTCCGAGCACGACGACGCGTCCGCCCGTCATATACTCACAGCAATGGTCGCCAGCGCCTTCGATGACGGCTGTGGCCCCACTGTTGCGCACACCGAAGCGTTCGCCCACGCGACCGTTCACGTAGAGCTCGCCGCTCGTGGCGCCGTAGAGCCCTGTGTTGCCGGCTATCACGTTGTCCTCAGCGGCAAAGGTCGACTGCCGGGGAGGCAGAATGATTATGCGTCCGCCCGACAGTCCCTTGGCAAAATAGTCGTTTGTCTCACCTTCGAGCCGGAAACTGATGCCGCGCACGAGGAAGGCACCGAACGACTGGCCGGCAGAGCCCTTGAAGCTGACACTGACGGAGCCTTCGGGAAGACCGGCCAAACCACACACTTCGGCTATCGAACCCGCGAGATGGGCGCCTACGGCACGGTCGGTATTGTGAATCGTGTAGGCGAGTACTGATGAGGCTTTGCGATCCTCCATGATGCGCTCGTCGAGGCTGTCGGACTGTTTGCCCAACGGCGCCTGAGGCTGACGGGCGTCACCTGTGAAGTGGAGGTCGCCCGTTTCTTGATGAAGCAGACGGCTGAAGTCGAGTGTGACGCCATCTGCGACGGTGCAGCACATCTCGCCGTCAGCATCCCCCCTGGCTCTGAGCTGGATAAGGTCGGTGCGCCCTATGATCTCGCTGAGCGAACGGAAGCCCATGGCTGCCAAGAGCTCGCGCACCTCGCGGGCGAGGAAAGTGAAATAGTTGACGAGGTATTCGTAGCTCCCCACGAAATGGCGGCGGAGCTCGGCATCCTGTGTGGCTACGCCCATCGGGCAGGTGTTCAGGTTGCACTTGCGCATCATCACGCAGCCCAGCACGATGAGCACCGCCGTGCCGAAAGCAAACTCGTCAGCCCCCAGCAGTGCCATGAGCACCACGTCGCGTGCCGTCTTCAGCTGGCCGTCGACTTGCAGACGAACACCGCCACGCAACCTGTTGCGCACCAGCGTCTGCTGCGATTCCGACAGACCTATCTCGGGCGAGATGCCCGCAAAGCGCATTGAGCTGGCTGGTGATGCACCCGTGCCGCCCTCGGCGCCGCTGATGACGATGAGGTCGGCCTTGGCCTTAGCCACACCGGCCGCTATCGTGCCCACGCCGCTCTCGGCCACCAGCTTCACGCTGACAGCTGCTCTGGGATTCACGCTCTTGAGGTCGAAGATGAGCTGTGCCAGGTCCTCGATGGAGTAGACATCATGATGGGGTGGGGGAGAGATGAGCGATATGCCGGGTATGCTGTGGCGCGTGCGGGCAATGACCTCATTCACCTTGAAGCCCGGCAGCTGACCGCCTTCGCCAGGCTTGGCGCCCTGGGCCACCTTGATCTGTATCTCCTCGGCGTTAGCGAGATATTCCGTCGTGACGCCGAAGCGCCCGCTGGCCACTTGCTTCGTCTTGCTGTTGAGGCTGATGCCGTCGACGGTGGCGTGGAAGCGTGACGGATCCTCACCGCCCTCGCCGGTGTTTGAGCGTCCGCCGATCTTGTTCATCGCCAGGCAGATGGCCTCGTGTACCTCTTTGCTCAGGGCACCGAAACTCATGGCGCCGGCCACGAAGTGCTTCATAATCTCCTCTTCCGGTTCGACCTCGTCAAGGGGTATGGCACCTGCCTTTCCATCAGTGGCCGTAACAGGAGCCAATAGGTCGCGGAGGAAGATGGGCTGCTGCTTCTCGTCGACCAGCCGCGCCCACTCCTTGAACTTCTCGTACGACCCTGTGCGGCAGGCCAGCTGCAGGCGTGCTATCGTCTCGGGGTTCCAGGCATGCCGGATGCCATCGCGCCGCCAGTGGAACTGGCCGTTGTCCTTTAGCGCTTCATTCCCTTCCTTCCTGCGGATGGCATCGCTGGCAATCTTCTCGAGTCCGGCACCGCCAATCGTGCTCACCTCCGTGCCGAAGTAGGTTCTCAGCACCTCTTCGCTCAGGCCTACAGCCTCGAAGATCTTGGCGCCACGGTAGCTGCGGATGGTCGAGATGCCCATCTTGGCCATGATCTTGAACAGTCCTTTCTTCACAGCCTTGATGTAGTTGGCCTCGGCGGTGGCGTAGTCCTCCTGAATCTTGCCGCGCCTGACCAGGTCGTCGAGAATGGCGTAAACCATGTAGGGGCACAGGGCCGATGCTCCGTAGCCCAGCAGCAGGGCAGCGTGCATCGTCTCGCGGATCTCGCCAGACTCTACGATGAGCGCCGTCTGCACACGCTTTCCAGCGCGGATGAGATAGTGGTGGACGGCTGAGACCGCCAGGAGCGAGGGGATGTAAGCCCACCCCATCCCCTCCCTAGGGGAGGGACATTCCTTGTCCGTCAGAATAATGTAGTTATAGCCATCATCCACAGCCTGCTCTGCATCCTTGCAGAGTTTGTCCAATGCTATCCTAAGGTTTTCACCAGCCATAGACCAATCTGTCTCCCCTCCCTTGGGGAGGGGCTGGGGGTGGGCTAATGTCAACTTAATTGTCTTGAACCCCTTGTAGCCGATGTTACATAGCATGTCCAGCTGCGTGTTGCCCAGGATGGGGTGGGGCAGACGCACCATCTTGCAGTTCGTCTCGTCGGGGCTCAGTATGCCCGTTCCTACGCGTCCGATATATTCCGTGAGGCTCATCACCAGTTCCTCGCGGATCGAGTCGATGGCCGGGTTCGTCACCTGTGCGAATTGCTGGCGGAAATAGTTGAAGAACACCTGTGGACGCTCGCTCAGCACGGCCAGCGGCGTATCGTTGCCCATCGATGCCGTGGGCTCCTGTCCCTTCGTCGCCATGGGTATGATGGTGGCGTCTATGTCTTCGGCACCGTAGCCGAAGAGCGCCAGCTTCTGTTGCAGGTCGGGGAGCCCATTTTCCACCTTACGTCCGCTCTTCAGCTTCTCCAGCTGGACGCGGTTCGTCGAGAGCCACTGCCCGTAGGGGTGCGCCGCCGCCAGCTGTCGCTTCACCTCGCCGTCGTAGTAGACGCGGCCCTCTTGGGTGTCGATGAACAATATCTTGCCTGGTTGCAGGCGCCCTTTCTCGGCAATATCGGCAGCTTCAACATCCATCACGCCGACCTCTGATGCCACGATCATCATGCCGTTCTTCGTGATGGCGTAACGTGCCGGCCGCAGACCGTTGCGGTCGAGCATGCCGCCGGCGTAACGTCCGTCGGAGAAGAGCAGGGCCGCCGGGCCGTCCCACGGTTCCATCAGGATCGAGTGGTATTCGTAGAAGGCCTTCAGTTCGGGGCTGATGGGGTTCTTGTCGTTGAACGACTCAGGTACAAGCACGCTCATGGCATGTGGCAGCGACAGGCCGGCCATGACGAGATACTCCAGCACATTGTCCAGCGAGGCCGAGTCGCTCATGTCCGGCTCGATGATGGGTGCTATGTCCGACGCCTCGCCCAAGACCGTGGAGTGCAGCACACTCTCTCGCGCCTGCATCCAGAGGCGGTTGCCGCGGATGGTGTTGATCTCGCCGTTGTGCGCCAACAGGCGGAAGGGCTGGGCTAGTGCCCACGTGGGGAAGGTGTTTGTGCTGAACCGAGAGTGCACCAGTGCCAGTCCGCTGGTCAGATAAGGGCTTTGCAGGTCGGTGAAATACTGTCGCAGCTGCATGCTGGTCAGCATACCTTTATAGATGATGTTTGTGTTGCTCAGCGAGCAGATGTAGAAATCGCTGTAGGCGGGACGCTGTGTAGCGAGTTCACGGACGCGTCGCTCCACGTGCTTGCGTATTATATATAATGTACGCGCGAGGCTGTCGGTCGCTTCGTCGCTCACTCCCGTTATGAACAGCTGCTTGATGGCGGGCTCGCTGCTGATGGCGGTGGTGCCGAGACAGTCGGGATTGGTCGGCACGGTGCGCACATGGGCGAGCTTCAGTCCTTCGCGCTCCGTCTCTTCGCTGATGATGGCCAGCAGATCGGCCTGCGCCGTTTCGTCCTTTGGCAGAAAGACGAGGCCCGTGCCATAATGTCCTTTCTCAGGGACTGGGATGCCCTGCAAGAGTATGAACTCATGAGGTATCTGAATCATGATGCCGGCGCCGTCGCCCGTCTTGTTGTCGGCGCCCTCGGCACCGCGGTGCTGCATGTGCTCCAGCACCCGCAGCGCCTGATCCACCAGTTCGTGGCTCTTGCCACCATGGATATTTACGACCATTCCCACACCGCAGGCGTCGTGCTCCATGTCGTGTCTGTATAGTCCGTTATCCTTTGTCATTTTGCTATTAATACAATGTTTGCGCTTTCTTTTTGTAAAACGATGCAAAGGTACGAACTTTCGCTTATATGGCAATGAAAGGGTGCCTAATAAAGTATAAATATTTTGTCGTAAGTTACAAATTGTTTATTAGATTGCATCTTTTCTTTCGTTTTGTTATTGTTATGTATTGCAGTGGTTGTGATTTGTAATTTAAGCTTAATTGCAACGAACAAACTTACCCCGTATTCTTCTCTGTGTTTACAAAATGACGTACCTTTGCCGCCGAAACATTGCAATGTGACAATAGGACGCTAACACTTATTCTTTATAAAGTATGAAGAAGATTGAAGCTATCATCAGGAAAACAAAGTTTGAGGAGGTGAAGGAAGCGCTCCTCAGTTCGGACATCGACTGGTTTGAGTATCACGACGTACACGGTATCGGCCAAAGCCGTCAGGAACGAATCTACCGTGGCGTGCAGTATTCGACGGATGTCATTGAGCGCATGGCCATAACCATCGTCTGCCGTGACCAGTTCGTAGAGCCTACCGTGAATGTCATCATCGAAACGGCCCATACGGGTGAGGTCGGCGATGGACGTATCTTCGTCAGCGAAATGATTGACACCTGGAGCATCCGCACGGGTGAGCACGGCGATACGGTGCTGCGCGACAAGAAGTAAACAAATAGTCAGGATAACACAAGAAACAACAACAACACACAACACATCTATTATAAATATGAAAGACATTGCACTATCGCTCGATACCGTATGGATGCTTCTTGCAGCCATGCTCGTTTTTTGGATGCAGCCGGGTTTTGCTCTGTGTGAGGCCGGCTTCACGCGCGGTAAGAACACCGCCAACATCTTGTTCAAGAACTTCGTCGACTTCATGTTCGGCTCGCTGCTGTTCTGGTTTGCGGGCTTCGGCTTCATGTTCGGGTCGGACGGGGCTGGCTTCATCGGTGCCCCCAACTGGGGCGACCTCTCGTTCTACAAGGGCGAGCTGCCTGTTGAGGGCTTCCTGATGTTCGAGACAGTTTTCTGCGCCACCTCTGCCACCATCGTCAGCGGTGCCATGGCCGAGCGCACCAAGTTCTCGATGTACGTCATCTACAGCGCTGTCATATCGTTGCTCATCTATCCCGTCGAGGGACACTGGACGTGGGGCGGCGGCTGGCTCTCGGATGCAGCTGCAGACAGCTTCATGATGCATACCTTCGGCGACGTCTTCCACGACTTCGCAGGTTCTGCCATCGTGCATAGCGTAGGGGGTGTACTGGCGCTGATCGGCGCTCTCGCGCTGGGACCTCGTCGCGGCAAGTACGCCAAGGACGGCAGCAGTCGGGCCATCCCCGGCCATTCGCTGACGCTGGCCGCCCTGGGCGTGTTCATCCTGTGGTTGGGATGGTTCGGTTTCAACCCCGGTTCTCAGCTGGCCGCCTCGGGTGAGGTGAACCGCACGGCCATCAGCCATGTGCTGCTGACCACCAACTTGGCTGCCGCAGCGGGCGGCGTGGCCACGATGTCCCTCACGTGGTGGAAGTACGGCAAGCCCTCGTTCTCGCTGATGCTCAACGGAGTGCTGGCCGGACTGGTGGGCATCACGGCCGGTTGCGACCTCGTCTCACCTGTCGGAGCCGTGGTCATCGGCCTCCTCTGCGGCCTTGTGCTGGTCTATTCCATTGAGTTCATCGACCATGTGCTGCACATCGACGATCCTGTGGGCGCCTCTTCGGTGCATGGCGTCTGTGGCATCCTCGGCACGTTGCTGACAGGTCTGCTCTCGACCTCCAACGGTGCTCTGTACGGCGGTGGTTGGGGTTTCTTCGGCGCTCAGTGCTTCGGCATCATAGTCATCGATCTGTGGGCTGCCGCCTGTGGTATAGCCTTGTTCTATGGTATCAAGAAACTGCATGGCCTGCGCGTGGATGCCCGCATCGAAGACGAAGGACTGGACGTATATGAACACGGAGAGACGTGCTACAACTGAACCATCAATCAAGTCATATTAAGCATAAAGAAACGATGAAAAAGATACTATTCATATTCCTGTGTGTAGCAGGCATGGCTACAGCAGAAGCTCAAGATAAGTTGCAGGCGAGTCTTGGCGCCGACCTCGTCAGCCAATACATCTGGCGCGGTCAGGACTTAGGCGACGCGAGCCTTCAACCCTCGTTGGGTATCGGCTGGCAGGGACTCAGCCTCTCTGCCTGGGGCAGTGTGGGTATCACCGATCCACAAGATACCAAGGAACTGGACCTGACACTTGGCTATGCCTACGAAGGCTTTAATGTCGGCGTTACTGACTATTGGTTTTCCAACGGCAGCTATTTCAAATATAAAGCCCATCAGGCTACGCACGTATGGGAGGCCAACTTAGGTTATGACTTCGGCTTCCTTAATGTGCAGTGGTATACCAATTTCGCAGGAGATGACGGCGTAAACAAAGATGGCAAACGTGCCTACAGCAGCTACTTGGAGCTGTCGGCGCCTTTCCGTCTCGCTACTCTCGACTGGACGGCCACGCTCGGTGCCGTGCCCTACGCCACGACACTCTATGGCGCCAACGGCTTCTGCGTAACCAACGTGAGTCTGCGTGCCACCAAGGACTTCGTCATCAAAGAGAGGTATCACCTTCCTCTATTCGTCGGATTGACCGCCAACCCCAGGTCTGAGAAGCTCTATCTCCTGTTTGGCGCCTCATTCTCCCTATGATTATCGGTTGCTTCATCATGATAAAGCAATTGCTGCATCATGATGAAGCAATTGCTGCATCATCATCAAGCAAAGAAAACAGTTATGAATACAAAGTACATCTTCGTGACAGGCGGCGTGGTTTCCTCGCTCGGAAAGGGCATCATAGCCGCGAGCATCGGCAAGCTGCTGCAGGCACGTGGCTACAAGGTCACTATCCAGAAGTTCGACCCTTACATCAACATCGACCCGGGAACGCTGAACCCATACGAGCATGGTGAGTGCTACGTCACGGCCGACGGCATGGAGACGGACTTGGATCTCGGCCACTACGAGCGCTTCACGGGCATAAATACCACACGCCACAACAGTATTACAACGGGGCGAATCTACAAGGCTGTCATCGACCGTGAGCGTCGTGGCGACTACCTGGGCAAGACCATCCAGGTGGTGCCACACATCACGGACGAGATAAAGCGAAGGATGCTGCGAGAAGATGTAACGGAAGAGG
>CAMOSA010000014.1 GCA_946624335.1 uncultured Prevotellaceae bacterium
CCAAGATGATCAGCGATGCCCGCGAGATGAGCAAGGACAAAGTGAATAAGCTCGAAGGCATCAGTGAGGAAGAGACCCAGGAGATAGCCCGCGTCGTAGGCCTCGGCGCGCTGAAGTACTTCATCCTCAAGGTCGACGCCCGCAAGAATATGCTCTTCAATCCCGAAGAGTCAATCGACTTCAACGGCAACACGGGACCGTTCATACAATATACGTATGCGCGCATCCGCAGCATCCTCAGGAAGCAGACCCCCTCCCCGCTCCCCCTCAAGGGGGAGGGCGGTCACCTTCAGGAACAGGAATCAGCTCAAAAGCATTCTACTCTCCCCCTTGAGGGGGAGCGGGGAGGAGGGCTCTCCGATAAGGAGATCGCCCTCATCCAGCAGCTGGCAACCTTCGGCGCATCTGTCGCTCAGGCCGGCACCGACTATAACGTCAGCGTCATCGCCAACTACTGCTACGAACTGGCCAAGGAGTTCAACGGCTTCTACCACGACTTCCAGATCCTGAAGGAGCCCGACGAGCAGAAGCGCGCCATCCGACTCGCACTCTGCGAGGCCGTGGCCAAGGTCATCAAGACGGGCATGGGCCTGCTGGGCATTGAAGTGCCCGAACGCATGTAAAGACTGATTCGTCATTCGTCATTCGTCATTCATCATTCGTCATTCATCATTCGTCATTCGTCATTCGTCATTCATCATTCATCATTCGTCATTCATCATTCGTCATTCGTCATTCATCATTCGTCATTCATCATTGGCTACGCTCGTTAATCCTCCCGACTATCGTCACGACACGGTGCTTCCGCTGCCCATGGAAGTGTCGGCAGAGGCCATTGCCGTCGATGCCGCTTGCAGCGGTAATCCCGGACCGATGGAGTACCGTGGCATCTACCTGAAGACGGGACAGGAGATCTTCCACTACGGCCCTGTCCACGGGACGAATAATATCGGCGAGTTCCTGGCCATCGTCCATGCCATGGCCCTGCTGAAGCAGAAAGGCCTCTCGATGCCCGTCTACAGCGACTCGCGGACGGCCATCATCTGGGTGACGAAGCGCAAGGCTAAGACGACGCTGGCGCCGACGCCCGAGAACCAACCGTTGCTCGCCCTCGTGGCTCGTGCTGAGGCGTGGCTGCGCCAGAACGGCACACCCTTCCCTCTCATCAAATGGGAGACAGAGCGCTGGGGCGAGGTGCCGGCCGACTTCGGACGGAAATAGAGCACCCACCAGCATCTTCATTACCTTAACACTACAGCGTGAGATTTCACAGCAAGACATCAATGGGAAAAAATAAAGTCAACAAGTCCAAGGCTGACGCTCCCCAGCCCCACAGCGAGGGGCAGAAGGGCGGGTCGTCCTTGTCATCCTTCCTCTCCGTCCTCCGGCGCTTCGCCCTGCCGTACAAGGGCTATATGGTCGGCGCCGTCGTGGCCAATATCCTCTCGGCTGTGCTCAATGTCTTCTCGTTCATGAGCATTATGCCAATGCTCCAGATGCTTTTTGGCATGGACACGAGCGCCTATGAGTTTCAGCCGTGGCAGTGGGACGGCATCAAGGATATCGCCATCAACAACCTCTACTACTACACGACGGTGCTCATCGGCCGCTATGGTCATCAGACGACGCTCTTGCTCATCGGCCTCTTCCTGTGTGTGACCACCTTCCTGAAGACCTCATGCTATTTCATCGCGTCGGCGGTCATGGTGCCTCTGCGCACGGGCATCGTCCGTGATATCCGGGTCATGGTCTACGATAAGGTCCTGCACCTGCCGCTGGCCTTCGTCAGCGATGAGCGCCGCGGCGACATCATCGCCCGCATGAGCGGCGATGTCACCGAGGTGGAGACCAGCATCACCTCGTCCCTGAATATGCTCATCAAGGATCCTATCCTCATCGTCTTCTACTTCTTCACGCTCGTCTTCGTCTCGTGGCAGCTGACGCTGTTCACCATCCTCGTCATACCCGGCCTCATCTGGATCATGGGCGCCATAGGCCGTAAGCTCAAGGCCAAGAGCCTTTATGCACAGTCGAAGTGGAGCGAGACGATGTCGCAGCTCGACGAGATGCTCGGCGGCTTGCGCATCATCAAGGCGTTCATCGCCGAGGACAAGATGATGGCCCGCTTCCTGCGCGTCAACAATGAGTTCCGCGACGCTTCCAACCGCGTGGCCATCCGTCAGGCGCTGGCCCACCCCGTGAGCGAGTTCCTCGGCACCTGTATCATCGTCCTCGTGCTGTGGTTCGGCGGTACGCTCATCTTCAGCGCCCGATCGCCCATTGATGCGCCTACGTTCATCTTCTATATGGTCATCCTCTACAGCGTCATCGCTCCGATGAAAGACCTCTCGAAGACCAGCTACCAGATCCCGAAGGGCTTGGCCTCGATGGACCGTATCGACAAGATACTGAACACCGAGAATCCTATCTGCGAGCCCGAGCACCCCATTGCCGTCAATGGCCTCGAGGATGAGATCGTGTTCCACGACGTCCACTTCTCCTATTCCAACAACCCGCTTGAGGTGATACATGGCGTTGACCTCACAGTGCCCAAGGGCAAGACCATCGCCCTCGTGGGGCAGTCAGGCTCGGGCAAGTCGACCCTCGTCGATCTGCTGCCACGCTACCACGACGTCACCTCCGGCAGCATCACCATCGACGGCGCCGACATCCGTCAGCTGCGCATCCACGACCTGCGCTCGCTCATCGGCAATGTCAACCAGGAGGCCATTCTCTTCAACGACACCTTCTTTAATAATATTGCTTTTGGCGTCGAGGACGCCACGATGGAGCAGGTCGTCGAGGCCGCCAAGATAGCCAACGCCCACGAGTTCATCCTGCAGAGCGAGCACGGCTACGACACCTATGTCGGCGACCGCGGCTGCCGCCTCAGCGGCGGACAGCGCCAGCGCATCAGCATCGCACGTGCCATCCTGAAGAATCCGCCCATCCTGATCCTCGACGAGGCCACCAGCGCCCTCGACACCGAGAGCGAGCGGCTGGTGCAAGAGGCCTTGGAGCGACTGATGAAGTCGCGCACTACCATCGCCATCGCTCACCGCCTGTCTACCATCAAGAACGCCGACGAAATCTTCGTCCTCCACGAAGGACGCATCGTCGAGCGAGGCTCTCACGAGCAGCTGATCCAGCAAGGCGGTTACTACAAGCATCTGCACGATATGCAGCAGCTGTAGGCCCATCCGTCAGCCCCTACATCTGTCGCCCATCTCTTATCCTTCAGTCCCCCTTATCTCACTTAGGCGTTAGTTCATTTCGCTTAGGTGTGTCGCTTATTTCGCTTAAGCGTTTAGTCCATTTCGCTTAAGTGTGTCGCTTATTTCGCCCAGGTGTGTTGCTTATTTCGCTTAGGTGTGTCGCTCCTTTTGCCTAAGCGAAGAGCTTGCTGCATGATGATGCAGCAATTGCTTGATGATGATGCAGCAATTGCTGCATCATGATGAAGCAACGATATGGCTTAATAGACTTTAGCCTTTCACCTCGTCATGACGACCTCTTTGACTTGGTGAAATGGCCTCATTACCTGGCTGTTGGGTGCAAGACGGGCAGCCGCTGCGCGGCAGGCGGTGGGGCGTGGAAGACTTGAGGCCTGTTGACGTTGGTCTGTAGACAAAACAATCCGAGGGTTCCACCTGCTTCATGACCAGCCTGGCGGCTGGTTGATGAGCTCTGTGGAACCCTCGGACGATGGGTTGTTTGTCAGCTATTGCTTGCTGTGCTTACTTGACGACTTTCTTGCCGTTGACGATGTACACGCCCTTGCGAGCTGCGTCGGTGCGGCGGCCGCTGAGGTCGTAGATCACGGCGTCGCCCTTCTGTGCGTCGAGGCCATTGATGCCTGTGTAGATCTTGAGGCTGACGATGGTGATGTTGAGGGTGTACTGCTTCAAGCTGCCGGCTACTTCGCGCTGAATAGCCATCTTGGAGGTAATCTTGAAGTCGTCGGGGATCTCGGTGCCGGAGAAGTTGTCCACGGAGAATGAGGCATTGTTCTCGGCGCCTTCATTGATGTAAACGTCGAAGGTACGCGCTTCGGTGTTCAGGTATCCTTGCTCGTCGATGCCAATGCCTTCGTAGGGGATCTGCAGGTCGCTCCATGTGCCGTCTGTCGTGATGACAGCAACACACTGTCCGCTGAGCAACTCAGAGACATTGTCAACGCCCATTCCTTGGACGGCCTCGGTCATGTCTACGAGCACGCTCTGATGCTCGGTGTCGGGATCGGCGACGAGAGTGATGTCCTTAGAGCCGACCTCTTCGTACTTGATCACGTCGCCGAAGGCGATGGAGAGGTTGCACTGCAGGGCAGCGCCGGTAGCGGGATTGACGAGGAAGAGGGATGTCTTGCGGACGGTGCCGGCCGGGTTGCCGTCTACGAACTGGAAGATCTGGAAGGTACCGTCGGCGAGATAGCAGACGCCGAAGGGTGAGTTGGCAGCGTTCTGCCATGTGGTGCGATAGCCGTCAGGCGTCAGCCAGAAGCCGGGCTTCGGGTCGCAGCTCCATTCTTTGGTGAACTCGTTGCCGCTCTCGCCTGGCACCCAAGCGTAGAGGTCAGGCGACGAGGTGCCGATGAGCTCATTCAGCTCGGTCAGGTCGACACCATCGATGATGTCGCCGCCCCAGCCTTCGGTGATGGGCTCTACGCGGGCTGTGATGTTCTTCGTGGCGACGACGGTGATCTCGTCGAACTCCTCAGGCGTCACGGTGAAGGTGACGCTGATGTTGACGGCGTAGTACTTGTTGTTGGTCTCGCTCTTGGCTCCGTTGAAGAAGAAGAAGGTCGTCGTGTAAGGCTGGTCGGGCGTGATGTTGGCAGCGTTCTGTCCGACGTTCCATGAGCTGAAGTCGTTGTTGGCGACCGGCTCGATATAGAAGGTGAAGGGGCTGCTCTCGTCATCCGATCCGGCCCATGGGCACACGACGCCGTTGCCGCTGAACCAGAAGCCACCATTGTTGGCCGTGTGGCGGTCGTCGATATTGCCCTTGGTGTCCGATGGGCCGTAGACGTTCAGGTTGGCGACCTCGCAATCGAGGGCCGTAGCGATGACGTCGAGGTCGAGGTTGAGGACTGCCGTCCTGCCTTCGCCCTTCTCGAGCTCAACAGCCTGGCTCTCTTCGGCAATCTTCACCCACTTGTTCGGGTCTTCCTCAGGCTTCGTCGTGAGCGTGACGACGTGATGGATGACAGCTGCCTTGTCGCCATAGATGACGTAGACGTCGTAGTTGTACTTCGTGCCAAGCTCCTGGCTGTAGTTCTCCCAGCCTGTGACGCTGCTGAGGGTGTGCGTGGCGGCATCGTAGCTGTACTGCTCGTCATACATCGAGCGGAATGCGGCGTGATCGCCCCATACGCAGCGAACGACCTCGGTGCTGAAGCCTTCGAGCTCGTCGTCCCAGACGGCGGCCATCCACCATCCGAAGCCTCCGGCTGTGGGCTCGTTGGAGAGCGTGTTGACCTTGTAGGGCTTCTGTGCTTGGGGGTCATCGCCACGCAGCTCTAGCGTGGGCATGAAGAGGAACTGGTCGAGGTTCTCGGCGATGATCTCGTCGGTGGTGCCTAAGAGCTCGGCCACGCCTGTAAGGTCAACGGTCTGGTTCTTGGGCGCATTGGGGTACTGATCCCAAGCGGCGTTGATCTCCTTGACGATGGTGAGCTGTGTCGGGTCGGTGACAGGGTCGGGGATGTCGGCCTGCGGCTTCTCGATGACGCTGAGGGTCATGTCGAAGGTAGCCTTCTTGTCGCCCTTGGCGATGACGAGCTGCACGTGACCCTGGTCGCCGGCCACGAGCTTGCCGGGCATCTGTCCGATGCCGACGGAGAATGTGCCGGCTTCAGCGTCCCAGGCGTAGACATTGTACATGGCCTGCAGCTCCTCGCCGTCCTCGGTCTCTTTCTGACCGAAGCTGACGACGGTGCCGTCGAGCTTCATCCAGAAGCCGCGGTCGTTGGCGGTGTAGCCCGCGAGTTCCGTGGGGACATAGTCGGATGTCTGGAACCAGAACTCCGTAGGAGTCTCATTGGCCATCCAGGCGTCGAGGTCTGCTACGAGCGTAGCGGCGTCAGTGCCGAGTGCTGTGGCCACTTCAGCGAGGCTGAAATCGTGGTACGTGGCAGCCCAGTCGGTAGACGGATACGCCTCAATCGTTGCGCTGAACTGCGCATGTGCGTTCATGCTGAGGCCGAGGCCCGCGATGAGCGCAACAAGATAAGTACAGAACTTTTTCATAAGCGTAAATAAATTAGTTAATAATAATGATTGGTATGATTTTTTCTTTGTCGGTTGTTGTCCTTGTGGGAATGTGATGCGTTCTGCTGTCCGCTTCTCAGTTCATCACCTGTGCCGTCGTGGGCTTGCAGCCAGTGAACTTGACGCGGTAGGGCCACTGTGCATCGTTCCTGTCGGTCTCGTCCCATGCGTGGCGGTTATAGACCTTCGGCGTCGCTACGACGCATAGCGAGACGATGCTTGTGCCTTGCGGTATGGTGTATGTCAATGTCCCTTGTGCGTCCTTGCAGACTTCTGACACGGATGTGGTGCTGTTGGCTCCTGACCCTTGCACGCTGACGAAGGCATAGCGCCAGCCGCGGTTGGCGGCGTTGCCGGCGGTGTTGTAGGTCGTCACGGCATCATAGTTCGATGCATTAGCGCCGTCGGCGGGGTCGCCTTTCCACGCCTTGCCGGGGTCGTCGGCGTGCAGGGGGCTGCCCGGGTTGAGGCCCTCGAATTCGACTTTCACCTCGGTGCCTTGCGTGAAGCCCGTCAGGCGGATGAAGTTGACGCCGCTCGTCTCAGGGCAGCTGGCGTAAGCCACCTGATAGACGTCGTCCTCCACCTTATATAAAGAGGTGCGATAGTTGCGCTTGCTGGTGACGAGGTATTTGTGGATGTCGCCGAACTGGTAGTTCTGCAGCTTCGTGGCGTACTCGAAGTAGTCGTCCCAGAACGTTTCGATATTACCGTCGCAGAAGAGACGTGTGTAAGTCTCAATGGGGTCCTCGGGATAGCGGCTCTCGCGCCACAGCTGTCCGAACGCCTTTGCGCCTTGTTTCTCCACGAGGTGATAGGGCCACCAGTAGGAGGCGTAGCGCATCCACTCGTGGTTGAGGTGGCGATGGTAGTTCTGTAGCCATACGTCGGTGTGGTAGCCGAAGACCTCGCTGGGATAGTCCTGGAAGCCTTGCCACTGTGCGCACTGCTCCCAGAAGGCGTTGCCGCCCTGGCCGTTGCTGCCGAAGCCATAGCGCCAGCCGCGCTGGAGATAGTTGGACACGCCATTCTTGCGCCAGTCCGTGGCAATCATGTATTGGAAGCAGTGGCCTGTCTCGTGCGCTATCGTGTGACCTACGGGATGGCTCGTCGAGGGCGTCACCCACAGCGCGCCGATCATGTCGTCGTAGCCCGAGCCGACAGCCGTCCAGCCCGTATCGTAGAGCAGGTGGATGATCATCTTGTATTCATCGAGGCGCGAGCGGCCTTCGCCGACGTCGCACATCCCCAGCACCTCGACGTTGGTCTTGAAGAACTGCTCGGCTTTCTCGAGCATGTCGTCCACGTCGACACGCAGGTTAGCGGGCACGGTGGCCGCGTTGGGGTCGTCGCCGAAGCGCTTGTCCCAGAAGACGATGAAATGTTCGCTCTCCTTCGAGCGCTTGAAGCTCCATTGCGACTCGGGGTTGGTGTAGTCGTTGTTATAGTTGTTGTCGGACGTCGTGGGTTTCCAGATGATGCGTGGGTCGGGCTCGCTGAAGCTCATCGCCACGCTCTGCCCCTCGCCGGTGTAGCCGAGGATATTGCTGAAACCGTAGTTGGTGGGCCTTCCGTTCTTGAAGGTGCGAATCTGCGAATAGCGAAAGACGACGGAGTCCTGTTCTGCGAGGTCGATGCTCTTCGCACGCTGGTTGCGGTTGGCGTTTTCGATCCATAGCGTCTGTGCCGAGAGGGGCAGCTGCCATGCTGCTGCGAGCAAGGCGAGGGTAGTCAATAAGCGTCTCATGGAATGACAACTTTTTTGCGGTTAATGATATAAATGCCCGATTTCATCGCGTTTTTGGCTATGCGGCGGCCGCTGAGGTCGAAGCCTGTGAGGGTGATCGTGCGGCCCTGTGCGTCGTCGGGCAGGGCGGCTATGGCGTCGATGACTTCGGCTCCTTCGGGCACCTCTTCATAGATGCGCAGTTCGACGACGTCGGCAATGGCATATTCGTCGCCGTTGAGTGTGATGGACGTTGCCGTGCTTTTCATCGTGACGATTTCACGGAAGTCGCTCGTCAGGTGGTAGGCGCGCTGCGACCCGTCCTTCAGCTTGATGACGAGTTCGCGCTGTGCGGCCTGCATGACTTGCAGTGACATCGTCAGTGCGAGCAATAGGAATAATGCTTTTTTCATTGTATTGATGTTAATTTTCAATATTCAACTACTTGACGCTCCACTCGAAGATGCCGGCCGACTTGTCAGCGGCCATTTTCACTTCGATGCGCACGGCTGTTGTCTCTACTGGGTCGAAGTTGACGGTGCAGGCAGCGCCCTTAGTCGTAGGGTACTTGTCGGGGTTGGCCACGGGCTGCCACTCCCCTGCGGCGTCGCGGTAGAAGAGCTTCCAGCTGTCGGGCACCTTACAGCCCTGCCACGGCTGGTCGTCGTACCAGTAGACGGTGCTGGAGCTGACGGTGGCAGCCTGCGGGAAGGTGTATGAAATCCACTCTGTGGTGCCCTCCTTGGGCCACCAGTGGGTGTAGGGTACGCTGCGGTCGTCGCCGCTCTTCGGCACGAGGCGGTCGTTGAGGCTGGAGATGGAGGGCATACGCGACGAGGACTCCACCTTGCTCTCCGAGGCCAGCGTTGCGGGCAGTGCCGGCGTCGTGGCCAGCAGGTCCTGAGCCAGCCATACTTGCATCTTGCCGCTGCCGCGATGGCACCAGGCATAATAAGGTATCAGCGTGAGGTGGACGTCGTCCGTCGTCAGACGTCCGTTCTTGTCGAAGTTGAGCACCTGGGCATCCGTGATGATGGTCTTGACGGGCGTGCCGGCAATCTGTGCATCGCCCATCTTGAAGCGCGGCTCTTGGTTGACGAGTACGCCGGCGATGTCGAAGTCGTTGTCGGGATGTTCGGCGCAGTAGACGATAGGCCCGCGCTCGATGCTGATCATGCCGCGGTCGTCACGCACCTGGGCATTGGCACGAACGGTGCGGGGTTCCATGTCGAAGTGGACCTGCACACGGTCGCCCTTCTTCCACTTGCGGTCGATGGTGCAGTAGCCGTCGGCCGTCGGCGTGGCGTCGACTTTCGTGCCGTTGACACTGACGCTGTAGGCGAGGCGCCGTCCGTCGGTGTACTCATAGAGATCGGAGGGCACAACATTTCCCTTGACCCATCCGGGGATACGAATCTTCATGGCGAACTGTCCGGCAGCGTTCTTGTCGACGGTGACGGTGATGTCGCCGTTCCACGGGTAGTCAGTCTGCTGCGAGAGGGTGACGGCCTTGCCGCCGACCTTCAGCTCGCTCTTGTTCGAGAGGAAGAGGTTGACGTAGACGTTCTTGTCCTTGACGGCATAGACGTAGCCGGGCAGCGAAGGAATGAAGCGGCAGATATTAGAGGGGCAGCAGGCGCAGCCGAACCATGCCTGACGCTGGTGCTGACCGATGGAGGCGAGGGGATTGGGGTAGAAGAAGCTGTTGCCCTCGAGCGACACGCCACTGATGAGGCCGTTGTAGAGCGTGCGTTCGAGCACGTCGTAATACTTCGACTCGCCGTGGAGCAGGAACAGACGGTGGTTGACGTAGACATTGCCGATGGCGGCGCACGTCTCGCAGTAGGCGCTCATGTTGGGCAGCTGGTAGTTGCGGCCGAAAGCCTCGCCGCTGCTGGTGGCACCTATGCCGCCGGTGATGTATAGCTTCTTCGTGACGATATTGTCCCAGATGGCATCGATGGCGTGGATGTAGGATGCGTCGCCCGTCAGGGCTGCCACGTCGGCCATGCCGGCATACATGTAGGCTGCGCGTACGGCGTGGCCTACGGCTTCGTCCTGCTCGATGACGGGCTTGTGGGCCTGCGAGTAGTCGTGCACGATGGTCGTCTTGCCGCGGTAGTCGAGCAAGAACTTAGCCTCGTCGAGGTATTTCTTCTCGCCCGTGACCAGGTAGAGCTTGGCCAGCGCCATCTCGGCAATCTGGTGGCCGGGCACTACGCAGGCCTGACCGGGGTTGGGGCCTACCTCGCGAACGACACAGTCGGCATATTTGATTGCTATGTCGAGGAAGTTGCGCTTGCCGGTGGCTT
This sequence comes from uncultured Prevotellaceae bacterium, assembly GCA_946624335.1. Lineage (GTDB taxonomy): Bacteria > Bacteroidota > Bacteroidia > Bacteroidales > Bacteroidaceae > Physcousia. The sequence continues at coordinate 10,308 of CAMOSA010000014.1, forward strand.
GGTAGTGTGCGATGGCGCCTTCGACCATGTGTCCGAGGTTATAGAGCTCATGCGAGAGGTCTTCTTCCTTCACCCAACGGCGGTCGCCGGCCCACTCGTGGGGATGTCCGGGGTTCTGCGTGCGTGCTGTGTAGAGGTATCCGTCGGGCTCCTGTGCGGAGCCGATGATGGTGATGACGGAGTCGAGATAGGCTTCCAGCTTCTTGTCCGGATAGGTCTGCAACAGGTAGCTGGCACCCTCGATGGTCTTATACGGGTCGGTATCGTCGAAGGAGTAGCCGCTGACCTTGAAGACCTTCGAGGGGTCTTTCATGTGCGCTGCGGCGTTCTCGAAGTTCTTGTAGCGGCCTGTCTCCTCACACTTTGAGAAGGCCAGGGGTATCGTCACCTCGCGGCTGGCCTTCAGACGTTGGCCCCAAAAGGCATCGGTTACCTTGACGCTGGTGAAAGGTACGGGTGTGATGGGATAGCCAGCGGATGTCGGCTTGTCGGACTTGGCTTGTGCGGGCAGTACGGCTGCCATCACAAGGACTGCAAAGAGATAGTTTCGCATAGCAGAATTATGGAGTAAAAAGTGTTAGTTCAGTCCTATTTGGGTGCAAATATAACACTTATTCTTTTTCCCTTGTACTTTTTGGAGATTTTTTTTGCTTTTCTTACATTTTTTCTTCTTGTTACCGAATACATTGTCCTGTGAATAGCGTTTATCTGGCGTGATGATACACGATTATCACTTTCTGAGACAAAAGTAAACAAACGTGTGGGCTAATGTGCGTAACTTTGCAGCGTCAAAGTTTGTTTGACGGCTCTATTGCATTTCATTTCAGTTGACTCTTAACCCCAAAACATAGACTCATGAAACGATTCTTTCCCGCACATCTCATGGCAGTGCTTCTGCTGGCCCTCGTCAGCCCCTCCGCCTCGGGGCAGTCTGCCGCCGATGTCTTGGCATCGGGCCTGAAGGATGCCTACAAGGGCTATTTCACCATCGGCGTTTCCGTGAACCAACGCAACGTGACGAACCCCGAGCAGCAGGCGCTGATCTGCCGCGAATTCAACAGCGTCACGGCGGAGAACGACATGAAGCCCCAGCCAACGGAGCCTCGGCAGGGCCAGTTTGACTTCTCGCGCGCCGACCGTATCGCCGACTTCTGCCGACAGAACGGTATCAAGATGCGTGGTCACTGCCTGATGTGGCACGCGCAGATCGGCGAATGGATGTACAAGGACAGCGAGGGCAACCTGCTGCCTAAGGATGAGTTCTTCAAGCGGATGAGGGCTCACATCGTGACCGTCGTCAGCCGATACAAAGACGTCGTCTACGCTTGGGACGTGGTCAACGAGGCGATGACGGACGACGCCGGCGCCAGCGATCCTTACCGCCAGTCGCCGATGTATCAGATTGCGGGCGATGAGTTCATAGCCGCCGCTTTCCGATATGCCCGCGAGGCAGACCCCGACGCGTTGCTCTTCTACAACGACTACAACGAGACGGACCCCGTCAAGAGCCGGCGCATCTTCGAGATGGTGAAGAAGATGAAGGCCAACGGCGTGCCCATCGACGGTATCGGCATGCAGGGGCATTATAATATCTATGGTCCTAAGGAAGATGAGATCGATGCGGCCATATCGCTCTACAAGACTGTCGTGAAGCACATTCACGTCACGGAGCTCGACGTGCGAGCCAACGAGGAGATGGGCGGCGCCCTTCAGTTCAGCCAGGAGGGCGCGGCTGTCAGCGACTCGCTGAAGCAGCACCTGGCCGACCAGTATGCCCGCATCTTCCGTGTGTTGCGCAAGCATAAGGAGGTCGTGGATAACGTCACTTTCTGGAATCTATCGGACCGCGACTCGTGGCTTGGCGCCCGCAACTATCCGCTGCCCTTCGACACCGAGTACCAGCGTAAGATGGCCTATGACTATATCCATGATATGCGCAGCCCGCTGTGGCAACTGCCTGCGAAGCCTGCCCGGCAGCCTCGCCAGCAGGATCAGCAGGGGCAGCGCCGCCGTGGTCCGCAGCAGCAACAGCGGCCGCCCTTTAATGCCGCCCTGGCCTTCCCCGAACAGCCTGGCGTGAAGGAGGACTTCCAGCCCTCGGCCACGAATCTGGCACGGCAGGACTATCCGCAGGTCAACTCGCAGGGCTACGTCCGCTTCCGCATCGAGTTGCCTGAGGCCAAAAGCGTCGTCAGCACGATCGGCGGAGGCGCCGGCACGCCCCTGCATCAGTGCTACGACGGCTCATGGGTGGGCCAGACGGCAAAGCCCGAGGACGAAGGCTTCCACTACTATCATCTCAACGTCGACGGTGGCTTGGTGACCGATCCCGGCACTCATCTCTACGCCGGCGGCGCCCGCTACGAGAGTGGCATCGAGGTGCCGGCTCACGACGGCGACTTCTATGCGACGAAAGACGTGCCGCACGGCGATGTCCGCGAGGTGCTCTTCTGGAGCGAAAGCACGCAGCAGATGCGTCGGGCCTTCGTCTATACACCTCCGACCTATGATAAGGATAAGAAACGCTATCCGGTGCTCTACCTGCAGCATGGATGGGGCGAGGACGAGACATCATGGAGCCGCCAGGGCCGTGCCGGCATCATCATGGACAACCTGTTGGCCGAGGGCAAGTGTAAGCCCTTCATCATCGTGATGACTTACGGCATGACTAACGAAGTACGCTTCGGCGGGCTTCGCGAATTCACGGCACAGGACTTCGAGAAAGTGCTCGTCGACGAGCTCGTGCCATACATCGACAGTCGCTATCGCACCATCGCCAAGAAAGCGTCGCGCGCCATGGCCGGGTTGTCAATGGGCGGCTTCGAGACGCGACTGATCACGCTGCGGCGCCCCGAGATGTTCGACTACTACGGTCTCTTCAGCGGCGGCACGTATTCCCCTGCCGACCTGAAGGATAAGGGTCAGGTGCGCCTGATCTTCGAGAGCTGCGGCAGCAAAGAGAATCCCGACGGCATCCGCCAGTCGACAGAGGCGCTGAAGGCAGCAGGCTTCAACGCCGTAGGCTATGTCTCGGAGGGTACGGCGCACGAGTTCCTCACGTGGCGTCGCAGCTTGTATCAGATGGCGCAGCTGCTGTTCAGATAGTCGTGTGACAGATGTTAAAATCAACAAACAATAATTATGCAAAAGCTCTTATTCCCCCTTCTCCTGACATTTCTTGCCATGAGTACCTTCGCCCAGCGCGAAGCACCTAACCACTTGGAGAAACCACTGCCTCCCTTGCACGTCGAGGGTCGCTGGCTTGTGGATCCTCACGGTAATCATGTCGTGCTGCACGGCGTGATGGATACTCCGAATATGTATTTCAACGACTGGCGATGGGGCTCGCCTTGGGGCAGCCCGTCCGTCAACTACGACGCTGCCGGCGCCACCAAGTGCAAAGCCTATTTCTCGAAGATCTTCAAGGGCTTGGAGCAAGCCAAGTGTGATGTCTTCCGCCTTCATCTCGACCCCGCGTGGACCAACGACCCTTCGAGCACCTATGTCTATGCCGGCTCCGAGGGACAGGCTGCCGATGCCGGCGGTGAGGCCGACATCAAGAAGTTCAACCCCAACCGCCTCAAGTCATTCCTGAGAACCTTATACTTCCCCTTGGCCAAGGACGCGATCAGTCATGGCCTGTATGTCGTCATGCGCCCGCCCGGCGTGTGTCCGGGCAACATCCAGGTCGGCGACTACTACAACCAGTACCTGATGACGGTCTGGGACCTTGTCACTCAGAACGACTCCATCAAGAAGTATGCCGGTCAGATCAGCATCGAGCTGGCCAACGAGCCTGTCTCGCTGAAGAACGCCAGCGGACAGGACGATGCGGCAGCGCTTCACGATTTCTTCCAGCCCATCGTCGACAAGATACGCGCCAACGGCTTCACCGGGATCATATGGGCGCCGGGCACAGGTTGGCAGGCCAACTACACCAGCTATGCCTCCTTCCCCATCGAAGGAGCCGACATAGGTTATGCCGTGCACGATTACACCGGCTGGTACGGCAGCAGCGACAATAATCCTGACCCGACGAGCAAGATCAACCAGTTCCACGCTCAGGTGCCCGTCGTCGACTTCGCGCCGGTCATCATCACCGAGGTCGACTGGAGCCCCACTAACCCTGAAGCCGAGGGGCACTACAACGAACACGGCGAGTGGGTGCAGCCCAACTATGGTACTTGGTCGACAGGCTCGACGTCAAAGTGGGGTAGGGCTTACAAGGCCATGCTCGATCACTTCGGCAATATCTCCATGACACTCTCTGGCACTCATTGTCTGCTCGACGTCGACAAGCTCATCGCCGACGGCACCGTGACGGCAGCTTTTGGAGGGCTGGAGGAAGCATGCGGCAAGGCCTGCATGGACTGGTATGCCGAGTACTACGAGAAGGACTTCGCACACCCGGACTTCAAGAACGGCCGTGTCAGCGACCTCGGCAACGGGCGCTATCAGAACCCTGTCATTGCCGCCGACTTCCCCGACCCTGATGTCATACGCGTGGGCGATACCTTCTATATGGTGTCGACGACGATGCATCATTTCCCGGGCGCTACCATCCTGAAGTCGAAGGACCTCGTCAACTGGCAGTATTGCGCTCAACCGCTGACGCAGCTCTCGACCGCTGACCGCTATTGTCTGGCCAACGACAAGAACGCTTACGCTGCAGGTATGTGGGCTTGTTCCATGGCTTACCACGACGGCCTCTTCTATATCCTCGTCAACGGCAACGATGCCGGCGGCTTCCTGCTGACGGCTTCCGACCCTGAGGGCACATGGGATATGAAGAAACTCTCGCGCATATACTACGACCCAGGAATGCTCTTCGACAATGGTAAGGTCTACGTCGCCTGTGGTATCAATGACATCAAGATCTGCGAGCTCGACGAGGACTTCAACTTCATCCGCGAGCAGTCGGTCGTCACGCGTGACGGCTCAGGTCTCGAGGGCAGTCACCTCTACAAGATCGGCGACTACTATTATATCTATGCGACCTACGGCGGATGGCCCTCGGGTCAGGTGGCTTTCCGCTCCACCGACATCTTCGGTCCCTATGAGGAGAAGATGCTCGTCGAGAAAACCATCAACGGAGCGCCCAATACTATCCACCAGGGCGCACTCATCGAGACGCAGACAGGCGAGTGGTGGACCATTATGCAGCAAGACCTGGGGTGCCTCGGGCGCTTCCCCAACCTGCAGCCCGTGAAATGGACCGACGACTGGCCCGTCGTGGGCAACAGGGGTGTGCCTTACGCTTCGTCGAAGAAGCCGGCGACGGGTGCTGCCACGAAGCGCGAGCCGCTGCCGACGAACGACAACTTCCGCTCCTACCCCCTCGGGATGCAATGGCAGTGGAATCATAACCCCGACGACGGCGCATGGACGCTCTTCGAGCGGCCCGGATGGCTGCGGCTGAAGACATCGGCGCCCGTGAGCCGACTGACGCAGGCCCGAAATATGCTGACTCAACGTATCTTTGCCTTCGACGACCGGTCGTCGATGGGCACGATACGCCTCGATGTCAGCCACCTCACCGAAGGCGACTATGCCGGCATCTGTATCTTCCAGGATCCGTACGCCATGTTGGCCGTGCGCGTCGTCGACGGGCAGCGACAGCTCGTCTGGCGGCAGGACACCCTGCGCGTCAACAGTAGCTTTACGCCCGATGAGGTCGTCGTGGACGAGAGTGTCGGTGACATCGTCTACCTGCGCGCCACGGTGTCCTATGGCAGCAGCCGTACACGGTTCTATTATTCCACCGACAATGTCGACTATCGTCCCATCGGCGGCGAGACAGCCCTGGGCTTCAACCTCACCGTCTTCGTCGGTGCCCGCTTTGGCCTCTTCTGCTATGCCACGGGCGATGAGAGCGACGGCTATGCTGACTTTGACTGGTTCACCACCGAGAGCGACTATGACGAGAGCTACTATTACCCCGATGACTTCGAGGGCTACAGCCCCGAGATGCTCACGGCCGAGTCGCTGACGCTCGAGCAACCCACCCTCGAGATTATGGTGGGTAACAGCACGGCGCTGACCATCAACGCCAACTTCCGTGACGGCCACACGGAGAACATCGCCTCACAGGCCACATACACCGTCAGCGCCGACAATATCGTCAGTACGGCCAACGGCAGGCTGCGCGGTCTGCGCGAAGGCACGGTGGACATCACGGCCTCCTACACGGACCCCATGGGCAACACGCTCTCGACAACGTTCCAGGTGCGTTCCTCCTTCTTCCCCTTCGGACGGGACTATATCAACACCTCGCTCTTCGCCGAAGGCGTCTACACCGAGAGCACCCGCACCTTCCGTCCCGGGCAATGGGGACAGATGGGATGGGTCTACACCGACGGTGCCGACTGGACGGGCTACAAATATCTTGTCATCAAGCTCAAGCGGACGCAGAACTGCGACGCCCACCTGAACATCTTCACGGCCAACAGCATCTGGAGTGACTGCTGTGCCACGCCGGGCTTCGGCTCAAAACGGCAGATCGTGCTCAAGCTGCAGGAGGCTAAATATACCAGTGGCAACCGCACGGGCCAAAGTCTGGACCTTGACAATATCCGCATCGTGAGCTTCTGGTCCAACGGGCAGGGCACGATTGTCGTTGACGATATGTATTTGACCAACAACGACGACTACTCGCCCGGCGAGCCCGACGCCATCGACGGCATCGAGAGCGACGCGCGTGTCGATGTCTACTCGACGACGGGTCTGCTGTTGCGCCGCCAGGTGACCCGGCGTGAAGCCTTGCAAGGCCTCGCCCCAGGTATTTATATCGTCGGCGGACAGAAGGTGAGCCTGTCGGGTGAGTAGGGCCTACTCGCGCCTCCTGTAAAGAGGAATGATGAATGATTGCAGTTTCGGACGTTGTCGCAACTTCCGAAACTGCAATCATTAATTATGAATTATCACTTTCCTCGGTGCCTTCGCTGCCGCCGTTCATGAACTCGCGAGGCGTGACGCCGAAGTGCTTGCGGAAGACGGTGGTGAAATAGCCCAGGCTGGAGAAGCCGACGGTGTAGGCCACCTGTGTCACGTTGAGCTTACGTTCACGCAGCAGGCGTGCAGCCTGCTCCAGGCGAATATTGCGGATAAACTCCGTCACTGAGAGTCCCGTCATCTCCTTCATCTTGCGATGGAGATGGGCACGGCTGATGGCGGCTTCGGCGCAGAGCTGTTCTACGCTGAAGTCGCTGTCGCCGAGGTGACGGCTGATGCTCTGCATGATACGTTCCATCAGCGCTTCGTCGTTGCCGCGCTGATCGGGCACTTCCACGCGGTCGGCCATCGTCTCGGTGTCACCGTAGACGCCGCGCTTGTGCTTGCGGCTCTGCACGAAGGTGTGTATGGCACGCTTCAGGTCGTCCAGCGTCAGCGGCGTGTCGTCGGCGTTGATGGTGCTCAGCAGCAGCTGCAGCTTCTCGCTGTTGTAGCGGTTCTGCAGGTGGCGTTTGTAGGCAACGATGCCGATGGCCGTGAGTGCGCACAGCAGCAAGACATAGACGAGGTAAGCCCATGTCGATCGCCACCAGGGCGGGCGCACCACGATGGTGTAGCGCTGTACGGCGGTGGTGGCGTCGGCTTGTCGTGCCCGCACCTCCAGTACGTATTCGTCAGGCGGCAGGTGGCTGAAGCTGATGGTGTTGTGCCCCCGTCCTGTTGTCTGCCATCGCTCTTCGCCGCGGAAGCGGTAGTCGAAGCTGATGTCGGCAACGTCGTCGAAGGTCAGCAGCGAGAATTCCATGCGGAAGCTGGCATCGAGGTAGCTCAGCGTGAAACGGTCGGGTGTCGGCATCACGCTGACGCGTTTGTCGCCGACGGTGAAGGCTGTCAGGTGTACCTCGGCGTTGGCCTGTCGGTGGTGGCGCAGGCTGTCGGGGTGGAACAGTGTGATGCCGTCGGCCGTGCCTAAGAAGATGCGCCCGTCAGTGGCCAGTAGTCCGGCGCCGCGTACGAATTCACGCGTGCACATTCCTCCGGCGCCGACGTAGGCTGCCAGTGTGGCCGACGCGGGTGTCCAGTGCCAGATGCCGTCGTTCGTGCTCAGCCACAGCTCGTGGCGCTCGTCCTCGGCGATGAAGCTCACCGAGCGGCCGCGCAGAGCCTCGGTGCCCGCTTCGGCGCGCAGCCCTTTGTCATGGCTCCAGCGATACAGCCCGCACTCCAGGCCCAGCAGCACGTCGCCCGAGGCTAAGGCCCGCAGCGCCGTGCACGCCTCGCGCCCTATCTCGGCATCGTTGGCGTAGGGCAGGAAGCGGTCAGCGCCGATATCATAGCAGCTGACGCCCGACGCCGTGCCTATCCACAGGCGTCCCTTGTTGTCGGTGTCCAGCGCGTAGATCCAGTCGTTGACCAGCCGGCCGCGACCGATGGTGTCGGTGTCGTGCATCGTCAGCTGGCGCACGACGCGCCCCGACGCCTTGTCCACGATAGCCAGTCCGGCGCCGAAGGTCGACACGGCCAGCAGTCCGTTGCCTGCGTCGGTCATCACGTTGACATGGTCGCCCGGCAGCGTGCATAGGGCCTCGTAGGTGTATGCCTCGGGGTTGATGCGGCAGAGGCTCGAGGCTGTGCCGAGCCAGTAGTTGGCGTCGGCGTCGCGGTAGAGCGTCTCGGCATCCTGTGGCGATGGCGGATGCGAATAGAGCAGGCCGTCGGCACTGAAGCCATACACGCCCCTGCCGGGCACGGCGCAGTAGACGCTCCCGCCATAGCCCTCGACGATGTCCGTCACCGACGAGGCCATGAGCAGGCTTGTCTCGGAGCCCCACGTCTGGAAGAGGGGGCGTTTCACCAGCGGCAGCATCAGCAGCCCTTGCAGTTCGCAGCCGACCCACAGGTTGCCCTGGCGGTCGAGGTAGACGACATTGATGGTGGCGCCTGTGATGTCGGCGCCATGGGCCACGACGGGCAGGCGCTGCAGGCGCTCAGAGCCCTGCGGCAGCCAGTGCAGGCCTCCCGAGCGCGTACCTATATATATATTACCTTGTGCATCGGCCACGGCGGTGTTGAAGTGGAGACCTTCGGCGTCGATGTCGTCGTGCTGCTTACGGCCGTTGGCGTCGATCAGTCCGTGTGGGCAGCAGGCCAGCGTCTGCCCGTCGCGTTCGACAAAGCTCACCACGCTGCCGTATCCTGTCGTGAAGGTCTGTGGCTCAGCGCCTGCCTTGCAGCGCACGACGCGCTCGTCGGCGCCACTCTTCCAGAATGTGCCGTCGGACGAGAGGAACAGGTGGTTGAAATACGAGTTGTCGTCCCCGGTGGACAGGCTGGTGACGCGGGTGGCCACGAGCGAGTCGGCATCCACGGCGAAGAGGCCGTAGCCTGCTGTCCCTGCCACGAGGCGTCCGTCGCGCAGCTCCACCATCTGTGCCACCCGGGGGCTCAGCCCGTCGGGGAAAGTCACGGGGCGGAAGGTGTCGCCGGCGCGGTCGTAGAGCAGCAGGCCCCGTGCCGTGCCGACCCACAGCCTGCCGCCTGCGTCGCAGTAGAGCGAGGCGACCGACGCCGGGTGGACATCGTCGCTGCACAGTGGGGCGTGGGGCGTGAAGGTGTAGCCGTCGAAGCTGTCCAGCCCGTGCTCCGAGCCGATCCACAACAGGCCGTAGGAGTCCTGTACGATGGCATTGACGGAGGAGCACGAGAGGCGGTCAGCGCTGTAGAAGAATCCGTTGAGGGCGTTCGCTGTCAGGCACAGCGCGAAGAGATATAGGTAGGCGATGAAGCGTTTCATAGATAGTGCGCCCTGGGTGGGGCGTGTGTGTTTTCTTTAATTGGAGCCGTAGACCTCTATGTCAGCGATGCGCACGTAGCCGTCGGCACCTCCATCGCTGACGCTGACGCGCAGGTATTGTGCCTCGACGGGCGTGATGGAGGCATCGGTCACGGGCTCGGTGTTGTCGTCGTGTGTGCCAACCGTCGTCCATGTCTCGCCGTCGATGCTTGTCTCGACGACGAAGGCGCGGCTGTTGAGCTCCGGCTCCAGGCCGCCCGCCTCAGCATGGCGCACCACGTAACGGCTGATCAGGTAGGTCTGTTGGAAGTCCAGCTGCACCCATCCCGTGCTTTCGGCCGTCCGCGAGATCCACATATAACCCTGCGAGGGCGACCCGTCGGTAGCGTACCGAGCGCTGCTCTTCGCCGGCGACGACGTGACGCGCGTCTGCTGCAGCATGGCGAGGTTGAAGGGCAGGTGGTGAGCCTCGTTGTAGTAGCTGAACCAGTGGTCGGCACGGACGATCTTGACGTTGCCGGGCGAGAGCGCGTCGAGCTTGTTCTTCAGGGCAACGAGCTTGTCGGGGCCGGCATCCCACACGGTGGCCTGTCCGGTGACGAACATAGGCTCGGAGCCGGTGAAGTTGTTGATGTCGCGTCGGAAAAAGTCTGTGATGACGTCGGCGCTGTTGGCGTAGCACGGATAGAGCGGCGTGATGGGCAACCAGCCGGACTGCACGCTGGCGGTCAGGCGTCCGGCCTGCCGTTCCCAGTCGTTGATGGTGATGCCGTAGAGGTAGGGGCAGTTCTCGGCGTAGACCCTGCGCTGCACGTTGCTGATGTCGTCCCAGACTGTGATGACGCGCAGGCCGCTCTTCTCCAGGTAGCGCTGCGTCAGCTGGGCGTAGGGCGTGATGAGGTTGCTGGAGTTGGCACTGGCGTAGTAGCGCGAGTTGTGGGCGTCGTAGGGCATGGCGTAGCCCATCCCCGAGGGGCCGCTGACGAAGCAGTCGTTGGTCGTCGCCTTGCCGTAGTAGTAGTTCAGCATCGACGGGGCTATGTCGGCCAGCGACGGGCTGATGGTCCAGTTCATGGCCATCTGTCCGCGCCCGCCCTGCTCGAAGATCTTGGCCATGGCGTGCTGGCAGTACTGTATATTATCGCCGTCGCTGATGTAGACGGCGGCATAGACCTTGTTCTCCAGCTTGGGGCGTTTCGGCACGGGCGGGATCTTGATGGGCTTGTTGACGGCGGTGTAGACCGACGTGTTCTCGAAGAAGTCGGCCGGCACCGTCGACAGCCCGTGGCGCGTGGCCTCGCCCACGCCGGAGCGCTCCTCGGGGTACCAGCCCAGTACGAAGCTGAGGCCGGGTGTCATGTCGCGTAGCATCCGGCTCAGCAGCAGGCGCTCGCTGCCGTTGCGTGGGTCGAGCCACACGCAGGCCGAACCGCAGACGGCGCCGATGTCGTGTACGTAGGGGATCGTGGGCCGGAGGCTGATGAGCAGGCGGTGGTTGCAGCGGCTCCAGTAATTGTCGTAAAGGTAAGTGTAGATGTCCAGGGCGCTCGTCATGGTGAGCGACGTGAGGTCCTCGACGACAGGGAAGTCCATGCCGGCGCCTATGAGCTTGGCCCTGATCGCCGGCGTCACGGGCAGCAGGCGGTCCAGGCCGGCGACAGTGGCGGCGAGGTTGGCATAGTGCTCGCTCAGCGCGCTGCTGTAGAGCACCAGCCCCCGTATCTCCTCCTGGAATTTCTCCACCAGACTGTAGGGCGCTGCTGTCGGGATGGCCTTCGTCGTGATGCCGTGGGCCGTGGGCCATGTGCTGCGTGGCTCCTCATTGTGGTTGTAGAGCAGGATGCGTGGGCACGTGCGGTTGACGATGCCCTGCAGCGTGCAGAACATGATGCGCTCCTCGTCGCTCAGCGAGGCCGCCGGCATATCCAGCGCCCATACCTCCTTCGCCGGAGGCAGCAGGCAGGGCAGCAGGCGCTCTTCGGGCCAGCAGAGCTCGTCGGCCTCGAGGATGCGCTGGCCGGCGCTGTTGAGGGCGTAGTCGCCGTCGGAGAAGGTGATGCGCTCCACCGCCCCGACCTCCGTGCGCACCGAGGCGCCGTTGGTCAGCTCCATGATCATCGTGGCGGGCTGCTGGGCGGCGAGCTGGCCGGCTCCCGTGAGGAGCGTCGCCAGCAAGACTGTCTTTTTCATCTTTCTTTGCATAATGCTTGTGTTTCCTTAAACGTAGTTGATAAGTCGTGAACGGTGCAGGCCTTACAGGCGTACCTTGGTAGCGAACCGGCCGGCCTTCACGATGAAGATTCCCCTGCCCAGAGTCGAGCGGTCGAGGCGTAGCACGCCGCCCCGCACGGCGGGTACTGGCAGGCTGCGTCCGTCGGCGTCGTAGAGGCGGGGTTGTACGCCGCGTGGTATGCCGCGCAGAAGCGCGCCGCCCTCCTGCAGCACGAGCGCCATGCCCTTCACGTCGGTGATGGCCGTGGCGTCGTCTGTGTCGCCGAAGATGATCTCGGCGATGTCGGCGATCTCGAACGACACGGCATCAGCCGAGCCCGACTTGACCGTCAGCCGTCCGTCGGCCATCGTCACGACGGGACGCGCCTCGAAGCTCACGGCCGCCGTCTCGCCGTCCGTCGTCTTCACCAGCAGGCCCTGCCCGCCTTCGGCCACGGTGAGAAAGCGTATCTGTGACACCTCGGCCACGCGTGTGCGGACCGTCGTCCCGTCCGTCTTCTGCACCTCCATAACCTTCTCCTGGGCGCTGGCCGTCAGCGCCCCTAAGGCCATCATTGTTGCGATAATAATCTTTTTCATATTTATTCTGTAGTACCAGCTATTGAGCTTCGCTCTGCGTTTATCGTTTATCGTTTTTCGTTTCAACCCTCAACCCTCAGCCCTCATCCCTCAACCCTCATCCCTCAACCCTCAACCCTCATCCCTCATCCCTCAACCCTCATCCCTCAACCCTCATCCCTCATCCCTCAACCCTCATCCCTCAGCCTTTCAGCGCGTCAGCGTGTCCAGCTCTTCCCGCCAGTGTCCTGGCATGATGATGTGGTGATTGCCGATGGGGTTGGTTGTGAAGTACGTCGTCAGGCTTGCATCCGCGAGGCGAATGAGCTGCTGCGTGCGGCATAGTCCGGGCTCCGCCCCGTTGCTGACCAGCTCGCCCTCTGCGATGAAGTGGCGCGAGAGGTCGCCGGAGACCTTGAATATCGTCACCGGACCCTCAGCCATATAGCCTCGGATGCCTACGCCCAAGCCCGACTCGAAGTGCGTGTCGAGCTCGTAGCGCATGGTCATGTCCAGAGGTATCGTGCAGTGGGCAAACACTATCTCTCCCCTCTCGGCATCGGTCCTGGCCGGGTTGGCCTGAAAACCGCTCACGCCCGTCAGTGCCTGAGCCATAGCCATCGACAGCATTGCCGGCACGTCGCCTTCGCAGCTGGCCACGATGCCCTCGGCGTTGAGCCGCGCCAGCGCCAGGCAGCCCGTGTTGCGGACGGCGCTCAGCAGGTCGAAGCACCGCAGCGTGAAGCCCTGCAGGGCGTGACGGTCTATGACGACCCTCAGCGCATCGTAGATCTGGCAGGCTCCGGGCAGCGACGCCCTGACAGCCTCGTCGGCGCACGCCTCGGACACCTCGCGCAGCGGCGTCGAGGCGATGACCTCCAGCAGCTCCGACATCGCGACGCTGACGAGGTCGATGCCCAGCTTTGCCTTGACTGCCCCGGCATCGGCACGGCTCGCTATCAGCCAGTCCGACGGCTCGCCGATGACGCCCAGCCTGAGGCCTGACAGGCGCTGCTGTGCCACGCCGGCCTTCGTCAGCACGCCGAGGCGACGGGCAACGTACGGGGCGCTGCCGTGGATGATCTCGCCCCGCAGGCCCTGCTGGCGCAGGTATGAGAGGATCTCCATCGACGCCGCCAGCGAGTTGCTCTGCCCTGAGGTCAGCAGGTAAAAAGGCCGTTGCGAGCGGGACGTCAGCAGCGGCAGCAACTTGAGGAAGACGCCCTCCGTGCCGCCCGTGCGTACATAGATCACGTCCAGCGCATGCGTACCATAGTCGGCATAGTCATTGTCGCGGAAATCATAGTCTACACCGAGGCCCGCGAGGAACGTGCGGGTCGCAGCGCCGACAGCCTCCCTGTCATGAAGCTCGGAGGTCAGCGTGTAGATGGCTAAGTGATTCATCATTCGTGTCGGTATAAATTGATAGGACACCCTAAAGTGTCTATTGGGTCGTCAGAGACCTTGATTGTTAGACTTTCGTGGTGCAAATATAATCTTTTTCCGCCTGAATCATTCTTTCACCGCCGTTTTTTAGCTTAATTTAGCGATTCGGGGCAACGCTTCATGGGCCGCCGGGCACGAGACAGGCCGTCAACGCAGCCCCTGGATGACCCTTTCGTGTCATTTCTTTTTTACTTTTACATGAATTCGAGACACGTGCTCGAGCTTGCTCGCTCCACACTTGGAGAATTGTTCACGAATTCAAGACATAAA
>CAMOSA010000015.1 GCA_946624335.1 uncultured Prevotellaceae bacterium
TGGTGATCCAGTCCCATCCGATGGTGGCGTGGAAGGTGGGGTTGTCGGCGCCGAGTATGCCTCCGTTGAACTGCGTCGTCTGTTCGTCCTTCTCCTTGACCACGCCGAAATGTTCGTTGCAAAGCACTTCTACGGCCAACACGTTGCGTCCCTGGCGCAGGAGGTGGCTCACGTCGAAATCGCCTCGCATGAAGGCGCCTTCGATGCGTCCGAGGCGTTGGCCGTTGAGGAAGACGTTGGCTTTCCAGTTGATGCCGTCGAAGTGGAGGCGTCGTAGTGCGCCGTGCTGTAGCAGCGATGCGGGCACTTCAAACTCGTCGCGATACCAGAAATCTGAGCGGAAGAACGACTCGGAGATCTCGTCGACGCCATCGGCATAGTTGGGGTTGGGCACCGCGCCGATATTGATATAAGAGGTGAGCACGGTGCCTGGCACGGTGGCGGTGATCCAGCTCGTGTCGTCGAAGCCCTCGGAGGCTATCTCCTCGCCAGTGGCGCGGACCTCAGAGGCGCGCTGTAGCCTCCAGTTGCCTCCGCTTAGCTCCATGGTGCCATCGTTCATGACGTCTGCAGCCTTGTGGGGCTGTATGCTGACGCCGCCCGTCCCCCACACTTCCAGTTCGCGCAGGGCATAGTGGCCGGAGGCGTTGGGCTCGTCCATCAGGAGCCGCACGTAGCGTCCGTCGGCCGACTGCTCGGCGTGCCAGCGCCGCGGCTCCTCGTACCAGCGTGGAATGATCTGGGCGATCGTGGCCGGAGCTCCCAGGTCGACCTCCAGCCATTGCGGTCCTCCGCCGTTGCTCATCCACATGCTGGCGAAGGCCTGAGAGGGCTGAGCCCACAGCGCGTGGCCGTCGGCGTCGAAGAAGAAGAGGTCGTGGATATCCCAATGAGCGGCGCCCTCCATCTCGAAGAGCAGACGCAGCGCCGTGCGGCTCGATGCGTTGGCCTTCGCTGCCGGCATCACGGGGGAGAGGTTCATGTCGAGCATCCGGGCGGGCAGGT
This sequence comes from uncultured Prevotellaceae bacterium, assembly GCA_946624335.1. Taxonomy (GTDB): domain Bacteria; phylum Bacteroidota; class Bacteroidia; order Bacteroidales; family Bacteroidaceae; genus Physcousia. The sequence continues at coordinate 1,006 of CAMOSA010000015.1, forward strand.
AGTCGTTGTCGGCCTGCTTGTTGGGATCGGCTTGCAAGCCGTAGCGCATGGGTTGTCCGGGCAGCCCCTTGCCCGACAGCTCGGCCACCGTCGTCCATTCGCTGCCGTCGGTCGATGCCTGCAGAGTGATGCGATAACCTCGCACGGCCTGCTGCTCATGGTAAGCCACGCGAGCGTCCAGCTTCAAGGCATGGGGCGTGAAAGCGAAGGGCCCGTCCCAAACGTATTCTATCCACGTCTTGCTGCCCATCAGCACCTGTCGGGAGAAGGGTCCGCCGTCGAGCGTCCATTCGGCTTCACGCCGCGGCAGCACGCCATCGGGCGTCGTCACCGTCAGCAGCAGTGGTGCCGTGTCGTCGCAGATGCCGTCGGTGACCAGATGCGGCGTCAGGTCGTAGTCGATGCTCGATGAGGCTGTTGCCGTGCGGTGCAGGGCCAGGTTGCGGTGCTCTGTGGCAAGCCCGTCGGCGTGAGGGCTGTTGGTGACGATCTGCGGTCCGAAGTATTGGGATGGGGCTCCGGGATAGATGCCAATGCCACGTGTGCCTTGAGCACAGAGGGTGACGGCGGAGCATAGTACGAGTAGGGTAGTGACGATGGCTTTCATAGTGCTGAGGGTGTTTGTTACGAGGTGAGTTGAGTGATTTTGTCGGATTACGGGGACAAATATACTGCTTTTCTCGTTTACTTGGCTTTTTTCGTAGCTAAAATTTGTCCATCTGCGTAGATTTTGTTTACTTTGTGCCATCAAAAAACCGATACTATGAATAGATTGTTCACCTTTATCCTTACCCTTGCCGCCACGTTGGCCTCGCACGGGCAGGACACGCCTCCCGCTCCTGTCACTCCTTTGCCAACGCCTCATCAGGTGGCTTGGCAGCAGATGGAGACCTACGCTTTCATCCACTTTGGTCCCAACACGTTCACCGATCGTGAATGGGGCTATGGCGACGCTCCGGTCTCGAGCTTCAATCCTCGGCGTCTCGACTGTGAGCAATGGGTCAGGGTGTTGAAGGCGGCCGGCATGAAGGGTGTCATCATCACGGCTAAGCACCATGACGGTTTTTGCCTGTGGCCTTCGCGATATACGGATTACAGCGTTCGTAACAGTCCGTTCCGCGACGGCAAGGGCGACGTCGTCGGCGAGCTGGCCGCGGCATGTGAGAAGTATGGCCTGAAGATGGGTGTCTACCTCTCGCCCTGGGACCGCCATCAGGCCACCTACGCCACTCCGCTCTATGTCGACTATTTCCATGCCCAGCTGGAAGAACTGCTGAACAACTATGGTCCGTTGTTTGAGATATGGTTTGACGGCGCCAATGGTGGCGACGGCTACTACGGCGGTGCCCGCGAGACGCGGCACATCGACCGCCGGACCTATTACGACTTCCCCCGGGCACATCGGCGTATCGCTGCGCTGCAGCCGCAAGCCGTCGTCTTCAGCGACGGCGGGCCTGGATGCCGATGGGTGGGTAATGAACGTGGCGAAGCCGGCACGACGAACTGGTCTTTCCTGCGTAAAGACGAGGTCTACCCGGGCTACGACCGTCATCAGGAACTCACGCAAGGACATCCCGACGGTGATGCCTGGGTGGCAGCGGAATGTGACGTGTCGATACGTCCGGGATGGTTCTATCACCACAGTGAGGACAGCCAGGTGAAGACCGCTGCACAGCTCTGTGACCTCTATTATAAGAGCGTCGGGCGCAACGGCACGCTGCTGCTGAACTTTCCGGTCGACGACGAGGGCCTGATTCATGCCGACGACTCGGCCCAGGCTGTCGGCTTCTGCCAGCGCATCCGTCGCGAGTTGGGCAGCGACCTGCTGCGGCGTGCCGCTGTCAGCGCTACCAACGGCCGTGGCCGGCACTTCCCCACGTCGGCGCTGACCGACGGTGACTTTGACACCTACTGGGCGATGAAGGATGGTGCCACGACAGGCACGCTGACCTTCACGTTGCGGCGTCCTCAGCTGGTGAACCGTCTGTCGTTGCAGGAGTATATCACGCTGGGACAGCGCGTGCGTGCGTTCCTTATAGAATATAAGGGTGACAGCGGTGAATGGCAGCCCTTGCCACTCGATGAGCCCACGACGACCATCGGCTATAAGCGTCTGCTGCGTTTCGATGCCGTGCGTGCCAAAGCCCTTCGGGTGACGATCATCGATGCCCGCGGACCGGTGTGCCTGAGTGCTGTCGGCGCCTTCTATGCCCCTGATGAGGCGGAGGCTACGGCGGCCGTAGCGCCAGCGGCCTCGAGGCGCAGTACCACGCCCCTTTACATGTCGGCATCGGCGACCACCGACGAGCGTGTGGCCGACCTGCTGAAGCGCATGACGACGGCGGAGAAGGTGGGACAGCTGCGCTGTACGATGGGATGGGACTACTACAGTATTGCTGCCGATGGGCACATCGAACCTTCGGAATCGTTTAAGCGTGATTATGCGGATGGGCGTATCGGTATGCTCTGGGCCACCTTTCGTGCTGACCCGTGGACTCGCAAGACGCTGTCGAACGGCCTGACACCGGAACGTGCGGCCGAGGCGGCCAACGTCCTGCAGCGCTATGCAATCGAACATTCGCCTCACGGCATTCCGCTGCTCTTGGCGGAGGAGGCGCCACACGGCCACATGGCTATTGGCACTACAGTTTATCCTACGGGACTCGGAATGGCGGCGACTTGGTCGCCATTGTTGTTGGAGCGTGTCGGCGAGGCCATCGGCAGTGAGGTGCGGTGTCAGGGAGGACACATCAGCTATGGCCCGGTGCTTGACTTGGTGCGTGACCCCCGCTGGTCACGTACCGAGGAGACGCTGGGCGAGGATCCCGTGCTGGCCTCTACGCTCGGTGCTGCCATGGTCAAGGGCCTAAGCCGGCATACCCTGTCAACGCTGAAGCACTTTGTAGCCTATGGCACCAGTGACGGTGGGCAGAACGGTGGCGCTTCGTCCATCGGTCCACGTGCGTTACACCAGTTCTTCCTGCCTCCGTTCAAGGCTGCTGTCGAAGCTGGTGCAGCAGGGATTATGACGGCCTACAATTCGATCGACGGCATCCCTTGTACGGCTCATGACGAACTGCTGCGCGGCGTGCTGCGCGGACAGTGGGGCTACCGTGGGCTGGTCGTCAGCGACCTCTATGCCATCGATGGCTTGGTAGGCACGCATCGCGTCGTCGCCGATCGTCGGCAAGCTGCTATCGCATCCTTGAAGGCTGGCGTCGATGTGGATCTCGGCGGTGCTGCTTATGCCCGCCTTACCGCTGCAGTGGAGGACGGTCAGGTCGACGAAGCGCTCATCGACAGCGCCGTAGCACGCGTGTTGCGGCAGAAAATAGAGCTCGGACTCTTTGAACATCCCTACGTGGACCCGAAGGCTACTGACGTCGTGCATAGCAAGGCGCATCAGGACATCGCGCTGCAGACGGCTCGGGCTGCGGTGACGCTGTTGAAGAATGATACCGTAGCGATGAGGGCTGATCTTTTGGCCGGCGTCATGTCTGCCGCCTTGACTGGTCTCGCCGCGACGGATGCCGATAGTGGCGAGGCCGCCGCGTCGACATTGGGAGGAAGTGGACGGCGAGGCTTGTTGCCGCTGAGCAGGGATGTGCGGCTGCTCGTCTGTGGGCCTAATGCGGACAATGCCTACAACCAGTTGGGCGATTACACGGCACCTCAGCGCGACGAGGATGTCGTGACAATCCTTGAAGGGCTTCGCGCGAAGTTGCCGTCGCAGCAGATTACTTATGTCAAGGGGTGTGGCGTACGCGATACGACGGACGTCCACATCGCTGAGGCCGTAGCAGCTGCGGCTGACGTGGATGTGATCGTCGCTTGCGTCGGCGGCTCCAGTGCACGCGACTTCCGAACGGATTATGAGGCCACGGGTGCCGCATCGTCTGTCGCCGGCGTGACGGCTGATGAGCCACGGCTCGCCGACATGGATTGTGGCGAGGGCTTTGACCGTGCCAGCCTCTCGTTGCTCGGCCGCCAGCAGGCGTTGCTTGAGGCTCTTGCGGCCACGGGCAAGCCGTTGGTCGTTGTGTACATCGAAGGACGGCCGCTCGACAAGACGTGGGCGGCACGCCATGCGGCGGCGCTGCTCACGGCTTACTACCCAGGTCAGATGGGCGGCTTGGCTGTGGCCGACGTGCTGCTGGGCGACTACAATCCTGCTGGTCGTCTGCCGCTGAGCCATCCACGTGATGTCGGACAGCTGCCTGTCTACTACAACCAGTTGTCGCCAAGGTCTCATGACTATGTGGAAATGGCGTCCGCACCGCTCTATCCGTTCGGCTATGGCCTCAGCTACACACACTTCGAATACGATGATCTGGTGATAGAGGCGGTTGACGGTGATAGACCTTCGGCGGGTTATCGTGTCAGCTTGGACGTCACAAACAGCGGCGACTGTGATGGGGAGGAAGTCGTGCAGCTGTATCTTCGCGACGATGTGGCCTCGGTCGTGACATCGGTGCAGCAGTTGAAGTCCTTCGCGCGTGTAGCAATTCCTCGCGGACAGACACGTCATGTCGCGTTCAACCTCCGTGCATCCGACTTCACCCTCATCGACCGCCAGTTGCGTCCGAGGGTTGAGGCGGGACGTTTCACGGTGCTCGTCGGGTCCTCGTCGTCGGATATCCGGTTGAGGGGAAGCATCGACGTCACTCCTTAGCGGTGAAGGCTTCGTCAGCGTTGCTTCATCAGAGTGAAGTCGAAGCGTAGGCCGTGGTCGTTGTAAGCATTGATCGTGCCTCCGTGTAGCATGACGGCATTCTTGACGATGGCCAGTCCGAGTCCCGTCCCTCCGAGCTCGCGGCTGCGTCCTTTGTCGATGCGATAGAAGCGCTCGAAGAGTCGAGGCAGGTGTTGCGACGCTACTCCGGGTCCGTTGTCGCGGAATGAGAAATGCCATGCGTGCATCGATTCTTCGGCGCTGACGATGATGTTGGCACCGCTGCCGGCGTAGGCTATGGCGTTGTCGGTGAGGTTTCGGAAGATGCCGTAGACGAGTGTCGCGTTGCCTTGCAGGAAGATGTGCTGCGGCAGCTGGTTGTCGAAGGTGATGTGGTTTTCGGCGAGCTGCAGTGCCGTCTCACGCTGTATGCCCTCGACGATAGCCGCTACGTCCAGGTTCTCGAAGGTGTGCAGGCCGGGTGCTTCGTCGATGCGCTGTAGTGTCGTGATATCGCGCAGCAACGCGGCGAGTCGCTGTGCTTGTGCCAGGCTTCGTTGCAGGAACTGTTCTCGTTGCTCTTTGTCAATGTCGGGGTGGCTGCTGAGAGTCTCGAGATAGCCTTGTATGCTGGCGACGGGCGTCTTCAGCTCGTGGGCGATGTTCTGTGTGAGTTGGCGTCGCATGGCAGCCTGCTTCTCGGCTCCGTCGCGGTTGATGCGCTGGTCCATACCGGCGGCGTAGCGGTGCAGCACGAAGGTGAGGATGAGCATGACGACGAGCGAGAAGATGATCAGATGCAGGTCGTCGACACTCCCGATGGGTCTGAGGCGTTGGCGGTCGAAATCATCGAAGACGATGAACACGACGGCATAACCGATGAAGATGGTCATCACGGTGAGGAACATCTTCCGTCCCTCTGTCAGTTGGTGGATGGGGTTCATGGCTTAATGTCTTATTCGACGAATGCGTATCCGAATCCCGACTTGGACACGATGTGTGCGGCCTTATTGCCCAGTTTCTTGCGCAGGCGTGTGACGCATACGTCAACGGTCCGTTCGGTGACGACAACCTCGGGTGGCCAAACGCGTGCGATAAGCTCGGCTCGTGAGAAAACTTGTCCGCGCTCGGTGATGAGCACGCGCAGGAGGTCGAACTCGGTGCGCGTGAGTTGGGCGTCGTTGTCGTCGACGGTGGCAATCTTGCGTGCCTCGTCGATGATGATGCCGTCGGCCTGCAGGACAGGCACCTCGTGGTGTTGTGCCCGCCTGAGCACGGCATGAACGCGAGCGATGAGTTCGCGCAGCGAGAAGGGCTTCGAGATGTAGTCATCTGCTCCGAGGTTGAGCCCCGTGATGATGTCGTTCTCGGTGTCGCGTGCGGTGAGGAAGATGATGGGCAGATGGCGTGTGGCGTCGTCGGTCTTCAGCTGCTGGGCCAAGGCGAAGCCTGACATGCCTGCCATCATCACGTCGAGCAGTAGCAGGTCAACGTCGCTGTGGACGGTACGGTTGTCGGGCATCGGCTGCCGGAGCATGTCAATGGCTTCCTCGGCGGATGCTGCCACGTCGACGTCAAAGCCTTCCATTTGCAGGTTGAATTTCAGGATCTCTCGCAGGTCGGGCTCATCGTCGACGACCATAATGCGTTGTTTCTTCTCGCTGTTCATGGGGCAAAGGTAAATAGTTTTTGTGACATAAAGGTCACAATTCAGTTACAAAAATGTTACAGTCTTGTCTGGGTGTCCGTTTTGCCGTATCTTTGCAGTGACTTAAAGCTTGTACACGCACAAAACCTACATATTCCTGCAGCGGGGATGAGCCTGTCATCCACTCTGTATCTTGGACTTATGCCAGCCGGCTATTCGTTCGTCATCAGTGATCTTGTGTGCCCGTACGTTTCGCTTGTCGATGTTCTTAACGCGTATCTGCAGCGGTTATGTGATGTATGAGACTGTTTCCTCCTCTGCATCTGATAAATATGTTCTTAGGTCTTGGTATGCTGCTCTGTTGGGACATCGTCATAGTTTTTGGGCGCGAACGAAGCCGTGCTGGCATTGTTTTTTCTTCTATACGTTGCGTTATCTGTATCTGTCCTCGTCCTCGTCGTCGAGCATGGAGAGGTATGATTTGTAGCGGCTCAGCGCGATGTGCTGCGAGTCGACGGCTTCTCGCACGGCGCATCCGGGCTCATGGGTGTGTGTGCAGTTGCTGAACCGACATTCTGGGGCGAGCTGGAAGATGTCGCGGAAATAGTGTGAGACCTGTTCGCGCTGGAAGTCGAAGGTGCCGAAACCTCTGATGCCGGGCGTGTCGATGATGTGTGTGTCGTCATCGATGTCGTACATTTCGGAGAAGGTGGTGGTGTGCTGGCCCTGGTCGTGTGCCGTGCTCAGGGCTGCTGTCTTGGCGCGTGCCTCGGGCACGAGGCGGTTGAGTATTGTTGACTTGCCAACGCCGCTGTTGCCGCTGAAGAGTGTCGTACGGTGCTGCAGTTGTTGGCTGAGCGTCTGGAAACCTTCGCCGGTGGCGGCGCTGACGGCGACGCAGGTGTAGCCGATGTGGGTGTAGAGCGCCATCATGGCGTCGAGGTATCGACGCTGGTCGTCGTCGTAGAGGTCCGTCTTGTTGAAGATGAGCAGCAGATCGACGCTGTATGCTTCGGCCGATGCGACGAAGCGGTCGATGAAGGTGGTGGATGTCTCGGGGTGGGCTACAGTGACGACGAGTGCCGCCAGGTCGATGTTGGCGGCGATGATGTGGCTCTGCTTGGAGAGGTTGGACGCTCGGCGGATGATGTAGTTGCGACGGTCGTGGATCTCAGTGATGAGTGCTGCGGGCAGTGCAGCTGCGGTGGCCGACTCGTCGTGTGTTGCCGTGGGGCGTATCTCCACACGGTCGCCGACGGCCACGGGGTTAGTCGATCGTATGCCTCGAAGTCGAAAGTTGCCTTTGACCTTACATGCAAACAGCTGGCCGTCGTCCGTGCGGACGTCGTACCAGCTGCCTGTATTTCTCACTACAGTGCCTGTCATATTATAGATGAGGGCTTACACCGTCATGATCTCCTTCTCCTTGGCTGCGAGGAGCTCGTCGATCTGCTTGATGAACTTGTCGTGCTTTTTCTGTAGATCGGCTTCGCCGTCCTTCTGGAAATCTTCGCTGAGCCCGTCCTTGACGGCTTTCTTGAGGGCTTCGTTGCCGTCGCGTCGGGCGTTGCGCACGCTGACCTTGGCCTGTTCGCCCTCCTTGCCGCACTGCTTGGCGAGTTGCTTACGTCGTTCCTCGGTGAGCGGTGGTATGCCGATGCGTATGATCTCGCCGTTGTTCTCGGGCATAATGCCGAGATCTGAGTTGATGATGGCTTTCTCAATGACCTTGAACATCGACTTGTCCCAGGGCTTGATGGCAATAGTGCGTGCGTCGGGCGTGGTGACGGCGGCACAGTTGTTGATGGGTACCATCGATCCGTAGTTGTCGACGCGGATGCCGTCGAGCAGTTTGACGTTGGCCTTTCCGGCACGGATGTGCGAGAGGGCTTCTTCGAGATACATCACGGCCTCTTCCATGCGCTCCTCGGCGTCGGAGAGGATTTCCTTATAGTCTGCCATAATATAATTATATATAAGTAATGTAAGGTTTGACGTGTGTGCGCGTCGGTTGTTCGCGCCGTGGGGCTGAAAAGCGTCCTTTCGTGCCCCTTTCGGCGACAAAGATAGCGGTTTTGGTCGAGTTAACAAGCCTTTTTGTTGAAAAAAACGCGTTAAATATGCAAAAACTTCATTCTTTCCTGCCTACACTCTAAAACTTATTATTATCTTTGCCACGAAAAAGCTCTGAAAGTATGTATTTCGACACCCGCATACACGATTGTCTGGCGCAGTTGCCGCCTATCTCTCTGGATGAGATGAGCGGCATCAAGCTGATGAACCGCACGGACACGAAGTTCGTCACCAATAAGGAACATCTGGCTTCGCTATTGGCACTTGTACATGGACAGTACTACGCGCAGCAAATTGATAGCTCGCGCGTGGCCAACTACTTGACGCTCTACTACGACACGCCCTCGCACCGCTTTTACGTCGATCACCACAACGGCTGCCAGCCTCGTCAGAAGATACGTGTGCGGACGTACCTGGACAGTGACAAGACGTTTCTCGAGGTGAAGACGAAGAACAACCACGGTCGCACGAAGAAGAAGCGCATCACGGTACCCTCGCAGGAGCGTGCTGATGTCGTAGCGGCCGGAGGCAGTGACTTCACGCGCGGCCTAACGGGTGAGACGTTCGACACCATCCTTCCTACAGTGCAGAACCGTTTTCAGCGCATCACGCTCGTCAACTTCGGTAAGACGGAGCGCCTGACCATCGACTTCAACGTCAGTTTCCACAACCACGAGACGGGTGTCGATGCTGAGACGGGCGACCTGGTGATCATCGAGCTCAAGCGCGACGGCAACGTCTTCTCGCCCGTGTTACGGATGCTGCGTCAGCTACGCATACAGCCTCATGGCTTCTCGAAATACTGTATCGGTACGGCCATGACCAACGCCAACGTCAAGACCAACTCGTTCAAGTTCAAGATGATCGACATCACCAAACTCACCGGACATCCGTTCCGAGTGGCCAGGGAGTGTGGAAAGTTGAAAGTTGAAGGCTTGAATCCGATTTAGTCTTCGTAGCGTAAATAGTAAATAGTAAATGGTTAAATGGTAAATAAAGTAAATAGTTAAATAGCAAATCCCATGATGGACTTCACTCAAATCAACTATGAGCTCGGCCAACAGTTCGGCCTGACGCTCCTCGATCCGCAGCAATTTATCTCGCTGTCTCTTCGTTTCCTGGTTAACCTGATTGTCGTCAGCGTCATCGCCCGCTGCTTCTACTATCCCCGCAGCCATCGTCGTGACTACACGTTCATCTTCATTCTGATGGCAATGAGCATATTCCTGCTGGTGAGCCTGATGGAGGGTGAGGGCATGAATATCGGCGCAGCCATGGGTCTGTTCGCCATCTTCGGTATTATGCGCTTCCGCACGGAGGCCGTGCCCATCCGCGAGATGACCTACCTGTTCATGCTTATCGCGCTGAGTGTAGTCAACGCCGTGGCCCACGGCGACTACCACCCGAAGGCTGACTACTGGGATGGCGTGGGCATTGTGACGATCCTCTTTGTTAACGTCGTTTTCATCATCATGGCGTGGATATTCGAGAGCACAAAGGTGATGAACCAAGAGGCCTCTAAAATCATACGCTACGACAATGTGGACCTCATTGCGCCAGACAAGCGTGAAGAATTGAAAGCAGAGCTCGAGAAGCGTACAGGACTGAAGATCACACGTATTGAAGTGGGCATGATAGATTTCCTCAAGGACTCCCCCCTCATTCGCATCTTCTATAACGACCCCGACGACGTGGCTAACAGCATCGCACGCTTTGGACGTCTGCCAAAGGAGATGTGAGTTGAGAAGTTGAAAATTGAAATGTTGAAAGTTCTTCGCAGAGCGCGCTCGTCATCCCTAAAGGTGACGCGTGACACTTCAAGAAGCATCGCTAGCGCTGAGCGGAAACGCTGAATAGTGCTTTGCAGAGCGATGCGAGCTGGCGGAGTATGAAAGTTTAAAATTTTTAGGAATCATCAGACTTATATCGATGAAACGTATACTGACTATTCTTATGCTGGCCTTGCCCTTTGCCGCCAGCGCACAGGACACTGAGAACTATGGTGCCCTGTGGACCGAGGTCGGCGTGACCAAGGTGCTGCCCTACAACCTGAGTATTGAAGCCGGCGTGGGCTTCCGGTCGCACGACTGGCTGAAGGACGCCAACCGCTTCGACGCCAGCATAGGCCTCGGCTACAAACTGGGCAAGTACCTCAAGTTCGGACTCTCGTACACCTTCATCGCCAAGCACTACCTTTCCGACGTAGAGTACAAGTACCAGAACGATAACGACTTCGCCACCTTTCAGGGCCTCTCCATCGTCGATGCCGATGGCGTCACACGCGCCTATCAGGGCTACAACGCCGACGCCGCCCATTGGGCTCCACGCCACCGTGTGAGCCTTGAGGTAACGGCCGATAAGCGACTGTGGAAGACGCTGCGCATTTCGCTGCGTGAGCGTTACCAGTTCACCCACCAGGCCGCACGCGATGTCGACCGCACGCGCTACCGCGACCCCTCCTTCGATGCCGATGGCGCCATCACGGACTACGACGAGGTCGAGGATGTCGTCAAGGAGAAAGCCGCCTGGGACCGCCACTTATTGCGTTCGCGCCTCAAGCTGGCCATCGACCGCAAGGGGCTGGCCTGGGAGCCCTTCGTCAGCGTAGAACTGCATAACAATATGGGCGACAGCTGGCATCTCGACAAGGTGCGCACCATGGCCGGTACCGAGTATGCCATCTCACGGCAGCACAAGGTTTCGGCCGCCTATGTCTTCAACCACGAGAACGATGACGACGGCGACCAGAACATACACGCCGTCAGCATCGGCTATAAATTCAAATTCTGAACAAGCACAACGACAACATCAGTTACATGAAACGCTTATTCATCATCCTCATGGCGGCCGTGCCTACGCTGGCGTCGGCCGACTCCTACAACTACCTAAATATTGTGGGTCCCACGGCCCAGAGCGTCGCCCGCACCGCCGTCAAGCGCATCACTTTCGAAGGCGGCAATATCGTCGTCGCCACGACGTCGGGCACGACGCTGACGGCTCCGCTGTCTACGCTGACGCAGCTCACCTTCTCCGACACGGCACTCGGCGTCGGATCGGTCGGCGATCAGCAGCCGTTGGCCTTGCAGGGCGAGAGCCTCGTCGTCGCAGGACACGGCACTCTGCAGGTCTACAACGCTGGCGGACAGCTCATGCGCCAGTTGCGCGTCGACAGCACACGCGGCGAGCTCAACGTCTCCGACCTGCCCCGCGGCATTTACCTTGCACGATTTGGACGTCAAACCCTCAAATTTATCCATTAAGCCATGAAAAAGATTATCCTCACAGCACTTATGCTCGCCGCCACCGTCGGCGCCGACGCTCAGTGGATTCGTGTGTGGAGCGGTGGTGAGAGCACGCGCTACTCCATCAGCGACGCCGCCACGCTGCCCTACACCGCAGCGGGATCCACGCTCACCATAGGTTCCGACACCTATGCTACAGCGGCCATCGACAGCATCACCGTCGTCAACCCCGTCACAGTCACCTGGAACGGTACGACGGCCTCCGTCGACATCCCCGCGACAGCCGAGGGCGTCACCGCCACCGTCAGCGGTGCCGACGTCGTCATCAACAACACATCGACCACCATCGAGCACGAATTCATACTCCGGGGCAGCAGCAGTGCAGGCTCACTGACCTACAACGGCGACTACAAGACCAAGTTCCACCTCGACGGTCTGAGCCTCATCTCGGCCACTGGCGGCGCCATTGACATCCAGTGTGGCAAACGCATCGACCTCATTCTCGTTGATGGCACGACGAACAGCCTGGCTGACGCCGCCACGGGCACACAGAAAGCGGCCTTCAATTGTCAGGGACACCTTGAGGTCAGCGGCTCAGGTAGCCTCACTGTCGTGGGCAACGCACGTCATGCCATACGTTCCAACGAGTACCTCTTCCTCAAGAAGAATACAGGCACGATCACCGTCACCAAGGCTGCCTCGGATGGCATACATGTCGGCGAATACCTGCAGATGAACGGCGGTACTATTACGATTTCCGGCACCGCGGCCGACGGCCTGCAGGTCGAAACCGACGCCACGTCCACCGAAGAACTCAACGGACAGTTCATCATGAATGGCGGCACCATCAACGTCACCCTCGCTGCCGAGGACTCCAAAGCCATACGCCTTGATGCCGATGCCACCGACGCCTCCATTGTGCCTCAGATGCAGCTCCTCGACGGAACTGTCAGCGTCAGCCTCACCGCCACCGCCAACGGTTCCAAGGGCATCGCCTCGGACGGCAACATGATTATCGGATCGGCGACGACAGCGCCAACCGTAGGCATCACCGTCGCCGCCGGCACATACACCGACCCCACGACGGCCGAGGAGAATCGCGCCACCGGCATCAAGGCCGACCTCACCCTCACCATAGCCGGAGGCACCACTACCGTCAAGGCTACAGGCACCAAGAGCCGCGGCGTTCGTGCCACGACACTCACCGCCACCGGAGGATCACTCACCGTCACCAACACAGGCTCAAAGAGCCAGGGCATCAAGCTCGACAACACTTTCGTCAGCGGACAGGGCGGTACCGTCAGCGGCTCGTTCAAATACTGACGCCCGTGCCAAGCAAAAAGCACAAAGTATTGCCCCGTGACATACAATAAAACGCACGCTTCAGCGTTATTATAATGATGAAGCGCGCGCTTTTCATATTCCTCTGTGCCCTTACGGCCTGCTGCATGCAAGCCCAGGAGCCTCGCATACAGAACCGCCCGTACCTTGACCAGCGGTTCCTGCACTATGGCTTTTTCATCGGGCTGAACATGATGGACATGGAGGTCGTCAATAATGGCTACATCGACCCCGCATCCGGCGAGCAGTGGTACACCGATGTCGACAGCTACCAGCCCGGCTTCAGCGTCGGCGTGCTCGGCGAGCTGCGCCTGAATAAGACCTTTGGCCTACGCCTGCAGCCCAGCATACACTTCGGGCAGAAGCACATGGTCTTCCATGAACAGGTGACGGGTCGCGACACTACGCAGAACATCAAGTCGACCTACTTCCAGCTGCCCCTCGACTTGAAAGTCGCCGCGCCGCGCTACAACAACTTCCGCCCTTACGCTGTTGTCGGCGTGGCACCCTCCATCGATTTGACCACGCGCAAGCACGGCGCGCTGCTCACTGAGCGCTTCGAATGCTTCATCGAGGTCGGTATGGGCTGCGACGTCTATCTGCCCTACTTCAAGCTCATCCCTGAGCTTAAGTTCAGCTTCGGCCTGCTCGACATCCTTGCGCACCGCCGCACAGACCTCATCGACGAGTCGCTGATGAAGTTCACAAAGTCGCTCGACCGCGGCCGTTCGAAGATGATCACCCTGACGTTCTACTTCGAGTGATGCTGACCGCATGAGGATAAAATCAACAAGGCAAGCCCCGTCATCAGTTCTCAAGGTCTGATGGCGGGGCTTTCTCGCTCTCGCCGCTGTATGCAGCGGCATTTCGCTATCTCTGCAGGGTCAGGCGCAGGGTGCCAACGTAGCGCCCGTTCTTGCCCATCTGGTTGTCGGGCACGTAGGCGCCGTCAGCATTACGCATTACCTGCGGGGCGGTGAAGTAGGTGTGCGAGTGGCCGCCGATGACGATGTCGATGTTGCGTGTGGCGGGGATGAACTCTTCGTCACTCACACCAGGCAGCTGCCAGCCCAAGTGCGAGACGCACACGACGAGGTCGCACTGAGCCTCATGCTTGAGGTAGTCGGCCACGGGCTGTGCAGCGACGATGGGGTCGGTGTAGCGCACGCCCTGGCACGTGTGGGCGCTGACGAGGCCTTCGAGCTGCGGCGAGACGCCGAGAATGCCGATCTTCAGGCCGCCACGGCGGATGATGGTGTAGGGCTTGACGAGGCCTTCGACGGGCGTGCCCGTGAAGTCGTAGTTGCAGCAGACGATGGGGAAGCGTGCCTGGCGGAAGAGGCGTGCCATGTTCTCGAGGCCGAAGTCAAACTCATGGTTGCCAATCGTCGCGGCATCGTATCCCATGAGGTTCATCAGCCCCACCTCGACGTCGCCGTGGTATAGGCTGTAGAAGGCCGAGCCCTGCGAGAAGTCACCAGCGTCGAGCAGCAACAGGTCGGGGTCGTGTTGACGCAGCTGGCGCACAAGAGTTGCGCGGCGCACGTAGCCGCCCTTGTCGGCCTGTGCCGTGTCGGAGAGGTTGGGGTTCAGGGGGTCGACGCACGAGTGGGTGTCGTTGGTGTGCACGACGAGTAGCTGGCGTGTCTTGCCTGTCGGTGTGGCATGGCTGACGGCGAAAGGTCGTGCGGCGCTGCCGAGCTCCGTCTGCCGTACTTGTGGCGGTGCCTCCCCCTCATCGACTTGTGTGATGCGCCCGTCGATTTGAGCCGTGGCTTTACGTCCCTCGGCGCTGAGCTGTCGTAGGCGTTGCATGAGAACGTCGCGTGCCGGCACCGTCGTCACCGTGCGTTCGACGGAGCGCTTTAGACTGTAGATCTTATCGTTGCCGTCGGCCAGATAGTCGAGCGTGGCGATGGTGTAGAGGCGTGCCGGGTCGATGGGCTGCCCGCCGATGGTGGCGCTCTTGAGGCGTCCGTCGCGCGTGATGACGAGGCGTGCGCCGCTGCTGATGCCCTCGCCATGGACGGCGGCAATGTCGTGCATTAGCTGTTCGACATCGCTGCCCTTGAGCTTCAGTATGGTAAAGAAGTTCTCAAAGGGCGATATGGCCAGTATGTCGCCGCGGCGTACGTCGCCTGCTGGCATGGCCGCGCGCAGGCCGCCGATGTTGCAGATGCCCAGGTCGGCCTCGTAACCCTGCTGGCGTGCGGCCTCGACGAATGCGTCGGCGACCCAGTTGCTCAGCAGGCTCTCGGGCCGATGCCCTGTCATGTACTGCTCGCTTTGCCCCAGAATGCCGGCCTCGAGGCTGTCGACACCGCCCCGATAGTAGCTGACAAAGGTTTCGGCCTTAGCCAAGGGTGCCGCGTCAAGCGCACGCGTCACTTCGAGGCGCTGGGGCGCGACGCTGATGAGGTGATAGGGCGTGCTCTGGCACGCGCCAAGCAGCAGAGCGGTCAAGCTTAGCCCTAGAATGGATGGTATATGTTTCATAGTTTTGACTCCTTATTAACTTAAAACGCTTCAACCTTTCAACCTCATCGAGCTTCAATCGTCAGGGTGGCTTTCTTCAGCCCCTTGGCCGAGGCCTCAAGGGTGATGGCGCCGGCACGGTCGGATGCTTCGACGATGGCGGTGAGTTGGCCGGCAAAGACATGGTGTTGTGGCAGGTGGAAGAGGTCGAGGTTGGAGGCATCGCCGTTGGCCGCAGCACGGAAGCGGCCGGCACCCTTCACCTTGAAGCGCACGAGGTCGGCGGCATCGGGGATGAGGCGACCTTCGCGGTCGACGACGCGTACGGTTACGTAGCAGAGATCCTGGCCGTCGGCGCTGATGATGCGGCGGTCGGGCACGAGCTCGAGGTGGTGGGGTGCGCCGGCTGTAGCGACAGTGGCCTCGCGTGTCACGCCGCCGTTGTAGTGGGCTACGACACGTATCTCACCGGGCTCATACTTCACGTCGGTCCACATCAGGCGGTAGCGTCGCTGCAGCCACAGCGTATCTCCGGCTTTCTTGGCCGCAAGCGCCTCCTCGCGGGTGTATTTGCGTTGCACACCCTGGCTCTTGCCGTTGACGAAGAGCTCTGCCGACGGAGCGTCGGTGTAGACAAAGACGGGTACGACCTGACCCTCACGGCCCGGCCATGTCCAGTGGGGCAGAATGTGCAGCGTCGGTTCGCGTCGGTTCCATTGGCTGCGGTAGAGGTAGTAGCGGTCCTTAGGCAGCGAAGCCAGGTCGATGATGCCAAAGACACTGGAGTGTGACGGCCACGCGTTGGTGTCGTAGGGCGACGGCTCGCCGAGGTAGTCGAAGCCCGTCCACACGAACTGTCCGATCTCCCACGGATGGTCGTCGGCATTGGCGAAGTCGACGTCCGGCACATTGCTCCACCAGCAGTACTCCAGGTCGTAGCCCGAGCACTGGTGGTCGTCGTAGGTGGCGTTGGCTTTCAGTGCGATAGGCAGTTTGTAGACGCCACGGCTGCTGACGGTGCTGGCCGTCTCACTGCCGAGTACGACGTTCTGTGGCAGACGCTCGTAGGCCTCCTCGTAGCGGTTGGCACGATAGTTGAAGCCGGGCACATCGAGCTGTGCGGCGAAGCCGTTGTCGAGGGCGCAGTCTACCTGGTCCATGCCGCAGGTGACGGGGCGCGTAGGATCCTCGCGATGGCAGATGTCCTGCAAGAAACGGGCTACCTGATAGCCGTCGGGCGAGCACTGCGTCGGTACCTCGTTGCCGATGCTCCACATGACGACAGAGGCGTGGTTGCGATAGTGGCGGAGCATATTGACCATGTCACGCTCGGCCCATTCCTTGAAGAAACGGTGGTAGCCGTTCTTGCACTTGGCACGGTCCCATTCGTCGAAGGGTTCCACCATCATCATGAAGCCCATCGAGTCGCAGAGCTCCACGAGCTCGGGTGCAGGCATATTGTGGCTCGTGCGGATGGCGTCGCAGCCCATGTCCTTGAGCAAGGTGAGTTGGCGTCGCAGGGCGGCACGGCTGACAGCTGCGCCGAGGGGCCCGAGGTCGTGGTGGTTGCACACGCCCTGGAACTTGCGCGGCTCACCGTTGAGGAAGAAGCCACGGTCGGGCACGATGGCAATAGTGCGGATTCCGAAGACGGTGGCGTACTCGTCGACGAAGGCACCACGACCCTCCTTGCCGTTCTTGCCCAAGGCTTCGTACACACGCGTGACGGCTTTATATAAATAAGGTGATTCGGGCGACCACAGCTGAGGCTGTACTACAAGCAGGTTTTGCGTCAAAGGCTGCCCGTGTGCCACCCTCTGTGTGTTGACCTTCTCGCAGACCGGGCTGCCGTCAGGGCCATAAATCGTCGTGGCCAACTGCAAGGTCCGGCCTTCGGCGTTGTCGAGGGTGGTCTTCAGTGTCACCGTGGCCTTGCCATCCATGAGCTGCGTCGTCACCTGTGTGCCCCAGACGCGCACATGGATGGGTGCTGTCCGCACGAGGTGTACGTTTCGGTAGATGCCTGCGCCGCAGTACCAGCGGCTGCTCTCGGCACGATTCTCGAGGCGCACGGCCAGGGTGTTCGGCGAGCCGTCTGCGTGCAGGGCATCGGTGACGTCAACCCAAAATGAGTTGTAGCCGTATGGCCAGAAGATGGCCTCCTTGCCGTTGACGTAGACGCGGGCCTCGCTCATGGCGCCGTCGAAGACGAGTGTCGTGCGCAGGCTGTCGGCAGGCACGGAGAATGTTGTGCGATACCATCCCACGCCGATGTAGGGCAGTCCGCCTGTGCGCCCTGTCTTGAGGCTGGCTACCTTCTCGCCGTTCTGGGTCACGGCGACGTTCTGGAGATCAAACTCGCTGCCGAATGGCCCCGTGATGGCCCAGTCGTGAGGCACGCTGACGTGCTGCCAACGGCTGTCGTCGAAAGACGGTTGCTCGGCGCCGGCCTGTTCGCCACGGATGAAACGCCAACCGTCGCGGAGCAGGGATTCTGTACGTTGTGCCCGTGACGCAAAGGGCATCAGGGAGAGCGCCGTAAGCGCGAAAAAGGATGTGATAAGTCGCATGGTTCTGTCTGTTTAATTGTTAATTTCTGCGCAAAGATAATGAAAAGTTTGAAGTTAATACTCTTTTTTGACAGTTTGTTGTTCGAATAAGCCATTTTTTCCGTACCTTTGCGCCGCTTTTATGGCCTCGTCGTATGAAAATCGTCAAGAAACTCGACATATTTATCCTCAAGCAATTCATCTTGCTCTTCGCCGGCACTTTCTTCATCTGTCTGTTCATCTTCATGATGCAGTTCTTGTGGAAATGGGTCGACGAGCTTATCGGCAAGGGCTTGAGCATGGATGTCCTCGGTCGCTTCTTCTTCTATGCCGCGATGACGCTAGTGCCCATGTCGCTGCCTCTGGCGCTTCTGCTGGCCTCGCTCATCAGCTTCGGCAATATGGGCGAACGGCTGGAGTTGCTCGCGATGAAGTCGGCGGGCATACCTCTGGTGAGGATCCTGCGACCGGTGCTGGCCTTCGTGTGCCTCGTCACCGCCGGCTCGTTCTATTTCCAAAACGTCGTCTCGCCCGAGTCGAGCAAGCAGCTGGCGGCGCTCATTTATTCTATGCGACAGAAATCGCCCGAGTTGGAGATCCCTGAGGGCGTCTTCTACAACGAGATACCCGGTTACAACCTCTTCGTCGAGCATAAAGACCCTGAGCGTGGTATGCTCTATGGCATCATGATCTACAACCAGGGTGCCAACTTCGACGATACGCAGGTCGTGCTGGCCGACTCGGGACGTCTGCAGAGCACGGCCGACCAGAAGCACCTGAAACTCACGCTCTACGACGGGCAGCGGTTCCGCAACATGCAGAATACGGGCAGCGCTATGGATCGCACTACCGTGCCCTATATGCGTGAGACGTTTAAGAAGGAGGTGGACCTGATCTTCTTCGACAACGCCTTGAACCTGACCGATGCATCGCTCTTCGAGAATAATGCGAAAACGAAGGACCTCACTCAGCTCAATGAGGACATCGACTCGCTGCGGCTCTCGCTCGACTCCATCGGTCGTGACCAGTTTATGCAATATGGCTACAGCTTCCTCACCCGCACGCGTCTCGAGGGGCGCAAGGATTCGGTGCAGCTGGTCTATCGCGTTGAGCATAAGCCTCGTAACTTAGACTCCGTCTACGCCCAGATCGCTGACGATCGGCGCGGACAGATAGCCAGCTCAGCCCTCGCCAGGGCACGCAGCGGCGAACAGCAGACATCGATGATGCAGGATTACAGCGCCTACAACAACCGCGTCCTGCGCGAGCATCAGTTGGAGCGCCACAAGAAGTTCTCGCTCTCGCTGGCGTGCATCATCTTCTTCTTCATCGGAGCACCGCTCGGAGCCATCATACGGAAGGGAGGACTCGGTGTGCCCGTCGTCGTCTCCGTCGTGATCTTCATCCTCTATTACATCGTCAACGCATCCGGCGAGAAACTGTCCAAGAGCGGCACCTGGGACCCCACCTTCGGCGCTTGGCTCAGCTCGCTCGTGCTGGCGCCCATCGGCGCATGGCTCACGTGGAAGTCCAACCAGGACTCGGCCGTCTTCAACCTTGAGGGCTACCAGCGCTTCTTCCGCCGCCTCCTGGGCTTGCGCCTGAGCCGTAATATCAGTGTCAAGGAGGTCATCATGGAAGACCCCGACTACGAGCGCTTGCTGCCCGAGATGCGCCGCTTCAACGACGACTGCGCCCACTACGTCCAGACCCACCGCCTACGCACGCTGCCCAACTACTTCCGCGTCTTCTTCCGCTACGAGCCTGACGTGGCTGTCATCGGCCTCTGCGAACGCCTCGAAGCCATGATCCTCGAGCTCTCCAACACGCGCGACGCACGTATCATTGCCACACTCAACGATATGCCAATCGTAGCGCCTGACGCACATACACGACCCTTCCGCAATGCCCGTCGCAACATGATTGTCGGCATCATATTCCCCATCGGACTCGTCCTCTGGATACGCATCTGGCGCTATCGACTGCGTCTGTGGCGTGATATGGAACAGCTTCAGAAACAGGTGCAATACATCTGTCAGCGCATCGTCAAGGAAGGACTGGCCAAAGACCCTGACGCACAGCCCGTAGCGCCGACCGCAGCACAACCCGACGCCACCACTCCCGAACAAAACGTTTAGCTTCATATCTATGGTAGAACTATCCTCAATACAAGACGCCATTCGTGATTTCAGCGAAGGCAAGTTTGTCATCGTCGTCGATGATGAAGACCGCGAGAACGAGGGCGACTTCATCATTGCCGCCGAGAAAATCACGCCCGAGAAGGTCAACTTCATGCTGCGCGAAGGACGTGGCGTGCTCTGTGCGCCTATCACCATCAGCCGCGCCGAACAGTTACAGCTGCCCCATCAGGTACAAGACAACACGTCCATGCTCGGCACGCCTTTCACCATCACTGTCGACAAACTCGAGGGATGTACAACCGGCGTCAGCGCCGCCGACCGTGCTGCCACCATTCTGCATCTGGCAAATCCCGATGCCAAGCCTGCTGACTTCGGCCGCCCAGGACATATCAACCCTCTCTACGCACAGGACCGCGGCGTGCTGCAACGTGCAGGACACACCGAGGCCGCCATCGACCTGGCACGCCTCTCTGGCCTTCAACCTGCGGCAGCACTCATCGAGATCCTCAACCCCGACGGCACGATGGCACGTATGCCGCAACTTAAGGAAGTAGCCGAGCGTCACGGTATACGCATCATCACCATTCGCGACCTCATCGCTTACCGCCTGCAGCGTGAGCGGATGGTCGAGGCGGCTCCGGAAGTAGACCTGCCGACAGCCTACGGCCATTTCCGCGACATTACCTTCCGGCAAATCTCCAATGGACTGGAGCACGTAGCGCTCATCAAAGGCTCATGGGAGCCCGACGAGCCCGTACTCGTGCGCGTCCACAGCTCATGTGCCACCGGCGACATATTCGGCAGCCAACGTTGCGACTGCGGAGAACAGCTACATCGAGCCATGCAAATGATAGAGAAAGAAGGGAAGGGCTTACTGCTCTACATGAACCAGGAAGGTCGCGGCATAGGTCTCTTCAACAAGATGAAAGCCTACAAGCTGCAGGAACAAGGCGACGACACCGTCGAGGCCAACGTACACCTCGGCTTCCGTCCTGACGAGCGCGACTACGGCGTAGGCGCACAGATCCTGCGCCAGCTCGGCGTGCACAAGATACGCCTGCTGACCAACAATCCCGTCAAGCGCGTGGGCCTTGAAGCATACGGTCTCGAGATTGTCGAGAACGTGCCCATCGAAGTGAAGCCCAACCCCTACAACGAGCGTTACCTGCGGACCAAGCAGCAACGCATGGGGCATACGCTTCACTTCAACAAGTAAGTTCCACACATCTTGGCAAGCACTCATTCCCATTCTTGCCGCCCTCTTCTCTCTGCAAGCATAGGCCCGTCAGCAAACGCGCTTATGCTTGCAGCCGTTTATGCCTATGTCCTCTGGCGGTCGAGCCTATGTTCTCTGGCGGTCGAGCCTATGTCCTCTGGCGGTCGAGCCTATGTCCTCTGACGGTAAAGCCTATGTCCTCTGGCGGTCGAGCCTATGTCCTCTGGCGGTCTTCCAGAAGCTTGCGGGTGTGCTAACGTGAGCTTTTCGGTGCACGGAAAAGGCCTTGCGTTTGTCCTCTATCAAGAAAACTTCATCTTTGATGAAAAATAGTGGGCCATTTCGTGCTGTAGATTCAAGTTTTTGTACTACCTTTGCACGCGAATTAATAGACCTGTCAAAGCAAATTTATTGACCTCTTCATAATGAATAACTTATCTGACCGTCTCAACCGCCTCGCTCCATCGGCCACGTTGGCTATGAGTCAACGCAGCAGCGAGCTGAAGGCACAGGGCATCGACGTCATCAATATGAGTGTCGGCGAGCCCGATTTCAACACCCCCGACCATATCAAAGCCGCCGCCATCCGTGCGGTGGAGGAGAACTATTCGCGCTATTCGCCTGTGCCTGGATATCCCGCACTGCGACAGGCCATCGTCGAGAAGCTGAAGAACGAGAACGGCCTGGACTTCCAACCCTCGCAGATCTTGTGCTCCAACGGAGCCAAGCAGAGTGTCTGCAACGCCGTTATGGCGCTGGTCAACGCAGGCGACGAGGTGATCATTCCCGCTCCCTATTGGGTCAGTTACCCGCAGATGGTGCTGCTGGCCGAAGGAACGCCGGTCTATATCGAAGCCCCTATCGAGCAAGACTTCAAGATCACACCCGAACAACTCGAGGCTGCCATCACGCCCAAGACACGCGCCTTCATTCTCTGCTCGCCCTCGAACCCCACGGGCTCGGTTTACAGCAAGGAAGAGTTGCGGGGGCTGGCTGAGGTCATCGCACGCCACGAGAACATCATCGTCCTCGCCGACGAGATCTACGAGCACATCAACTATGTCGGTCGTCACGAGTCTATCGCGCAGTTCGAGGAAATTCGCGACCGCGTTGTCATCATCAACGGCGTCAGCAAAG
>CAMOSA010000016.1 GCA_946624335.1 uncultured Prevotellaceae bacterium
GCTGGAAGCCTTCCCAGTCCTCGGCGGTGAACTTGGTGTCGACGTCGGCCTTCATCTTGTTCTTCTTCAGCTGGCTGTTGACGTAGGCGCTGGAGGTGTTCTGGCGCTTCTCGGCCAGCTGAGCGTTGAAGTCGTAGCGTCCTTCGGGCGAAGCGTAGGCGCTGACCTCGATGTTCTGCAGCTTCAGCGTCTCCTGATTGTCGTTGATCTCTTTCAGGATCTTAGCGAAATCCTTGATGCTGGTCGTGTTGAGCTCGCTGGCACGCACGTTAGCCTGGTTGACGAGGTACTTGATCTGTGCTTCCTGCTTCTGGCGGATGATGCGCTGGTAGGCGTCAGGAGCCAGAGCGGGGTTGACGCTGCCGAGCGTGCCGCGCAGGAGGTCGCTGGTGGCGACGATGCCGTAGCCCACCTTTACGTCGGGCAGGTCGTAGGTCTTGTTACCCTTCTTGGCATAGGAACGCAGGTAGAGGTCGCTCTGTTGCATGGCATCCACGTAGGGGAAGCTGGCACGCATGGTGTAGTTGCCGCCTTCCTTGTAAGCTACCGTGGTGCCGTTGCCCAGCACGCTCTCGCCCTGGAAAGTCGTGCCCTCCGAGGTCGATTCGCCGCCCTGATATTTCAGCACGGGGGTGAGGGTGAGCGCCACCTTTTTCTTCATATACTTCTTCGGGAAATTGATGCTGATAGAAGCAGGTACTTCGCCACCCACAGCTTCGAGCGGCGTGGGAGTGACGGTGACATAGTCGGCGCTGATGGCCTTGAACTTGCTGCACGATGCCAGCACCAGGAGGCCGGCGGCAGCTGCGGAAAGGATGGTAATCTTACGCATTTTGGTAAAGTTTATTAAGTAGATGAACGTTTGTCGGTGCAAAGATACACCAAAACGGGTGCATTACCAAAAAAAATGGCGACTTTTCGCACCTCCGCCTCTAAACTTGACCTATTTGTTCTGCCATTTGCGGTGCAAACGACAGCTGATGCCTATCTTAAAGATGCCAGCGGCACCATAACCCAATTCCATGAAATAGCGGACCGGACCGTCAGAGAAGTCGATGCCTAAGGGCGTCACTTGGTAAGCCAGGAGGATATCCTCTTGCGGAGCATGGATCATCTGGCCATGTTCACTGTAGTCAAAGCCCATGTAACGGTAATAGACGCCGATGCTACCCTTGGAATAGAGACTGAGGGCGCTGTTGTAGAACCATGTGTACCTGACGGTAGGCATGAGATGAAAGGCGCGTGCATTGATCTTAGCCTGCGCCTGCCCTTTGAACTTCCAAACGTTGTCGCTGTTCTTGTAGAAGTCGTATCGCTCGAGCTCGTACTTTGACATTCCGTTCCAACCGATGGTGGCTCCCACGCTGATGCGGTCGTTCAGGCTGTAAAGGTAATATCCGTTTATGGTCATTCCTGGCACTCCACCTCCGCCGTAATAATCATCCTTGTCAAGCAGGTATCTCATCCGCATCTGCATGACGAAGCCATCCAGGTCATTCTCCATTGCCTTTGGCAGATAGGCGCCGATGGCGATTCCAAAGTCATGTAGGCGATAGTTCTCGCGGTGGTACTTCAGTGGTCGGATAGCAGAGGCGATAGCTGCTATCTGGCATAGCAGGGTCAGTAGTATGATTCTCTTCATGGCGCTATTTCTTAATCGGTTGTGGAGGATAGGTGACGATGCCTTCCATAGCTCTGATATCTTCTTTCGTCAGTGTGTAGTGGGCCATCTCCACATGCTGTTTACGCAGATAAGCGCCTAACTTCGGAATGGAGGCATCGTACACAAACAGCTGCAGGACATAGCCGTTAGCATACCAGTCACTGTAATCCACCTGTATCCCTTTGTAGTCTCCGGGCATGAGGTCATAGATGATATATTCCGGGTCCATCGGGTAGAGGGTGTCAGGGTACTCATTGCTGACGACTATGGTCAGTGTGTCTTGACTTTTGTTCTGGAAGATACAGACAGTCTCCGGTTCGTATTCCTCACAGGTCATTGACATCAAGAGTAATGGCAATGCAAGCAGCAGATAGCATGATTTTCTCATAGTGGATTATCGTTGGGGGTATTCATACGTTTTCCCTTCTTCTTATATATACACAAATCGGGAGCCAAATATTACATTGACTCCCGACTTTTTTGTCTTCTCTCGTGAAAAAGGGTTGACGGTCACTCTGCCAGCACAGTAAACTCGGCGCCAGAGGCAAAGTCGAGGCCGTTCTGCGAGGAGATGGCGGTGAAGCGCAGGTAGCGGGCGCGCTGCGGCTGCTTGAAGGTGATTCGCTTGAGGGCCGCGCCGCGTTCAAACTCCCCTTCGGCTACCGGCTCGCTCCAGGTCTTGCCGTCGGCGGAGAGCTGTATGCGGTAGCCCTTGACGTTGCCGTTGTTGCCGCCGTCCTGACGGGGCAGGTAGGTGAAGCCTTTGATGATCTTCGCCTCCGAGCAGTCGAAGTCCACCGTGTGCGGATATTTGGTCACCGTGACGCCATAAGCGGTGTGCCATATCGTCTCAGGCTTGCCGTCGACGAGGTTGCTGGCGTTCTCGCCGGGCTCTTCGCTGCTGGCGGCCAGGACGGTGACGGGGATGCTCTCAATACGCTCGAAGGTGCGGCTGACGGTGATGTCGGGCTGGTCGGTGTGCCAGGCGATGATGGTGCCGCCCTGCCGTATGTCGATGTCCTCGCCAGTGTATGTCTTTCCCTTGGCCACACGCTGCTGGGCGCTGAGGGCCTTGGCGCCTGCCGGCAGTGTGAGATAGCTGACGCTTTCGCCTTTGAACTTGTTGTAAATAATGGTTGCTACGCCCCGTGCATCGCGGGTGATGGCCAGCGGCAGGTCGCCACAACGGCTTATGGGGTAGGCGCTGCGGGCTATACTGTTGACGTCGGCTGTTGCCGTGGGACGAATGAAGAATCCGAAGGTGTGGGCGTCGGCGTAGACGCGGTCGGGGGTGAGTGGCCCGCCTTGTCCGCAGCTGCTGCCGCCGAGGGCGGTGACCTTGGCGTCGAGGTGGACGTGTACGGCCTTACTCTCGGGTAGGTCGGAGGGGTGCGGGGCGAAGGTCAGCTCCAGGTCGCTCCAGGGCAATACGCTCGTGCACATTGGGCCTGTCAGGGCGCCGAAGACGAGGCCGTGGCCGGTGGCGTCGGTCAGGGCGAGCCATTCCACCTCTTCGCGGTTGCCCATATCCTGAGGCTTGGGGAAGGCGACGAACTGGTCGTAGACCGTGCTCTCGTAGACGGCTTTGAACATACCGCTCTTGCGGTCGGCATAGTTGTTCTGCGGGCCTCGGCCGAAGTAGCTCATGTGGCTGCCGTCGGCTTCGAAGCGCGTTGGCATGCGAAGCTCGAAGCCCAGCCGGGGCAGGATGGCCTTGGCGTTGCTGCCTGTTATGGCGCTTTGACATTCGATGGTGCCGTCGGGGTAGACGGTCCATACGACGTTGGTCGTGAAGGCGAAATCGCTCTCCTGACCGCTGTCGTCGATGGTGTAGCGTCCGCTGCTGCCGCCGCGGATCTGGCCCTTTGTGCCGCGGCTCTCGACCATATAGTTGAGCACTACGACGCCGTCTTCGCGTGTGTAGGCATTGCGGCTGAGCACTTTGTGCCGCAGGTCGTGCAGGCCGTTCTGATACCAGCTCTGGTAGTACCAGTTGTCGTTGTCGACGGGAGCTCTCAGGGCATTCAGCACGGGGCCTCCGCCATTGGGTATCAGTTCTTTTCCATCGCAGACGAAGTTGTAGATTGTGCCGGCGGTGTCGTCGAAGGTGACGCGCCAGTTCTCACCAGTCAGCGTCGTGGCTCGCGCTCCTTCTGCCATCCGGATGGGTTGTTGGTCCTGGCTTGTGCGGTAGACGGTCGTCCTCCGTGCCGGCTCCCAAAGGCACAGCTGTTCGGCCATTTGGACATAGCCTCGCTCAGCCCATGGCATATCGTGCTTTAGCTTGAATGCCACGCGCAGGTCGTAGCGATGATCGCCGTAGTAGCGGTCGTTCTCCACGTCGAGCGGCAGCACGCAGCTCTCCGTCTGCCGTGGACCGATCGTCCTCAGACCCGTCTTCGCCCCCATGAGCAGGGGCAAATGGCCGATGTCTATGCCGTCGCGCAGCACGCAGATGTCGATGTCGACATAGTCGAGGGGTATGAAATAGTTCTTGTTAGTGATGCTGAGTTTCACCATCTGGCGCGTGAAGTGGCCGTCGCCGCCCATGACGGGCGTGCTGCCCCATATGCTGTCGAGCGTCACGCCGACATTCTGGTAGACGTGTTTCACGTCGAAGTACTCGGGTTTGGGCTGCAAGTCGGGTAGCATGATGCCGTTCATACAGAACATACCGTCGTTAGGTAGGTCGCCGAAGTCGCCGCCGTAGTAGAATGACGAATGAGGAATATCGGCTTCGCCTCCGAATGACGAATGAGATGACCCTTTCTTTCTTGATACAAACCTTGATTCGTCGTTCGTCAGTTGTAATTTGTCATCAGACTGTGCCTGAGGCATGGCGATGGCCTGATCCACCCAGTCCCAGATGGCGCCGCCGCAGATGAAGTTGCTGGTCTCGATGGCTTTCCAGAAGTCGATGAGGTTGCCGCCGGCGTTGCCCATCGAGTGGGCATATTCCGAGATATGGAACGGGTACTTGGGCCCCTTGCCACCCTTGGCCGCAAACTGCACCCAGCCGACGCTCGGATACTGGTTGCTGCCCATATCGACGATCTCGTTGTTGCGCTCATACTGTACGGGACGCGAGGTGTCGAATGCCTTGACAGCGTCGTAGGCGGCCACGAAGTTCTTGCCGGGTCCAGCCTCATTGCCTAAGCTCCAGATGACGATGCTCGGGGCGTTGACGTGGGCGCGAACCATTTCCATATTACGTGCCACATGAGCCGCGCGCCATTCAATGGGGTGTGAGAGCGAAGCCTCGCCGTAGTAGTATTCGTGGCTCTCGATGTTGGCTTCGTCCTCGAGATAGATGCCATATTTATCACAGAGGTAGTACCAGTAGGGGTCGTTGGCATAGTGGGAGTTGCGCACATGGTTGATGTTGCCGCGTTTCATGAGGAAAACTTCTTGCTCCATTTGCTCGCGGGTGATGGCGTGTCCGAGCCATGGGTTGGTCTCGTGGCGGTTGACACCCTTCAGCTTCACGGGCTTGCCATTGACATAGAAGTAGCGGCCGGCCAGCCCGAACTCATCGTCCTTAGCCTCGGTGTCGCGTATCTCTACGGTGCGGACGCCGAAGTAGGTGCTGCGCACGTCTGCCACACGGCCCTTCTTGTCCTTCAGCGTCGCGGTGAGGACGTAGCGGTAGGGCGCTTCGGCCGACCACGTCTTGATATTGTCGAGGTGCAACTTGAACGCAGTGAGTGATGTCTCAGTGATGACGATGGGGTCCAGTGCTGTTTGATCTCCGTAGAGCTCCACGGGCCAGACCTTGTATTCCACCTTTGCGTCCTTCAACGCTTTCTTCCCGTGTTGGCGTAACTCCGTCAGCACGTTCATCGTGGCCTTCTTGCCATTAATCGATTCCGTACGGACGATGAGGTCGGCGATTTCTACCTCCGGCACGCTCGTCAGGTAGGTGCTGCGGAAGATGCCCGGCAGACGGAACATATCCTGTGCCTCGAGGAACGAGCCGTCGCTGTTGCGGTAGACTTCCACGGCCACTACGTTCTCACCTTTCTTGCTCAAATAGGGCGTGATGTCGAACGACGCGGTATTGCGCGAGTTCTTAGAGAACCCGACATAATGTCCGTTCACCCATAGGTAGAAGAACGAGTCGACGCCGTCGAAGTTGATGTACACGATGCGGTCCTTCCACGTCGCTGGCACGGTGAACGTGCGGCGGTAGGAGCCTACCTCGTTGGGGTACTCGTTGACGGTCCACTGTGCATTGCGGGGCTTGCGCATCACGCCGCCGCGCCAGTCGTCGACGGCCACTTGGTGCTCGAAGATGACCTTCTGGTTGACGTAGATAGGCACGCCGTACTTGAGCGAGCCGTCTTTCTGTATGCCCTGCACGTTCCAGCAACCCGGCACCTTGATATCGTCCCATGCGGTGACATCATACCCTGGCGCTTCGAAGCCTTTGGCGCGCTCCTCTGGTCGCTTGGCCCAATGAAACTTCCATGTGCCGTCGAGGCTCATCCAGTAGGCCCCTCGCTCGGGCAGCACGCTGCGTGCCGCCTCTTCCGTGGCGAAGTGGAAGCCCCAGGCCCGCGGCTGCTCCTTGTTCAGGGCCAGCGCTTGCGGCGACTCCCATTCGTTGCCTTGCGGTGCTGCCGGTTGCCTCTCGTAGGCGAAGCCCTCAAGAACAGTTCGACTGCCCAAGATAGCTGGCTGTGCAAGCTGCTTGCTGTCAGCCTGTTTGTCCGTGTGCGCGCTTAACGCAGCGGCGCAGAAAAGTATCAAAGTGAGTGTGGATAATACCCTTTTCATAATGTGTTAGTTTAGTTTTGCGCTGCGAAAATAGCGAAAGTCCGCCGAACGGCAAAACTTTTTACCTACTTTTTCACTTTTTCGACTTCCTGCGTCTTACGGCACCTCATCCCCTACGAATAGCTGTTATGCGAGGAGGTCGCGCGTCATGCGCCGAACAGGCAACCATACGGCGACGAGGCTCACGGCGAGTACGGTAGCGAAGGTGATGACTAGGTCGGTGGCTCTGACGCTGACGGGGTATGCGTCGACGACGAAGGAGCCCTCGCTCTGGCCGAGCTTAACCAAGCCGTACTGCAT
Organism: uncultured Prevotellaceae bacterium; assembly: GCA_946624335.1. Classification (GTDB taxonomy): domain Bacteria; phylum Bacteroidota; class Bacteroidia; order Bacteroidales; family Bacteroidaceae; genus Physcousia. The sequence goes on from CAMOSA010000016.1 coordinate 6,740, forward strand.
CTGAAGCCAGCAGAGCAGGAGGCCAACGGCTATGCCGAGGATGGCGCCGATGCCGCTGATGAGCCATCCCTCAAGGAGGAAGATGCGTGCCACCTGGCGGTCGCTGGCGCCGAGGGCACGTAGCGTCTGAACGTCGGCGCGCTTGTCAATCATCAGCATAGACAGCGAGCCGATGATGTTGAATGAAGCTATGAGAAGGATGAAGGTGAGGAAGAGGTAGGCGATGAGCTTCTCGACTTGCATGATGCGGAAGGTGTCTTCCTGTTGCTCATAGCGGTCCTGCACGAGGAAACGGTCGCCGAGTATGGCGCGTATGTCGGCTTGTGCGCGGCGCAGATCGGTGCCGGGCTTCAGGCGCAGCTCGACGGCGCTGACCATGCCTTGGCGGTCGAAGAGGCGGCGTGCGAAGGCCAGGGAGGTGATGATGACGTTGGCGTCGTAGCGGTTCTGGTTGACGGAGAAGACGACGCCGGGCGAGTAGAGCTCGTCGCGGTTGAAACTCTGCATCGGGTTACTCATGTTGACTCGTTCGCCGCGACGGGGGGCGTAGATGGGCAGGCCGCCGTCGTAGCTGGCGCCGAGGCCGAGCTGTGCGGCCAGGCGTATGCCGAGGATGCCGTACTCGAGGACGTCGGCGTGTAGGATGAACTCGCCGTCGCCGTAGAGGAGCTGGTCGAGGTCTACCTGTTGGGCAAAATTGTCTTCGACACCCTTGATGGTGATGACCCACTGCCGCTCGTTGCCTACGATGAGCGCTTGGTCCTCGAGCACCTCGGTGTAGACATCAATGGCCTCGTAGGCGCGCAGTCTGGAGAGCGAGGCATCGTCGGCGGCGATGGTGCTGCCCTGAGCGAGGCTGACCTTGAGCTCGGGGTCAAAAGCGGTGAAGAAGGAGGCCACCATATCTCGGAAGCCGTTGAAGACGGAGAGCGTCACGACAAGGGCCGCAGTAGCCAGCGCCACGCCTCCGAGAGAAATGGCGGAGATGATGTTGATGGCGTGGTGGCTCTTGCGCGAGAAGAGGTAGCGGCGTGCGACGAAAAATGGGAACATTTAAGTAGGCAAAAAGTGAGAGGGTGAAGCGTGAACAATTAGCGTTACCTTGGATGAGTTAATTCATTTTTCACTGAGCAGCCTATCGATGTTCTCGGCATAGTCGAGACTGTCATCGACGAAGAACTTGAGTTCGGGGATGATGCGCAGCTGATGGCGTGTGCGCTGCCCCAGCTCGTAACGTATCTCGCGGACGTTGTTGTTGATGTTGTCGCAAATCTCTTGGGCTCGCTGGCTGGGAAAGATGCTGAGATAGCCGCGGCAGACGCTCATGTCGGGACTGATGCGGCAGGCGGTGACGCTGACAAGGACGCCGTGCGTAGCCTGAGTCTGGCGCTGGAAGATGTCGCTGAGCTCTTTCTGTATGAGGCGCGCGATCTTATTCTGACGTGTTGTTTCCATAGGTGAAAAAGAGGGTCGGTGAAAAGGGAAAATGAAGTAAGAGGAAAAAGTGAAGGGTATGTCAACGTGTCATCGTCGCTTTGAATGCCAACGCATACATCTTCATCTGCTTGAGCATGGCAAGGAGACCGTTGCTGCGGGTGGGTGAGAGGTGTTCGCGCAGGCCGATGCGCTCGATGAAGTAGAGGTCGGCATCGAGGATCTCTTGTGGAGTGTGGTCGCTCAGGACGCGTATGAGCAGGGTCACGATGCCTTTGACGATGAGTGCATCGCTTTCGGCCTCGAAGTGTACGAGACCGTCAGGCGTGAGCTCGGCGGTGAGCCATACGCGGCTTTGGCAGCCGTCGATGAGGTTCTGTCCTGTCTTGGCGCTCTCGGGCAGCGGCTGTTGTCCGGCTCCGAGGTCGATGAGCAGTTGGTACTTGTCCATCCAATCATCAAAATCGCCGAATTCATCGATGATTTCGTCTTGTATCTCGTTGATAGTCATTGTTGGTTGTCGTTATAGATGAGTTGTATTATCGTTTGGCCTACGGCACGCATCACCTCGGGGTCGATGTTCTCGGGCGTGTCATTTATGGTATGCCACGTCTCACCGAATCCGGAGCGTGGGCTGTCGACACTGGGTATGATGTCGATGGCGGGGATGGCTGCCGTCTGGTTGACGGGGACATGGTCATCAGTGACGTAGCCTCCGTTGCGCAGGGGGAAGAGCTGCCCGTAGCCGAGCTGCCCGGCGATCTGCCAGAGCATATTTACGAGGGTGTGGGCATAGTGGCGTGAATAGCCTTCCATGAGGAAACGGCTGTCGCGACCGCCCACCATGTCAAGGTTGATGGCGTAGCGTGCGCGGTAGCCGACGGCGTAGGCCTGTTCAGCCCAGTACTTAGAGCCGAGACACCAGAAGCCTGTCTCGGTGTCGGTCTCCTCGGCAGCGTCATCGGCCCATTGTGGAGTGCCTTGGTCTTCGGCGTCGAAGCATACGAAGTCGACACCGTAGCTGAGGCCTGTAGCTTGGATGAGGCGCGCCATTTCCAGCATGACGGCAACGCCCGATGCGCCGTCGTTGGCGGCGATGACGGGGGTGCGATGGTTGGTGGCGTCGGCGTCGTTGTCAGCCCATGCACGGCTGTCCCAGTGTGCGGTGATGAGTATCCGGTCGGAGGCATCGGCGTTGACGCGTGCCTGGATATTGCGACAGGGTATGGGCTGGCCGTCGTAGCCCTGTACGGTGGTGTGCTGTTCGATAACTTGTGCACCGAAGCTCTGGAATTTGGTTACCAACCAGTCGCCGCACGCCTTGTGGGCGGCCGAGCCTGGCACGCGAGGGCCGAAAGCACATTGTGCCTCGACATAAGCCATGGCTGAGTCGGCCGCGAAGGCGGGTGCTGCGGCCAAGGCGATGGTGTCTGCGGCGGTAGCCTGACGGCTGTTGCCCGTGCATGAGGGGAGAACCGTGAGGGTCGTTGTCAGGCTGCAGTAGGTGCAGCCAGCTATTAAGCAGTATCGTAGGAAGCGTTTCATTAGTATGTCCGAAGTATCTGTTTTTCTTGAAATCAGGCGTTCATCTTCTGCACCTGGCGCATCACGCGCAGGAAGTTGCCGCCCCAGATGAGCCGCAGGTCATCTTCGCTGTAGCGCTGCCGCAGCAGTCGACGAGTGAAGTTAATCAGCTCGGATGCCGAAGCGAGGCCGGGAACGCCACCATCACCGTCGAAGTCCGTGCCGATGCCGACGTGGTCGATGCCCATGATATCTATCATGTGGTTAAGATGGGCTATGGCATCGCGTATCGTGGCCTGACCGTCGGTGCGCAGGAAACCTCCGTAGAACGTGACTTGTGCCACGCCGCCGTGAGCGGCCAGGGTGCGCAGCTGAGCGTCGGTGAGGTTGCGGGGGTGGTCGCAAAGACTGCGCGCTGAGGAGTGGGAGCACACGATGGGCGTCTGGCTGACATCGATAGCATCATAAAAGCTCTGTTCGCTGGCGTGTGAGAGGTCCACCATAACGCCGCGGCTGTTCATCCGGCGAATGACGTCGGCGCCGAAATCCGTGAGACCCATGAGGGGTTCTCCGGCTCGGGGACGTGCCGAGCCGCAGATGTCGTTGTTGCCGTTGTGACAGAGCGTGAGATAGACAATGCCCATATCGGCGAAATGCTCGATGAGATCAGCATTATGGCCTATGGCGTAGCCGTTCTCGATGCCGAGCATGATGGCTTTGGTGCCTTGTGCCTTCAGGCGATAGAGGTCATCGGGTGTGTGTGCAATCTCGAGGACGCTGGGGCGGTCGTTGTGGTCGGCTTCGTTGTGCTGCCGGATTGTGTCGACCATTTGGATGACGCGTTGCAACTGGCTTTCAGCGTAGGCCGTGGCCTGGGCATTGCCTTCGGGCGTGCGTTCACCTTGTGGTATATAGGCCACCATAATGCTGGCGTCGAGCCCGCCCTCGTCCATCTTATGCAGGTCGACAAGGATGCGCGGATCACGTTGTTCAAAGTGGATGCCTTGGTCGAAGAACATCGGCGTGTCACAGTGGCTGTCGAGGGTGAGGATGCGCTCGTGGAGACGTCGTGCCTCGCGGTATTCTGCCGCTTCGTGCACCAGCCACTGGAATATGGGCGCCATCGTCTGGTCGCCAGAGAGGCAAAAGCACTCCGGATGCCATTGCACGCCTAGAATGCTCTTGTGCTCAGAGGATTCAATAGCCTCGATGACACCATCTGGCGCCGTAGCTGTGACGCGTAGATGAGGTCCGGGAGTGCGGACGGCCTGATGATGGAAGGAATTGACGGCGAGCGAAGTAGTACCCAGAAGGGAGTGAAGCAGAGAACCTTCTGCAATCGACACCGAATGAGATGCTACAGCACGGTCAAGCGACTGGTCGTGCTTGAGCAAGGGTGGGTTGAAGTGGGGAACTGTTGCTGACGACGTTGCGGAAGTGTCGCCGGACGGTTCAGTTGCAGCCGGCACATCGCCGGCTGTAAGGGCGAAAGCGCTGCTTAGGTCTTGCCAGAGCGTGCCGTCAAGTGCTGCGCTGAGCATCTGTATGCCCCGGCAGATGCCGAGCATGGGTATCTGACGGTCGTAAGCCAGACGTATGAGCAGAAGTTCGAAGCTGTCGCGACGTGGATTAATATGTCCCAAGGCTGGGATTGGTTCTTCGCCGACGTAGAGCGGATTGAGGTCTGCACCGCCGGAGAGCAGCAGGGCGTCGACGGTGCCTAGCATCGACACGATGGCATTTGGGTCTGTGGTCGGGGGCAGTATGACGGGCGTGCCTCCGGCGCGGAGCACGCTCTCGAAATAGCCCTCGGCGAGCTCGCAGCCTTTGTCACCAAAGTTACCTGTGATGCCGATGAGGGGAGTGCGCCGGCTTCCGGGGAAGCTGGCATGGAAGGTAGTGTATGTGGATTTCCAGTCGAAGTTCATGAAGTGACGCCGCGACAAAGCCGCGGCCTGCAGAAAAGGTTAGAGCCTCGGGTGAGGGATGGGATGGAGATAACGGGAGGGATAGAATGGAGATAACGGGAGGGATGAGCGGGGAGGGTAGGGGAGGAGTGGAGGAAGCGGGATGGGCGTGCTGAAGGTGGTGAACATGCCAGTGGCGGAGCCAAGGCTCTGTGGGGCCTGATTAGTCCTCAGCGGGGTCAACAGCGAGGCCCGCCTTTTTAGAGGTGAGGGCTTTGATGGCCGCTATATCGCTCTCTGAGAGCCCGATGGGTACTTCTTTCTTGATGCTCTGCTTGAGCGAGATGAGCGTTTCGGTAGAGATCACGCCTTCGATCTCCTGCAGACGGTTGTTCAGCAGTTCCATCAAGTGGGCGTTGTCGCGGGCATAGAGTTTGACGAGCATCGTGTAGGGACCGGTTGTGAAATGGCACTCCACGATCTCAGGAATCTTCTCGAACTCGCTGACGACGCGCTTGTACATGGAACCGCGCTCAAGGGTGATGCCGACGTAAGTGCAGGTGTTATAGCCAAGGCTTTGCGCGCTGACGTGATAGCCTGAACCGACGATGACACCGATATCGACGAGGCGTTGAACCCGCTGGTGGATGGCGGCACGTGAGACGCCACACTCGGCAGCCACGTCCTTGAATGGAATTCGGGCGTTGCGGGTGATAATCTCCAGTATTTTCTTGTCGAGGCTGTCGATTTTCTCCATGATGTCAATGTTTTTGTTACTTTTTGTTGGCAAAATTAAGCAAAAAGTCTCAACCGGCCATCTTTTTTATTAAAAAAAAGACACCAAAGGGTAATTTTGGTGTCTTTTTGTAGATTATAGGCTTTCGTTTACTCGACGATCTCCATTAATTCAACGGTAAAGATGAGTGTGGAGAAGGGAGGAATCTTGCCTGCTTCGCGAGCACCGTAAGCCAGCTCCTGCGGGATGTATAGTTCCCATTTAGAACCAACGGGCATCATCGTCAAAGCCTCTGTCCATCCTTTGATGACCTGGTTGCATGCGAAAGTGGCGGGCTGCTTGCGCTTGTAGCTGCTGTCGAAGACGGTGCCATTGATGAGGCGTCCTTCGTAGTTGACCTTCACCTTCTGCGTTGCGGTAGGCACAGGGCCGTTGCCAGCCGTGAGGATCTTGTACTGCAGACCGCTCTTCGTCGTGACGACGCTGTCTTTCTTGGCGTTGGCCTTGAGGAACTCCTCACCTTCGAGGCGGTTTTGGCCATACTTGGCCTCCATACGGACCTTCGTGTAGTAGTCAATCTGCTTGGAGGCGATGGCTTGTGCACTATCGGTGGTCAGCGTGGCATTGCCGGCGATGGCCGCCCGGAAGCCTTGCACGAAGCGCTCCTTGTCGAGGAGGTCGACGCTATCATTGAGCTGGCGATTAACTTGTGCGATAATCTGGTTTTCTACCTGCTGGCGGATATCCTTGCCTGCAGTGAAAGCCTTCATCTGCTTCGTCTGCTCGTCGATGGTAGGATCGTCGAAACCGCTGAGGAAGTAGCTGACATAGGCGGTATCGACGCCCAGCCGCTGAACGAGATAGTTCATCAGGCCGTTGGTCTGGACGATACCGTATGCATAGCTGAAATCAGACATGCTGACGGTATCGACCTTCTCGACCTCGACGGCTTTCTTGCTCTTCTTCGTCTTACGGGCGGCGTCGGTGCTGACGCATACGAGTAGGGCGAGTGCGAGCGTTAGAAATTTGAGTCCTTTCATCGCTTACTTCTCGATGCTAAGCAGATCGATGGTGAAGATGAGGGCGCTGAAGGGCTTGATGTTGCCCATGTCCTGCGGACCGTAAGCCTGATCCTGGGGAATGTAAACCTTCCACTTGGAACCGACAGGCATCGTGGTCAGAGCGGCCTTGAAGCCGGGGATGACCTGGCTGGCGCCGAATACTGCGGGCTCACCGTCCATATTGCCGTCGAAGACAGTGCCGTCGATGAGTGTTCCTTCGTAATGAACCTTGACACGTGCGGTGTCAGCGGCTACCTCGCCCTTACCCTCGGTCAGGACCTCGTAGTAGACACCGTTGCCGAGCTCCTTGATGCCGGCCTTCTTGGCTACTTCAGCCATGAATTTCTCACCGGCAGCTTTGTTCTCAGCGTAAGCCTTCTCCTTGGCCTTGTTCTGGATGGTCTCCATATTGGTCTGCACGTAGGAGGTGGCAGAGTCGAGGCTCATGATGTCAAAATTACCTGCTACGGCAGCCATAAAGCCAGCGTAGACGTTGTTCTTGTTGATGGTCTGCGTGCTGTCTTCGCCATAGATCATGCGGTTGATGTTCTCGACCATGCCCTGGCTGACCTGCTGGCCAATCTGAATACCGGCATAGTAAGCGGTCTTCTTCTTGTTGTCGCTTGCATTAACGCTCTCATAGAAACCCTTGAGGAATTCGTCGACGAGTGTAGTGTCAACGCCCATGCGAGCACTGAGGTATTCCTTCAGACCCTGAGTCTGGCTCATGCCGATTGCGTAGCTGAGCGTGTCGATGTCAGTCTTGAGGCTTGTGGTGGGAGCCGACTGGTTGCAGGAGGTCATGACAGCTGCCAGGACCACTGCGAGAAAGAATGTAATCTTTTTCATTTTGCTTTTTGTTTTTGTTTATTAGGGTTAAATTGTCTGTTTACAATACCTTGACAAGTTCTACGTCGAAGATAAGGGTGGCGTAGGGCGGGATAGAACTACCTGCACCGCGTTCGCCGTAGCCGAGGAGGTAGGGGATGAAGAAGCGGTATTTAGCACCTTCTTTCATCAACTGTACGCCTTCCGTCCAACCGGGGATGACGCCGTCCAGCGGGAAGTCTGCCGGCTCGCCGCGTTGATAGCTACTGTCGAAGACGCTGCCGTCGATGAGTGTGCCTTCGTAGTGGCAGCGCACTTTGTCGGTGGCTTTCGGACTACGGCCTGTGCCCTCGGTGAGCACTTGGTACTGCAGGCCGCTCTTCGTCGTGACGACACCTTCCTTTTTGGCGTTGGCCTCGAGGAATGCCTTACCCTCGGCTATGGCGCTCTCAGCCTGACGGCGAGCCTGCTTGTCGAAATATTCGTTGAGCAAGGCCTGAGCCTCGCGGTGTGAGATGGCAGGCTCGTTGCCAGAGAGCACATCGCAGATGCTTTGTGTGAAATCCTGAACGCTGAAATCCTCGATGCCCATACTCTTGAGCTGTTGACCGATACCAAGGCCCAGTGCGTAGCTGATTTTATTCATTCTCGTTTTGCTTTTATACCTTATTTATATAATGAAGAGTCGCCTGAGGCGCACTTTTCGCGCGCAAAGGTACTGCTTTTCTTTTATCTTTCGCCTATAAAGTTGTTTTTTTTAGTTTTTTTATCTACTTATTTTGCTCACGACCGTCTTTTTCGTTACTTTTGCTGCGTTGAAAGTCAAAAAGAATGAAAAAAGTGGTTATTTTATCTGGCGCTGGCATGTCCGCCGAGAGCGGCATCAGCACCTTCCGTGATTCCGGCGGACTTTGGGAACAGCACCGTGTTGAAGATGTGGCCACCATAGAGGGCTACGAGCGCAATCCTCGCCTCGTCTTGGATTTCTACAATGAGCGACGGCGTCAGCTTCCGGCTGTACGTCCGTGCCGTGGTCATGAGCTGGTGGCCGAGCTCGAAAAGTTCTTCGACGTGACAGTCATCACCCAGAATGTCGATGACCTGCACGAACGTGCCGGATCGACTAAGGTGATTCATCTGCATGGCGAGCTGATGAAAGCGACCTCGACGCTGCGCCCTAACGATCCCTCTCAAATAGTCACTTTGGACGCTGAACACATGGACATTCACCTCGGTGACAAGGCTCGCGACGGTAGTCAGCTCAGACCGTTCATCGTGTGGTTCGGCGAGGCTGTTCCCGAGATTGAGCGTGCCGCAGCTATAGCCTCTCAGGCTGATATCTTCGTTGTCATCGGCACCAGCCTGAATGTCTATCCGGCAGCCGGCCTGGTCCAGTTCGTGCCCGACCGTACTCCCGTCTATCTCATCGACCCGAAGGATGTGCCGTGGAGCTCCGGACACCGCTATCGGCATATCATGAAAGGAGCTTCTGAGGGGATGGAAGAGCTGACTAAGATGTTGCGCCTCATCGCAGAGGACTGAATTTAATCATGCATAATATTAGTATAGATGAAAAAACTTCAAGCCGTACAAGAGGAACTGCGCCGCTGGCAGCAGATCGTAGGCCTGCGTACCGTCGCTGACCTCAATACTGCTGTGCGTGCAGGTCTGGCCACTGATATCATAAATGTCTCCGAGGCCATTCAGGAACGAAAGATTGCAGCTGTCGCAGACCGCGTGAAGGAGCGTGGCAGTCGCATCGTGCTGCTGGCAGGCCCAAGCAGCAGCGGCAAGACGACGACCAGCAAACGTCTGGCCGTGCAGCTGGCTGCCATCGGGCAGCGTCCTCACCTTATCTCCATGGACGACTATTTCGTCGACCGTGACGACACGCCTCGTGACGCCAACGGGGAGTATGATTTCGAATGTCTGCAGGCCCTCGATGTGCCCTTCTTCAACGAGCAGCTTCAGACGCTACTCTCAGGGGGCAGTGTAGAACTGCCGAAGTACAATTTCCAAACTGGGAGTCGCGAGAACAGCGGAAAGGTGATGGCGCTCGGCGAGCAGGATGTCCTGATCATCGAAGGGATCCACGCCCTGAATCCGCAGCTGACACCTCAGATACCGCGGTCCGTCAAGTATCAGCTTTACGTCTCAGCCCTGACCACTATTCAGCTCGACGAACAACGGCGCATCTCGACGTCGGACAACCGTCTGCTGCGCCGTATCATACGTGACTATAAGTTTCGGGGTTATTCGGCGACAGATACGATCCGCCGCTGGCCCAGTGTACGTGCCGGCGAGGAGAAATGGATTTTCCCCTATCAAGAGAATTGCGACACGATGATCAACAGCGCCCTGCTCTACGAGCTGGCCGTGCTGCGCGGTTTCGTGCTGCCGCTGCTCGAACAAGTGCCAGACAGCGCACCTGAGTATGCCGAGGCCTTCCGTCTCAGGCAGCTCGTGGGTTTCTTCGAGCCGATTGCCGACAAGCAGATTCCGCCCGTATCGCTGCTGCGCGAATTCCTCGGCGGGTCCAGTTTTCACTATTGACCGCAGTGTGTATGAAGACAGAGGAGTATCTATCACGACTGGAGGCGCGCGGCGTCAAGCCGACTTCTACGCGCCTGCTCGTCTATCGTGTCTTGGCGGAACATCGTCATCCGTTGTCGCTGCGTGAACTCGACGATGAACTCGACACGGTGGACCGTTCGACCATATTTCGCACGCTGACCCTCTTCCTCGCCAATCATCTCATTCACGCTATCGAGGACGGCACGGGCGTTGCTCGCTACGAGGCCTGCGAGGGAGACGATGACTGTACGCTCGACGATCAACACGTCCATTTCTACTGTCGCCTATGCCAGCGTACCTTCTGCTTCCACAGCCTTCATGTACCTCACCTGCCGATGCCTGAAGGCTTTGAAGCCGAAGGGGTCAATTTCCTTGTCAAAGGGGTGTGCCCCGACTGTGCCAGGCAACCCTACCCTAAGACCTTAATGGCTTAGTAGGCCACCGAGCACTCCAATCCCAGCGTCCGCACCCGTTCGGCAATACCGTCTAACGCTGCGGGCGTTGCTTTCCTGAGGGTGGCTACGGGTGTCTCACGGTCAATCGTATAAATCATCACCTTCGACGGCCCTATCCGTTCGAGTGCCTTCAGCCAGGGATTGACGAATGATGCTGCCGTGTTGCTGACGTCGACACCCTCGTCATCGTGCCCGCCGAGGAACATGGTCTGGATGATGACATGACCTTCGAAGGCGGCCAGACGGTCGATGATAGCCTCCAGGTCGTAGTGACCCGTGGGGCGGTCTACGCGTCGGATAAAATCCAGATCGACGGTGTCCAGCTTCTGGATGTTATTGTCAACGCGCAGCAGGGCATCGTGCACCTCTGGTCGTACGACTTGCGTGGCGTTGGAGAGTACGCTGATGCGGGCTTGAGGGAAATACCTGTTGCGCAAGGCGATGGTGTCATCGATGATGGCGGCAAACTGTGGATGGGTCGTCGGTTCGCCGTTGCCGGCAAAGGTCAGGACGTCGGGGCGTGGCCCCTCGGCTGCCATCAACTGCAGACGGGCCTCCAAGGCCTCACGCACTGCGTCGCGGCTTGGCATCTTGGCGTGCGGACGGTGGACGCTGTTGAGGCCACACTCGCAGTAGATACAATCGAACGTGCATATTTTCCCGTCGCCAGGCAGCAGGTTGATGCCGAGCGACACGCCGAGACGGCGGCTGTGTACGGGCCCGAAGATGGGCGAAGGATAGATGATTGTGCTCATTTCGTTGACAAAGATAGTGAGTTTTTTGCAAACAGAGCACGCAGTTTGCAAAAAACTCACTATCTTTGTGGCCAAATATGTTAGAATCCATACGTAAACCTATCTATACAGAGCTCGAAAGCTACAAAATACACTTTCGCTCTGCGTTGCAGTCCGACAATCAGCTCCTGTCGGCTGCGCTCGAACATCTGACGCGAAAGCTGGGCAAGATGATGCGTCCGACGCTGGTGTTGCTCTGTGCACGCGAGGTCGGTCAGGTGTCGGAGGCCGTCCTTCATGCTGCGGCGGGTCTTGAGATGCTTCACACGGCCAGCCTCGTCCACGACGACGTCGTTGACGAGAGCGATATGCGGCGTGGACAACGCTCCGTCAATGCGCTCTTCGACAATAAGGCGGCTGTGCTCGTCGGTGACTTTATCACGTCAAAAGCCTTGGCTGAGGTGGCCAGCACAAACAGTATAGAGGCCGTTCAACGCATGGCCTGGCTCGGACAGACGTTGGCAGACGGTGAACTGTTGCAGTTGGCAAATATTCAGCGTAGCACCTTCAGCCGTGATGCTTACTTTGATGTTATCTCAAAGAAGACGGCCGCCCTCTTCTCCACCTGTGCCTACCTCGGCGCACGCCTCGCTGGCGGCGACGAGCAGACCGCCTCGATCCTCGAGCGCTTCGGCCATCTCGTCGGGTTGTGTTTCCAGCTGCGCGACGATATCTTTGATTTTGATGAGAGCCTCAACGTAGGCAAGCCCAAGGGCAATGACCTGCAGGAGGGTAAGCTCACCTTACCTATACTATATGTCCTTGACGGCTGCGAGGATTACTATCGGCGCCTTGCTCTCAAGGTGCGGGCCCATGAGGCTTCGCGCCTGGAGATACAGGAGTTGGTGGACTTTACCATTCAGCACGGCGGGGTGCAGCTTGCCGAAGCACAGATGCTCCGCTTCCGTGAGGATGCCGTCGTGCTCCTCGATCACCTGAGCAATCCTGAGGTGGCAGAGGCTTTACGGCAATACCTCGATTATGTCGTACAACGTAACCTTTAGTATTCACACCATCGATATCCTTTCTTCGCCCTCTGCACATGAAGACAATTCAGATCATCAACGGCCCTAATTTGAATTTGCTGGGCCGTCGCGAGCCAGGCATCTACGGCTCGCGCTCTTTCGACGAATACCTCGAGGTACTGCGCAGCCGCTATCCCGAGGTGAAGCTGGACTACTACCAGAGTAATCATGAAGGCGACCTCATCGACTGCATCCATGCCTGTGGTTTCGAGGCCGACGGCATCGTCATTAATGCCGGAGCTTACACCCACACCAGCGTGGCCCTCCACGATGCCTTGCGTGCCGTGTCGGCGCCTGCCGTCGAAGTTCATATTTCCAATGTTCATCAGCGTGAGGAGTTCCGCCACCACAGCCTCATCAGTGCTGCCTGCCGAGGAGTCATCTGTGGCTTCGGCCTTGACAGCTACCGTCTGGCCGTGGAAGCGCTTTTGGCAGATAATGATAGATAAAGGATAGCGTTAGCTCATCGTCCATTATCCATTATCCATTATCCATCGTCCATCGTCCATTGTCCATCGTCCATCGTCCATTGTCCATCGTCCATTGTCCATTATCCATTAATAAATGTCTCTTGACGACTATATCCTTGCCCACATCGACCCGGAACCAGACTACTTGCATCGGCTCTGGCGTGCTACGCATCTGCACTTGAACTATCCCCGCATGGCCAGTGGTCACCTGCAGGGACGCCTGCTGTCGATGCTGACTCACATGATCCAGCCCCACCGTGTGCTGGAGATCGGCACGTACTCGGGCTACAGCACCCTGTGTATCGCCAGCGCACTGGAGCCGGGAGCCGTCATCCACACCATAGAAATCAACGACGAGCAGGAGGACTTTACGCGTCCGTGGCTGGAAGGCTCACCTTGGGCTGACAAGATCAGGCTACACATCGGTGATGCCATAGCCATCCTGACCGAGTCCAAGAGTCCTATCCTCACCACCCCGGAGGGCGAACCGCGCTCTTTCGACCTCGTTTTCATCGATGCCGATAAGCGGCAATACGTCGACTACTACCATGCCGTCTTTCAGCACGTCCGCCCTGGCGGATACATTTTGGCTGATAATACGTTGTGGGACGGTCATGTTGTCGACGATGGTATGGATCATTCGCCCCACAACGGCAAAGAGGCTCAGACGCAGGGCATCCTGGCCTTCAATGACCTCGTCGCTTCCGACCCTTCCGTCGAGCGTGTCATCCTCCCGTTACGCGACGGCATAACACTTATTCGCAAACTACCTACTTCTGTCCTATGACACTCTTTCTCCTTGACGCTTACGCCCTGATCTACAGAGCTTACTACGGCCTTATCAAGAATCCTCGCATCAACAGCCGTGGCGAGAATGTCTCAGCCGTCTTCGGCTTCTTCAACACCCTTGAGGAAGTCCTCACGAAAGAACGGCCGACACACATCGGCGTGGCTTTTGACCCTCATGGCGGCACCTTCCGTCACAAAGCCTATGCTCCCTACAAAGCGCAGCGCGAGGAGACGCCCGAAGCGATTCGTTTTGGTGTGCCGATCATCAAAGAGATCCTTGCTGACTATCATATCCCTGTGCTCGAAGTGGAAGGCTATGAGGCCGATGACGTCATAGGCACGCTCGCTGCACAGGCCGAGGCTGCCGGCATCGAGACCTATATGATGACGCCCGACAAGGACTACGGCCAGCTCGTGTCGGCCCACGTCTCGATGTATAAGCCCAAGAACATGGGATCTGGTTTCGACATCCTCGGGCCGGCAGAGGTTTGTGCCAAGTGGGGCATAGAACGCCCAGCCCAAGTCGTCGACATCCTTGGCCTCATGGGCGATGCTTCCGACAATATCCCCGGCTGTCCCGGCGTCGGCGAGAAGACGGCCTCGTCGCTCATCCGCCAGTTCGGCAGTGTCGAGGCGCTGCTGGAGCACACAGATCAGCTCAAAGGCAAGCTCCGTGAGCGTGTCGAGAGCAGCCGAGAGCAGATCACCCTCTCACGATGGCTCGCTAAGATCGTCACTGACGTGCCTGTCACCCTCGATCTCGACGCCCTCGCCTACCGCGAGGCAGACCGCGATGCCCTCATCTCGCGCTTCACAGCCCTCGAGATGCGCAGCCTCGTCAACCGCAAGTTCGGGGAACAAGCTCAGCAGCAGATGCTCTTCCCATCCGCTACGGTGGCAAAAGGGCAACAGCCAGCGCCTACTGGGGGGCAGCTCGACCTGTTCGACAGCCCAGCCTCTGGGCAGATTGCTTCTGCTGTGCCAGATCCGGCTTCGGCAACGGTCAACGTCGATGAGGCGGCACCGTTCGCCACCTATGCCGACGGGCATGCAACTTATCACCTTGTCAATGATGATTCCTCGCGCGCGAACCTTATAAATATATTACTCGCCGCCACCGAGGTGAGCATCGACACTGAGACGACCTCTACCGAGGCCATTGATGCGGAGCTCGTCGGACTCAGTTTCGCCATCACAGAGGGTGAAGCCTACTACGTTCCGGTGCCCGCCGACCGTGACCAGGCGATGGTCGTCCTCGAGACCTTCCGCCCGCTTTACGAGAGCCCGTCCATCCTCAAGGTGGGACAGAACCTCAAGTACGACCTCGAAGTTCTTGCCTGCTACGGCATACGTCTGGTCGCTCCCATGTGGGACACGATGATAGCGCACTACCTTCTGCAGCCTGAGATGCGCCATGGCATGGACTATCTCGCTGAGGCCTATCTCCATTACAAGACGATACACATCGACACGCTCATCGGCCCCCGCGAACGTGGTAAGCAGCAGAAGACGATGCGCGAAGTGCCCGTCGAGGATGTCTGCCCCTACGCTGCCGAGGATGCCGACATCACGTTGCGTCTGAAGCACGTCTTCGAGCCTATGCTCGAGGCCGAGGGTTGCCGCCGTCTCTTCGAGGACGTCGAGATGCCCCTCATGCCCGTGCTTGCCGATATGGAGCTCACCGGTGTGCGGCTCGACAGCGATGCCCTGCGTCAGGCCAGTGAACTGCTTACTGCCGAGCTCCTCAAGGACGAGCAGGAGATCTATGCCTTGGCCGGCACCGAGTTCAACATAGGGTCGCCCAAGCAGGTCGGCGAGGTGCTCTTTGACCGCCTCCACTTGATGCCTAATGCCAAGAAGACAAAGACCGGAGCCTACTCCACCAACGAGGAGGTGCTGCAGCGCATACGCTCCAAGCATCCTATCGTCGACCGCATCTTAGAGTACCGTGGCAAGCAGAAACTCATCAGCACCTATCTCGATGCGCTGCCGCGTCTGGTCAATCCCCGCACCGGACATATCCACACCAGTTTCAATCAGACCGTAGCTGCCACGGGGCGTCTCTCCAGCTCCAACCCTAATCTGCAGAACATACCCGTCCGCACCGCCGACGGCAAGGAGATACGCAAGGCCTTTGTGCCTGAGCCCGGACAACTGTTTTTCTCGGCCGACTATTCACAGGTGGAACTGCGTATCATGGCCCATCTCAGTGGTGATGAAGGGCTGATTGAGGATTTCCGTCTCGGCCATGATATTCATGCTGCCACGGCGGCCAAGATCTTCCATAAGAGCATCGAAGACGTCACCCGCGAGGAACGCGGACGTGCCAAGACGGCTAATTTCGGCATCATCTATGGCATCACGGCTTTCGGCCTCACGGAGCGACTGGGCATCAGCCGTAGCGAGGCGAAGCAGCTCATCGACAACTATTTCGACACCTATCCCCGTGTTCACGCTTTCATGCAGGAGAGCATAGACCGTGCCCGCCAGCATGGCTACACCGAGACGATACTCGGTCGGCGCTGTTATCTGCGTGACATCAACTCGGCCAATGCCACCGTGCGCGGCTTTGCCGAGCGCAACGCCATCAACTCTCCCATCCAAGGCTCTGCTGCCGACATCATCAAGGTTGCTATGGTGCGCATCCATCGTCGTTTTGCCGAGGAAGGCATCCGTTCAAAGATGATTCTACAGGTGCACGACGAACTCAACTTCAGCGTCCTTCCCGAAGAGCGCGACCGTGTCGAACGCATCGTCATCGATGAGATGCAAGGCGCCATCACCATGCACGTTCCCCTCATCGCCGACGCCGGATGGGGCGCCAACTGGCTCGAGGCGCACTGATGGAAGGACTGACCCCTGCTACAGACCCCCTCTCCGCAAACCACAGACCCACCCACCGCAAACCACAGACCCCCTCTCCGCTCCCCCTTCTGGGGAGGACGGTCACCTGTCAAGACG
>CAMOSA010000017.1 GCA_946624335.1 uncultured Prevotellaceae bacterium
AAATAATTAGTGTGCTGTGCTTCGCTGGCACTTACTGACCCTTTATGAACTTAAACCCAGATCGGTCATCAATCTAACAGTTCAAAAAGGTCGGAATCCTCGCTTGGATTCCGACCTTTTTGTGGTATGGGGTAAAAAGTTTTAGCGGACACCAATAGTTATCAACAAATAATCAGGGGGCTGTGTCTGCGGACACAGCCCCCTGATGGGTTTATTGTTAAAGGGTTCTGGCGGCATCAGACGATGCCTTGGGCCATCATGGCCTTGGCAACCTTCATGAAGCCGGCGACGTTGGCGCCCTTGACGTAGTTGACGTATCCGTCGGGCTCGGTGCCGTACTTGACGCAGTTCTCATGGATGTTCTCCATGATCCAGAGGAGCTTGTTGTCGACCTCCTCGGCGCTCCAGCTGAGACGCTCGCTGTTCTGAGACATCTCGAGGCCACTGACGCTGACGCCACCGGCATTGCTAGCCTTACCGGGCGAGTAGAGGATCTTGGCGTCCTGGAACACCTTGATGGCTCCGGGCGTGGAGGGCATGTTGGCACCCTCGGCCACGGCGATGCAGCCGTTGGCCACGAGGGCCTTGGCAGCTTCCTCGTTGAGCTCGTTCTGCGTGGCGCAGGGGCAGGCGATGTCGGCCTTCTCAAACCAGGGCTTGGCGCCGTCGCCGACGTACTTGGCCGAGGGGTACTGCTCGACATACTCGCGGATGCGGCCGCGGTAGACGTTCTTCAGCTCCATGATGTAGTCGAGCTTCTCGCGGTCGATGCCGTCGGGGTCGTAGATGTAGCCGTCGCTGTCGCTCATGGTCATGACCTTGCCGCCGAGCTGGAGGACCTTCTCGGCGCAGTACTGAGCCACGTTGCCAGCACCCGAGATGAGGACTTTCTTACCCTCGATGGTGTCGCCCTTGGTGCGCAGCATGGCACGGAGGAAATAGACATTGCCGTAGCCTGTGGCCTCGGGACGGATCAGCGAACCGCCGAACTCCAGGCCCTTGCCGGTCAGCACGCCGCTGAACTCACGCGTCAGCTTCTTGTACATACCGAACATATAGCCTACCTCACGTCCGCCAACGCCGATATCGCCGGCGGGCACGTCGACGTCGGGGCCGATATGACGGGTGAGCTCGAGCATGAAGGCCTGGCAGAAGCGCATGACCTCAGCGTTGGACTTGCCGCGGGGCGAGAAGTCGGAGCCTCCCTTGCCGCCGCCCATAGGCAGCGTGGTGAGCGCGTTCTTGAAAGTCTGCTCGAAGGCCAGGAACTTGAGGATGCCCAAGTTCACGCTCTGGTGGAAACGGATACCACCCTTGTAGGGGCCAATGGCGTTGTTGTGCTGCACACGATAGCCCATATTGGTGCGGATATTGCCCTTGTCGTCGGTCCACGTGACGCGGAACTGGTACACGCGATCAGGGATGCAGAGGCGTTCGATGAGGTTGACCTTGTCGAACTCGGGGTGCTTGTTGTACTCTTCTTCGATGGTGCCGAGCACCTCTTCGACAGCCTGATGATACTCCGGTTCACCGGGGAAACGGCGCTTCAGGTCTTCCAAGACTAATTTTGCGTCCATAATTGTGTTGTTTGGGGGTTGATGATTAAGTTATCACTGAATTCGGGGGCAAAGTTAAGCAAATTATCACAAACTACATGCATTTTCTTAAAGAAAGTTTAGCAAAAGTGGCAAAATACTTGCGATTTGTCAATTTTTCAGGCCTTGAGAGGGCAAAAGGTATAGCTTCGGAAATGATAAAAAAACTAAATGCATCACGGAAAGTCACAAATAATGCTTATCTTTGTGGCCAAAAGTAAGCTTACGGCATGAAATCTTCACCTTATTATATATTTCTGTTTCTACTCTTCGTACTGCCCCTGCGGTTGAGGGCAGACCATGGCGCGCTGCCTCAGAGCGGCTCAGCGGTTATCTTCAGCGGTTCGCAGGCGCCGAAGCGCGAGACGCGTGCCGTGTGGCTGACCACGCTGAACGGCCTGGACTGGCCCCGCACGAAAGCCACGTCGGCCGACGGGCGTCAGCGGCAGCAGCAGGAGCTGTGCCGCATACTCGACCAGCTGAAGGCCGTGAACATCAACACGATGCTGCTGCAGGTGCGCGTGCGCGGCAGCGTTATCTATCCCTCGGCCATCGAGCCGTGGGACGTGGCACTGACGGGGTCCTTCGACCAGTCGCCAGGCTACGACCCGCTGGCCTTCGCCATCGACGAGGCGCACCGGAGGGGCATGGAGCTGCACGCCTGGTTCGTCGCCATACCCTGCTTCAAGCAAGCCGTAGCCCGACAGATGGGCAGGAAGAGCGTGCTCAGGACACACCCTGAGCTCTGCGTGAAGCACAATGATATGTACTACCTGGACCCGGGTCTGCCCGGCACGGCCGACTATCTGGTGGCGCTCTGCCGCGAGATCGTCAGCCGCTATGACGTCGACGGGATTCACTTCGACTATATCCGCTACCCAGAGGGGGCGGCTAAGTTCGACGATGCCGCATCGTACAAGCGCTATGGCGGCGGCCGTACGAAAGCCGTCTGGCGCCGGGAGAACATGACGCGTATCGTCAGGCGCATCTACGAGGACGTACACGCGCTGAAGCCCTGGGTGCGCGTCAGCAGTTCGCCCGTAGGCAAATATGCCGACCTGAGCCGCTACAGCTCACGGGGCTGGAACGCCCGCGATGCGGTGCACCAGGATGCCGAGGGATGGCTGCAGAGCGGTTGCCACGACATTCTATTCCCCATGATGTACTTCGACGGCGACCACTTCTACCCCTTCGCTGCCGACTGGCAGGAGCAGAGCGCCGGACGTCAGGTGGCACCGGGGCTGGGCATCTACTTCCTGCATCCTCAGGAGAAGGACTGGTCGCTCGACGTGATACGCCGGCAGCTGTACTACCTACGTGCCCAGGGTCTGAACGGCCAGGCCTACTTCCGCTCGCGCTTCCTCACGGACGACACCAAGGGGCTCTACACGTTTCTCCACGACGACTTCTACGCTTTCCCGGCGTTGACGCCAGCCTGCACATGGCTCGACGATGAAGCGCCGAGCGCTCCGTCAGGCTTCGCCCTGAACCTCGTCGACGACCGCACGGAGGAACTGTCGTGGCAGCCTGCACGTGACAACGGCGGCGGAGGCCTGCGATACAATGTCTACGCCTCACGCGAGTGGCCCGTCGACGTCAGCCAGGCCAAGCACCTCGTAGCCACGGCCCTCAACGAGCCTTGTTTCCGCTACAACCGCCTGGCCGCCGTCGGCTACTACTTCGCCGTCACTGCCATGGACCGCTGCGGCAACGAGAGCGAAGCCGCACAGACGACGGACCACACACGAGGGCAAGCCGTGCAGAAGCTGAGACTCAACAGCGAGGGACACGTGATAGGCTTCGCCGACGGCCACACCCTCTACAGCCAGCCGGACAAGCGCCTCGTCATGCCCGAGCAGGACAAGAAGAAGAAGGTGAAGACGAAGGACACGCACACCCGCAACAGCAAGGAGGCCGATACGTCCAAGGCCCAAGAGAAAGCCAGGACGAGCACAAGAAGCACGAAAAGCTCAACGACCGTGAAGGACACGAAGAGCGCCTCATCCGAGACAACAAACGCCAAGACAAGCAAGAAGCGGTCTGGGCGGAAATGGATCTACACGGAGCCACTAAAGAAACGTTGATGCACGATGAGACGATTTGTCGTGCCCCCCTCTCCGGCTGCCGAGTGGTCGCACTGCTCCTCGTCAGCTGCTGCGCCCTCACGCTGCGGGCACAAATCGTCAGGGACAGCGCCATCATCCAGGTGCAGAGCCATATCCCGGACAGCCTGCCGGGCCGCAATATCGTCTCACGCCACTTGAACTGGGTGCAACGCACTTTCCTCCGCCCCTTCCTCGGCGCGGAGAAGAAGCGCTACCCGTATAAGTACCCGCCCGTGATGGCCGTCGGTCGATTCGGCGTCATGCACTACTTCCACCGCTGCTACGTCGGTCTAAACATGAGATACAACGACATCACTGTCGGCCAGGCTGATGAGCTGCAGCTGAAGATAAACAAGTGGAACCTGTCACTCTTCTTCGGCGTAAGGATCTGAGCCCACTCACCCTGACTCCCATCAAATAAACCCCAACCGGTCAGTCCGGTTGGGGTCGTTATGATAGCTGTTTCTGATTCACTTCCCGACCTTCACCCAGTCCACGTCCAACCATCCCCGGTCGTGATGCTTGCCATCGCTTTGTGCGGTGAAGCCAAACTTGGCCCCTATCCATTTGCCCACACGCATCGTGAAGGGCTGTCCGACGCTGCGATAGCGACGGCCGTCGGTGCTGTAGGCCAGGCGGCAGATGCCGTCGTTGACGCTCATGCGAAGAAAGATGTCGAGGTGTATGGCCGGTGAATAGGGTATGGTGTCGCATGCCGTCGGCTGCAGCTCGGCCAGTATGTCGACCTGCTCTGCCCCACCCTCGTCAGCACGGCAGCAGGTGCGCTGCTCAAGACGGAAGAGGCCGCCCTGTCGTTCTACGGCCAGCATCGTGTAGTCACGCCCCATCATGACGAGGCCTCCCCACTGTCCGTCGTCCTTAGCCGAGAAGCGTACCTTAGCCGTCGCGGTGAAGCGCGGTGCCGGTGTCTTCTGCAACAGCAGATTGGGAGCGTCCCAGAGGCTGACCCGCTGAGGGAACGTGTACAGACGGTAGCAGCCGTAGGCCGTAGGCATACCATAGCGCTGGTCGTAGTTGGCGTGCCACTGCCATTGCAGGCCAAGCTGTCCGGCGTCGAAGTCGTCGGACTCCTGAGGATTCACCACCACGCCCGATGCCGAGCGCGGCTTGCGGTAACGGGCATAAGGCTCACCATTGTTGCCCATGACGGGCCATCCCGACGACCAGTCGACGGGCTGCAGGTAGACCACGCGCCCATAGGCACCGCGGTCGTTGAAGTGCAGGAACCAGTCCTCGCCCTGTGGCGTATGGATCCATCCGCCCTGATGGGGCCCGTTGATGTCGGTAGTCCCCTGCTGCATCACGCGCCGCCACTCGTAGGGG
Source organism: uncultured Prevotellaceae bacterium (assembly GCA_946624335.1). Lineage (GTDB taxonomy): Bacteria > Bacteroidota > Bacteroidia > Bacteroidales > Bacteroidaceae > Physcousia. The sequence continues at coordinate 5,045 of CAMOSA010000017.1, forward strand.
CCGTAGGGCGATCGTGAGCGCATGGCCAGCTGCCAGCCCATCTCGACGCCTCCCGCCGGACAAAGTATCCAATAGTAACCGTCGCGACGATAGAACTTAGGGCCTTCGGTCGTATGATTGACCTGACCGCCGTCGAAGACGATGCGGGGATGTCCGATGGCACGGCAGCCGTCGGGGCTCAGCTCGCGCACCGTCAGCACCGAGTTGAAGCCGACGCGGCTGGCAGCCCAGGCGTTGACGAGATAGCACCGCCCATCGTCGTCCCACAGCGGACACGGATCAATCATACCAGTGCCAGCCACGACACAGACAGGCTTAGACCACTCGCCGGCGGGATCGATGCTCTTGACCATGAAGATGCCCTGGTCAGGATCGCCCCAATAGATATATAAGGTGTCGGCATGGCAGCGTATCGAGGGTGCCCAGACGCCCTTGCCATGAGCGGGGGCATCGAACATCTCGTGTGGCAGCAGCTCGGGCAGGGCGTGCCCCACGATGCGCCAGTTCACCAAGTCACGCGAATGAAGGATGGGCAACCCCGGCACACAGTTGAACGAGGAAGCCGTGAGGTAGTAGTCATCGCCCACGGCACACACGTCAGGGTCGCTGTAGTCAGCATAGAGCACGGGATTGGTATAGGTCCCATCGCCGTTGTCGGGTGACCACACGGCCGAAGGCTGCTGTGGCAGCGCCGTCGATGCCACGACCGCCAGCGCAGCTGCCGCTATGAGCTTCAGTCTTGCCATATTCTCATGTTTACTTCACAATCAGCTTCTTGCCATTAACGATATAGACGCCCTTCGCAGGTTGGCTCATGCGCTGTCCGCTCAAGCTGTAGACAGCGTCAGCGCCGACCGACCGTAGCGGCATGATGTGCCGGAGGCCGTCGCCGCCGCCCACGGCAATCAGTTCGAAGGGGAAGTCGGCGAGCTTCGTTGAGGCGGTGAGGTCCAAGAGGCCTTCGTCATCCAGGTCCCAGTACTTGCGAGCAGCGGAGGTGCCTGTGGACAGCGCGACACGCTCAGAACCCATGGCACGGTCGATGAAGAAGGGGAAGTAGGCCGAGACGGCTGTCTTGCCGACGGTGGAGAGCAGAAGACTCTCGCCCGAGGCGTCGTTGCCTAAGCTGTACTTCGGCGTCGCATTGGCCTCGAGAGTCCACAGCTGCGACGCGGCGCCATCAGTGAACATCTCGGGAGTGAGCGGTCCCTCGGTGGCCGCCCACCGTGGCGCCTCGAACGTCACCGACTGGTTCTTGCCATTGGCGGTCATATAGGTGTCGGTGGCGATATGCCGGAGCACGTAGCTTCCGGCCTGAATGGCGGCTGACTCGGTGTTGCGAACGAAGACGTCGAAGGTGTAGCTATACTCGGTGCCGCGCAGCGTGAAGGTGGCGGTGTAGGAGGTCGAGGTCTGAGGGGCGTCGATGGTCAGTTCAGCACCCGTCGAGCCATCGCTCCATGCGACGTTGGCCGGTCGTACGGCAGTAGGCAAGGTCAGCCCCAGCGTGACCGGCGTGCCGGGATCGACAACAGCCGTCGTGCCGGCCGTGGTGACGGAGCCTGTCGTGACGTAAGCCATTGCGGGGATCATCCTGAGCTGGAAGGTCTGCGTCGATATGGCTCCTCCCTGACTCTTGAACTCCACTGTGTATTCCACGTCGGCGGTGACGGCCTTCGTGATTGATTCTGTCGTGGCGCCAGTGTTCCATTTATAGGTGCCCCAACCCATCGTCGGGCGTGCTGTCAGTGTGACACTCTTGCCGTAGAGGACGTCCATCGTCGTTGTCTCGACGGCCTCGCTGCCCGCCACGGTGATGGTCGGCGTGAGCACGTCGGGTCGGCAGTCGCCCGCCGCAGCGATGCTGAAGCACTGCTGGCTCTCGACGCCGTTGGCGTTGGTATAAGTGACGCGATAGATGAAGCTGCGATCTGTGCTGACGGTGATCTCACGCGATGTCTCACCGGTGTTCCACTGCCATTGTCCCGTGTCCTCCTCGCCGTCAGGCAGCTGCGGCATCAGCGTCAGCGTCTGTCCGGCCGGCACGGTGGTGTTGTTGTTGATCGCGTAGGTATTGACCAATCCGCCCAGCTCGCTGTGGTCGATGAGCTTGCCGCTGACGAGTCCACGTGTGCGTTCCTGTGCCAGACTGGGTATGAGGTTCGTTGTCAGGGAGCCGCTATATTCCATGCGTGGCTTGAGCTCTGTCGGTACGCGGTCGGCAGGGCACAGCTGTGGTTCGCGAGTGTTCATCAACACGGAGTAGCCCAGGTGGTCGTAGCCACCGCTGGTGCCACCCTGTCCGCCCTCGTCAATGCCCATATTCTGGTAGGATTTCTCGGAGAAGGGCATCTGTACGCCCTTCACGCCCTCGTAAATACCGATGACCGAACCCCAGTAGGGTCGCATCTGGGCGCCGAGCGCCGGCCCTGTCATGAGCCACGACCGTCCGTCGGAGTAGTAGTATCCGCCCTCGGCCCGATGGTAGTTGACCCAAGGCAGGTTGGCCACGCTCTGCGTCTGTGCAGCCACATATTCGATGCCAGCCGCGAGGCGGTGGTCCATGTAGGCGAAGAGGTCGTCGCCCTGGCTCCATCCGACCTTTGCCATGTCGATGGCCAGGCCGAGTGCCATGGCCGAGTGGCCGGTGTCACGCCCGCTCTCATTCATCTGTCCCAACACGCCATAGGCTGCCGTCTCGAGGTCAGAAGGGTAGGTCGTCACGACCAGATTACCCAGGAATTCGGCCAGTCCGTCATTGAGGATGGGGTCGGCATTGCGTGGGTCACGGAAAGTGCCACACATATCGTATTTGAAATAGGACATTCCCTGATTATACAGGAAGACATCGTCACAGAGTATGCCGATCATGGCTACGCATAGGGTGTTGCAGAGCCCCCAGTTGGACCAATAATGGCCTGGCGCCTGCCACCATCTGCCGCTGTTCTCCCACGTGCCGTTGCGACCTCTGAGGAAGCCGATGGCCTTAGGGTACCAGACGCGCAGCATCCATGCCTGGAAGGTCTCGAAGTCCTCGCGGCTCCACCCTTCGTAGTCGCGCATCAACTCGGCAGCCTGTGCGAACTGGTAGCCATAGAGTCCGATGGCCAAGGCATAGTTGGAGTCGCCGCTGACGTCGCGCGTCGTGTTGGCCCACTGCATGAGTATGCGCACGGCTGCTTTAGCGTTAGCCTCCGTGCCGTCGATTTTCCACCGCAAGGCATTCTGGTAAGCCATCGTTGCACCGCGGCAGGCGTTGATATAGTTCTCGCCTGATCCGCCACCGCGCACGATGACCTCGACGGGATAGGTCTGTACTGACGACTGCGCATAGGCTGCCGTCTTCAGTTTGTTGTACGCTTGTGTGACCTTCGTATTGCCGTCAGCCAGTTGCTGCTTGACGCGGTCGAAGTCTGCCTGCGTGTGCAGTCCGCCAGGGTGAACGAAGCCACGATTGGAGTCGTAGTCACCAGTCTGTGCGGCAACCGCCAAAGATGTGGCCATAGCCACCAGAAAGAGAATTTTTCTCATCTTTATAGTTGTTAATGAATCCTTTCAATCAATCAGCCCTTCAACATTACCGCTCGAGCTCTGCTCGCTTCGCCCTGCGAAGAACCTCTCAACCTCTCAACGTCTCAACCTCTCAACGCTTCAACGTTTCCCATCCGTCCGTCCGCGTACGATATCACGTTCGGGATCGAAGAGCCGACTGCCGATGCGCACATCATCGACGGTGAAATGGTGGACACGATGATGCTCGTCGTAGTCATCGACGCGCGATGGCATCAGGTGCTCGTCGGGCGTGTCGGGGTCGACGGTGATGTGACTGAAGTGTACGTCGTCAATGCTACCTCCGGGAGCTCGGTTGTATTTCTCGCTGAAGAGAACACGCAAGTCGAAGATACGCCCTCGCTGCACGCCCTCGACGCGTATGGAATCGAAGCGTACATCGCGTATGATGTTTTGGTCGCCGCACTGAACGGCCAGCAGGCCCTGCTCGCGACCGTAGAGGATGTCACAGTCGTGTATGCGCACGCTGCTGAGCACTTCGCCCTTCGGCGCACGGTCGTCGCCATGGGTGCCGATGTTCACGGGATGGGCTACGTCGGGCCAGAAGACACAGCGTGAGATGTCGAAGTCCTCGGAACCACCCCAATACCACCACCGGTGGTTGTAGAGTGCGATGCAGTCGTCGCTGGTGCGCAGGAAGCAGTTCTCCACACGCACATGGCGGCAGCACATCAGGTCGAAGCCGTCGCTCCACGAGCGTGCCGAGAAGGATTTGATGTTGCGCAGGGTGATGTTCTCGCTCTGTCCGCCGAAGACGGTGTAGTGGGCGGGATTGAGCACGGTGATGCCGTCGACGAGGACGTTCTTGGAGTAGGTAATCTCTATGCCACGCAAGGGATGATCGAGGATGCCACGTCCGACGATGCGCACGTTCTCGGCACGGTCTACGATCAGGCGAGCCTTGACGACGGCTCCCGGAGCGAGATAGACGGTGCAGTTGGACGGGATCTTGATCTCCTCGCTCGGCAGGTCTTTAGGCTTATGAACGCCCGGACCGAAATAGATCAGGCGCGCTCCTTCGACGAAGACGTCCTGCGAGTTGGGTGCCACCCAGTCGATGGCCTTGGGCTCGTCGGGCGTATGATGCTCGGTGAGTGGAGCGTTGACCAACAGATGCAGGTTATGTAGCCGTTCGCCTCCGAACTCTATGCTGAGGTATTCGGGCCGCTGGAGGCGCAGGCACACGGTGCTGTCATTGAGCCGCTGAGCGCTCAGCCCACGCGAGTGAGGCCGCACGTCGACAGGCGCCGCCTGCTCGGGCCGATGGCTGGTGATGCGCACATCGACAGGCTCCGCCATATCGAACTCGGCAAAAGCTGCCTGCTGGCGGTTGCGTGTGTCAACATCACATCTAAGCACCGGAATCGTGGTCCATGACGCGTCGGGCGTCGCCACGGGACGCACCTCCACGGTGTAAGCCGCCGAAGCCACGGGGCCGTCCTTCTCGGGCAGCGGGCTGTAGGTGAAAGGCGGCAGCGTGGGAGCCGAGGTGCCTCCGTCGACGAAGGACGGCACGCCAGCTGGCTCACGCACAAGGAAGGTCGTAGCGACCTCGCCGTCGGCAAAGACATAGCCGTTGCGCGACCGTGCCCCACGGGGCTCATAGACATAGGTGCTGCCCTCGACGCGCGACGGCTGGAGATCCCAGTACTCGGGCCAGCAGTCGACCGTGCGCACGAGGCTGAGCTGAGGAGCGTCGTCGATGCGCAGAACGGGCTCTGACGCTGCGTCGTAGGGGCGGCGGCGGTTGACCTTATATCTTATCGGCGCAGGCACGGCCGTGAAAGCGTCGACGTCGGTGCCCTGATAGAAGAGCAACGAGCCGAAGCCTGGATTGTCGCAGGTGAAGCCGGCGCCCTCGGGACGCACGTAATGACCCAGGACGAGGCTGGTGGCAGGCATCGGCAGATGGCGTCGCCCGGCATAATGATTATAGGCGATCTCGAAGACGGCACGCCACTGGCCCAGGGCACCCTCGGCCAGCACGGTCCAGCCTGAGTATTTGCCTGTCAGGTCGTGCCACGTGTCGAAGGGTACGGGCAGCCCAAGGTTGGCTCTCGAGGTGTACTCGTAAGCCTTGAGGAGGCGGTTGTCGAGGTCTGCGTACAGGTCATCGCCCTGGCTCCACGCCACCTCGCACGTCTCGGCCAGCTGTCCGAGTCCGAGCATGACATGAGCCTGGTCACGACCGCTCTCCTGGCACTGCCCCGTGGCGGCGATGTAGTCGGCGAGCGAGCCGTTGTCGACGCCGTGCTGACGATAGTATCTGACAGCACGGTCATACTGCTTCGCGTCGTTACAGTAGACGCCCATCGCTATGCGCAACTTGTTCACGGCAGCACCCCAGTTGCCGTTGGCGTATGGCGACTGTCGGTCGAACTCATCAAGCACGGGCAGGAAAGCACGGCGGAACATCGCCTCCGTCTGTCGGGTGTCATCCTTGGTCCAACCAGGGTATTCGTAACGTAAGAGTTCGCAGGCGTTGACGAGGATAAAGCCCTGCAAGCCGGCACAGAGCGGCCCGTCGTGTCCGTCGACCGCCTGAAGGCGCCCGGCATAGGCCCTGATGATGGCCATCGCCGTCTCAGCGTGCGCATTGTCGCCACTGATGACGTAACGGATGGCGTTGTAGTAGGCAGCCAGGAAGTCGTTCTCGCTCGGACCTTTGGTGCGCCTGTGTTCGCCATCGCGGGCTATGGTGTCAAAGGGACCTGCCATGCGATAGCCGGTCTGCGCTTTGGCGTCGGCCATCAACTTGCGGTAAGACCCCATGGCCACAGGATTCTCATGCCGCACCCACTCGCGGATACGGTCTATAGACTCTCGGCTGTGGAGCAGCCCCGGGTGCTGAAACGAACGCGCACCGGCCGTCATGGCGACCAGCAGCAACGCCCAAAGAAGTAATACCCTATTTTTCATATATCAATTCACGATTGGCTATTTACCATCGACCATTTACCATCACTTCTGTGTCAGTGCCTTATACCGTAGCAGTGCTTCGAGGTAGTAGTAGTCGGCATAGACGATGGGTACGTCAATCTCGGATCCTGCGGGCAGGTTACCTGTGCTGTGACGCAGAATGGCACAGCTGTTGGGGGCCGCCTGGTAGTTGTCCGACGAGAGGGTGATGAGCATACGCTCGGCCACCTCGAAATAGTATTCCGAGAGGCTCTTTAGCTGCCCAGGTATCATCTTGTTGAGATCCTCCACCTCGGCCACCAACGTGGACAACTCGAGGAGGGCAGATGCCACGACGGCCGCCGCCGAGGCATCGCGCGGGGCGATGCTGTCGGAGGGCGATGCCGGCCGGTCCTGCGGCGAGGTGAGGATGCGGGGATCATCGAAGTCCCAGAAGGGAACGCCATCCTCAGGCAGACGGCTGATGAAGGCGTCGGCAGCCCGGCACGCCTGCTCCAGAAAGCGGTAGGACGTGGAATCGGCGAGGACAGGCAACTTGTCGTCGCGGTCATCGCCGCCGCCCTTGAGTTTCTTGTTCTCGCCATGGCGGAACAGTTTGTGCTCACCTGTCTTTGGTCGACGGCCACGGGCCTTCTGCCCCCGTCCGGTCGCTTCGGTATCTCCGACTGTCGCTGCACCCTCAGCCAGGTGACGCGTCTCACGCGCCATCATCGTGAAACCGTAGACGGCCCACGCCTGACCACGTGCCCATGTGCTGCTGTCAGCCAGCCCCTGGTGGGTCACGCCGTGAATGAAATGGCCGTCGAGCGTATCGTAGACCGCCACGTGATAGGATGTCGCGTCTTCGCGGAAATGGTTGAGACGTGTCGTTTCGGCATGACGTACGGCGATGTCGAACAGGGGTTTCCGCCGAGGACTCATGTCTTGCCTCGCAGCCCAGCAAAGCAGCTCGAGGTTAATCATATTATCCATAATCGTATTATGCCCCCCGAACATTCCTACGTTGCGCGGCCACGAAAGGATGGTCCCTACGGTGGGGTTAAAGAGCGTTGCCAACGAGTCGGCAGCACGAAGGCACAGGTCGCTGAAGAGCGCCATCAGCGCCGAATCCTCGGTGACCGTCTCGCCGAGCGCTTCGCGACGATTATGGCTGACAGCATCGATGCGACCCAACTCGTCAGAGAGTACACGCAAGCCGGTGCCGGCGCTGCAATAGACGAGAAAGCCCAAGTCGTGGTCCAGCACAGGCTGGTCGACGATGCGCTGCATGGCACGTGTCGCACCGATGGCCGCCTCACGCACGACCTCGGAGTGGCACGATTCGTAGTCCAGCCACAATATCCCCGGCCAGAAGCCGCTACACCACTCCTCGGCCTTCACCGGTCGGCATGTCCAGACCGAGTCGCCCGGCGCTACGTTGCGCGGCATCATCGTCGTGTCAATAGCACCGCCGCCCGCCGCCTCGAGCTGGCGCAGCGCACGCCGCACCTGGTCGTCACAGCGCTGCAGCGCCGCATCGACATCGAAAGTCTGCGACTCGGGGGATGATGTACAAGAAGTTAGCATCGTCACTGCGGCCAGCACTGTCATCGCTGCCATCGTCATCAGCTTCACAGTAGCTGTCAACCGTCTAACATCGTTAACGGCTATTTGCGTCAAAAGCTTGCTCATTTTCGTATCATAGGTTGTGTTTTATGGCGCAAAGATAAGAAAGTTTTTCCAAATCGCTGCCCACAATCAAAAAATATTCGATGAAAAACATACCAAACAAGCATTTTTTTGTACCTTTGTGCAGTTCATCCGTACAACCTAAATGAAAAGCTCATGAAAGCTAAGAACATTACACCGCACGTCCGTCTGATACTGTGGACGTTGCTATTCCTCAACATCGTGCAGACGCCCCTCACCGCTACCGCTCAGGACGCCAAGCCCCGCCTGCAGAGCCGCGAGTGGTACGACGGCGTCAAGTCGCCCGAGATCAGCGCGAACGGCGACGTCACCTTCCGCCTCTTCGCGCCACAGGCCAAGGAGGTGAAGCTCAGCGGACAGTTCGGGCCCACGGTACCCATGGCGTGGGACGACGAGGAGCAGGCATGGAAGGTGACTGTACACCCGGCCGTGGCGGACATCTACCCCTACAACTTCATCGTCGATGGACAGCCCGTCAACGACCCAGCCAACAAGGACCTCTTCCCCAACGAGTTGTTCAAGGGCAGCCTACTGCTGATGCCCAACCCCAAGATGCTCTACACCGAGCGCGACATACCCCACGGCAAGGTTCACTATTGCTCCTACCACTCAACGGTACTCGGCGAGCAGCGCACGATGCTCGTCTACACACCTGCCGAGTACGATGACAACATCCAGCAGCGCTACCCTGTCCTCTACCTCGTCAGCGGCACCACTGACACCGAAGAGACATGGTACAAAGCCGGGCGTGCCAATTTCATCCTCGACAATCTGATTCACGAAGGAAAAGCCACCCCGATGATCGTCGTCATGCCCTACGGCAATATGAACACAGGCAACCCACGGCCTTCGTCAGACGCCGCCACCCGCTGCTATGAGATCTTCTCGCAAGAGATGCAACAATGTGTGATGCCTTACGTCGAACGTCACTACCGCACCCTCGCCGACCGCGAACATCGAGCCATTGCCGGATTCTCGCGTGGTGGCGGCGAAGCCCTCTTCACAGCCTTTAAACTCGCCGACGACTTCGCCAGCGTATGCGCCTATGCCGCCTACCTCACCGACAAAGTCTATGAGCAACACTTTCCACGCCTCATTGACGACCCAGCGACGACAAACAGCCGCTACCGCCTCATCTGGTTCGGCGTCGGAGCCGACGATTTCCTGCACGACCCCGTCAAGCACAACCAGGAACTTTTCAGCCGCAAAGGCATACGCTACGAGCATTTTGACACGACGGGAGGCCACACCTGGATGAACGCCCGCCTATACCTCGGCCTTACACTCCCCAAGCTCTTTCGCTAACGCCCTGACCGCCCGAACGGCTACCCTCGAGCAACGAGCTGCTGCCGCTACGCTCTATAATGATGACGGCCAAACATTCTTTAAATATCTGATGGGCAATCTGCCACACATCATGAAATAATGCATGAACGAGGGTTACCAATGGCAGCACGTGGGCATAAAGGGCAACGTTAAGCGAGGGTGCAGAAGCACCCCCGATGGAACGGATTGGCCTTAAGAACCTCAATAACAAACATTCTAACCAACAAGCGAAACGCAAATGACGACAATGACAAACGAAAGCATCTTTGACTATCAGGTCTTGTGGACAAAGCTCAAGGGCTACGCCTTGACCATCGGACGTGTAGCCGCCAAACCTGTGCTGCTCCTCTATTATGTCATGATGAGCAACGAGACCCCGTGGAAGGACAAGGCTGCCATCTTCGGAGCTCTTGCCTATGTCATACTGCCTGTCGACCTGCTCGACGCCAAGCGATTGCCCATACTGGGATGGCTCGACGAGGTGGCATCGCTGGCCGTGGCTATCAAGCAGATGAGCAAATACGTCACACCCGAGATGGAGATTCGTGCCGAAGCACAACTCAATGCGTGGTTCGGCGACGTCGTGGAAGTCAAGGAAGTAACGGCGTATGAATGACGAATGATGAATGACGAATGATGAATGACGAATGACGAATGACGAATGATGAGTGACGAATGACGAATGACTAATGACGAATGATGAATGACGAATGACGAATGATGAATGATGAATGACTAATGACGAATGACGAATGACGAATGATGAATGATGAATGGCGAATGATGAATGACTAATGACGAATGATGAATGACGAATTCATTGCGTCAGCACATCAGTCAGCTCATTAGCTATAACACGATCATAGCCATAGAGGTCGGGCCACAGCTCGACCTCTTTTGTGATGGGATTAGGGTAAGCAGTATAATATATAAGGTACACGGGCACGCGAGGCTCCACCTTCTGCGCGTTGATGAGCCGGTGGGGCCTGCGTTCGGAAGCATGCTCGGCCAGATAGTCACGTCCCCTGTCGGTCTCGGGCTTTAAGTCCATGGAGATACGCAGTCGATCGGCCGTCCATTCATCGAGTTCGGGCAGCACGAAGAGAGCTAGGTCAAAGGGCTTCTCGACACGGATGCAGCCGTGCGAGAGGGTACGACGCTCGCGCTGGAAGGCGCTGCGATTATTGGTGTCGTGAAGATAAACCGCGAAGTCGTTGGGGAAGCGGAAGACGATACGCCCCAGCGAGTTGCCGGGACCGCCCTGCTGTCCAACGCGCAGACGACCCGACTCAAGCTGGCTGGCACTGACACCCGAGGCACGCAGCGTATCGCCTGTCGCGCGGTTGACGATATAATAGCGGTGGCGGGCGAAGTAGGCTGAGTCGCCGCCGTGCCGAGCGATCTCACCGCGGACGATGGATTGCGGGATGATCCAGTCGGGGTTGACGTGAATGACATTGACGGCGCTGTGGAGGAGAGGCGTCTTGGTCAGCGTCGTGCCACAGCAGATGCGCATATTCAGCACGGTGTCCGGCGCTATGGCCCACAGCTGTTGCGAAGGAATATTGACGACGATGCGGCGAGAGTCATCAGCCGCGGGCGTCGCCATCTGCCAACGGCAGCGCTCGATGTTGACGGCCAGCGTACGCCGGTGGACAGCATCCGACGTTGAGTCCAGCTGGTGTACCAGGTCGTGCCACATGGGGTTCGAGGGTAGCGAGGCAGCGAGATAACCGAGACGGTCCGGTGAGGTCAGGGCATTGAGCGAGGCTGCATAGTCAGGCGCCTTGACATCGTAGTCGAAGAGGCGGGCATAGTCGTTCCCCTTCGGGTCGAGGTGGTTAAACACGCGCTCAGGACGCATGAATCCGTAGCGCTGACCGGTGCAGTAGCGAACGTAGGCACGCGAGAGGTTGTAGTCGAGGCGCGGTAGCAGATCGTTGATGTCTATGCCAAGAGAGTCGAAAGCCAAGGCGTGCACCACAGCGAGGTCCGTGGCAATCTCCGGCACGAGAAAGTGCGTGCTGTCCAGGCCAAAGCGGGGCAGTTCACGGCGCAGCACAGCCAAGAGACTGTCGGCATCTGCCGCAACACCCATACGTGAGAACCACAACGGAGCTGACACGTCATCGAGGTGAGGATGGGCACCGTAGTAGTGGCGGACAGCCTGGTCGGCAAGCAGATGCGACGTGTCACCCTCGACAAGCATCGACAGAGACAGCTCAAGACGAACGGTATCGAGGGCATAGACATAAGTGCCGAAAGACGAGCGATCAGCCTCGGTAGGCTCGCGATGCCCATCACCGCAGCCTGTAAAGAGCAGGAAGACCGCAGTGGCAACGGAACTCAACGGGAGCAGACGCCGCAAGGCCGGAAGGAGAGAATGACGATTCATCATGGGAGGCTGAGCCACCGGTTCTTGCCGGAGGACATCACAAAGGTAAGCAAAATCTGACATAGCAGAAAAAGATAAGGGAGAAAAATGATAGGATGACGAGAAAAAATAGTGTGAAATGATAAAAATGATAGGGAAAAGCACAAAAAACATACAAAATCGTTGGCGGTTTCGACGAAAGTGCGTACTTTTGCATCGCAAAACAAAAAACTTAGCAGGATGCAACACTTGAACGCTTATTATTGGTTCTATTTTTACTTTACCCAGACAAGGTGAAGCGGTAGGCCATGCGTCAATTGAAATTTGCAAAATGAAAATTGAGAGATAAACTTGAGGGTCCCGCTTCACTCCGAAGCGGGCCTTTTTGTTGAAGACACATAGACACAACCATCTGACATCAGATTTATGAGACGTATAGCAATCCAAGGCATCGAAGGCAGCTTCCACGACATAGCAGCCCACCAGTACTTCGGCGACGAGGACATCGAGCTGATTTGCTGCGAGAGCTTCGAGCGCGTCTTCGAAGCGCTGCACAGCGACCCGACCGTCATCGGCATGGCAGCCATCGAGAATACCATCGCCGGTTCACTGCTGCACAACTACGAGTTGCTGCGCGACTCGGGAGCTGCCATCGTAGGCGAACACAAGCTCAGGATCAAGCACAGCTTCATGTGTCTGCCCGACGACGATTGGGCCGACATCCGTGAGGTGCACTCTCACCCCGTGGCCCTCATGCAGTGCCGCGAGTTCCTCGATCGCCACGACACGCTGAAGGTCGTCGAAGCCAGCGACACCGCCGGCGCAGCGCGCGCCGTAGGCCAGGGCCAGATGCACGGGCACGCCGCCATCGGCTCTGCCCGCGTGGCCGACCTCTACGGGCTGAAAGTGCTTGAAGAGGGCATCGAGACCAACAAACACAATTTCACACGATTCCTCGTCTTTGCCAATCCCTCCCGCGCCAACCTGCTCCGGGACATCCGCTCGACCGACAAGGCCAGCATCGTCTTCTCGCTGCCGCATGAGGAAGGGTCGCTGTCGCAGGTGCTGAGCGTATTGTCGTTCTATAAGCTGAACCTGACAAAGATACAGTCGCTCCCCATCATTGGCCGCGAATGGGAGTATATGTTCTACGTCGACGTGCAATTTACCGACTACACACGCTACTCGCAGGGCATCGACGCCATACGCCCGCTGACATCCGGTCTGAAAATTCTTGGAGAATACAAACATGGAACAGAAAACATTTAAGCCCGCCGACCGCCTCTCATCGGTCCAGGAGTACTACTTCTCGCGCAAACTCAAGGAGATCGCGCGCTTGAACGCTGAGGGAAAAGACATCATCTCGCTGGCTATCGGGAGCCCCGACCTGCCACCCTCACCCCAGACCATCGACGTCCTCTGCCGCGAGGCCCGCAAGACCGACGCACACGGCTATCAGCCCACGATCGGCACACCCGAGCTGCGACAGGCCATGGCCGCCTTCTACAAGCGGTGGTACGGCGTCACACTCGACCCGCAGACTGAAGTACAGCCGCTCATCGGGTCGAAAGAAGGTATCCTACACGTGACCCTCGCCTTCGTCAACCCCGGCGACCAGGTGCTCGTGCCCAACCCGGGGTACCCCACCTACACGGCACTCTCACGACTGCTCGGCGCCGAGGTCATCAACTACGACCTCACCGAGCAGAACGGATGGCAGCCCGACTTCGACGCCATGGAAGCGATGGACCTGAGCCGTGTGAAGCTGATGTGGACCAATTATCCCCACATGCCGACAGGCGCTCCGGCACGCCGTGAGACCTACGAACGGCTCGTCGCCTTCGCACAGCGCCACGGCATCATCATCGTCAACGACAACCCGTATTCGTTTATCAGACCTACCACTTCCGGACCCACCCCCCTGCCCCTCCCTTGTAGGGAGGGGAGTAATTACTCTCAAGATGGAAATTCAAACTCGGCGGACGCCTGCTCAGAACATTATACTCCCCTCCCTACAAGGGAGGGGCAGGGGGGTGGGTCCGCCCTTCTCTCCATCCTCCAAATCCCCGGCGCCAAGGAGTGCTGCATCGAGTTCAATTCAATGTCTAAGAGCCACAATATGCCAGGCTGGCGCGTAGGGCTGCTGGCGACGAACGCGCAGTTCATCCAATGGATCCTCAAGGTGAAGACCAATATCGACAGCGGCACCTTCCGCGCCTTGCAACTCGCCGCCGCCGAGGCCCTGACCAACAGCAGCGAAGAGTGGCACCGCGAGATGAACGAGCGCACCTACGCACGCCGACGCACCATTGCCGAGGAGATCATGACAGCCCTCGGATGCTCCTTCGACGCCACACAGACGGGTATGTTCCTCTGGGGCCGAATCCCCGACAGCTACGCCGACGTGGAGCAACTGACCGAGCATGTGCTGCATGACGCCCGCGTCTTCATCACGCCCGGCTTCATCTTCGGATCCAACGGCAAGCGCTACGTACGCATCTCGCTCTGCGCCAAGGAGGAAAAGATGCGCGAGGCGTTGGAGAGGATAAAGAAGACTGAAAGAGTGAAAAGTGAAATAGTGAAAAGTGAAAAATAAAGATTACTCTCAAGACTTGAAGGAAACTTGTATTTTTCACTTTTCACTCTTTCACTTTTCATTTTTCACTTGTCACCTTTCAAGAAGTGAAAACTAATTGTATTTTTTAATCATATAATAAACTGCCCCTCCCCAACACCCTCTCAAATACATTCCACTTCCCCCCTTGAGGGGTGGACCGAAGGCGGAACTATTAAGTGTTCCGACTGAGTGGACTGGGAGGGGGGTCTGCTTATGGAACTAGAACTTTTACCCCTTGCCCTTCCGGGCATTGAAGACAAACGTCCACTGGTCATCGCCGGTCCCTGCTCGGCCGAGACCGAGGAACAAGTGATGAGCACGGCACGCGAACTGTCCAAGAACGGCATCCACGTGTTCCGGGCCGGAATATGGAAACCGCGCACGAAGCCCGGTGGCTTCGAGGGCAAAGGCGTCGAGGCCCTGCCCTGGATGCAGCGCGTCAAGGCCGAGACGGGTATGCTCACCGCCACCGAGGTCGCCACGCCCGAGCACGTCGAGGCAGCTCTCGCCGCCGGCATCGACATCCTATGGGTAGGCGCCCGCACCACGGCCAACCCCTTCTCCGTACAGGCTATCGCCGACGCGCTGCGAGGCACCGATGTGCCCGTGCTCGTGAAGAATCCCGTGAACCCCGACATCGAGCTCTGGACGGGTGCGCTGCTACGCCTCAACAACGCCGGCATACGGCGTCTCGGAGCTATCCACCGAGGCTTCTCGAGCGTCGACAGCAAGCTCTATCGCAACCCGCCCATGTGGCACCTGCCCATCGAACTGAAACGGCGCTTCCCTGCGCTGCCCATCATCACAGACCCCAGCCACATGGGAGGACGACGCGACCTCATAGCGCCCCTGTCACAGCAGGCCATGGATCTCGGCATGGACGGCCTCATGATCGAGAGCCACTGCAACCCCGACAGCGCATGGAGCGACGCCAAGCAGCAAGTGCTGCCCGAAGTGCTCGACTTCATCCTCGACCGCCTCGTCGTGCGCGATGAAGTCGAGGTCACCGAGAGCATCAGCCAGCTGCGCAAGCAGATCGACGAGCTCGACAACACGCTCATGGACCTGTTGACAAAGCGTATGCGCGTCAGCCGCGAGATCGCCGAGTACAAGAAGCTGCACAACATGACCGTCGTACAGACAACACGCTACAGCGAGATCCTCGACAAACGAGCTACACAAGGATCGCTATGCGGCATGAGCCCAGACTTCGTTCGCGACATCTATGAGCACATCCACGAAGAGAGCGTGCGACAGCAGCTGGAGGTCATGAAGACCCCCTCCCCAGTCCACTCAGTCGGAACACTTAATAGTTCCGCCTTCGGTCCACCCCTCAAAGGGGGAGAGTAGTCACCATTCCAGAATCATAATGGACTATCGCACTGCATCGTCTGACAGATATAAGCTACTGAAGGAGTACGCTCAGGAGAATCGCAAGAACCAGACCTTGGCCGAACAGGTTCTCTGGAAGTATTTGGACAGAAAGCAATTAGGTGTGAAATTTCTGAGACAGCACATCATAGGAGACTATATTGTGGATTTCATGTCACGCGAACAAGGACTTGTGATAGAGGTCGATGGCGGTTATCACGCCGAACGACAACAACAGGAAAACGATGCCATTCGAGAACAGGCACTCTACAATATGGGGTTTCATGTCCTACGCTTCACCAATGAAGAAGTCCTCTATGATATAGACTCTGTAATCACTCAAATAGAAAATTATTTTAACCCTTAAAAAATGCCCCTAAACTCCTCTCTTCCTCTCAAATACATTCTACTCTCCCCCTTGAGGGGTGGACCGAAGGCGGAACTATTAAGTGTTCCGACTGAGTGGACTGGGGAGGGGGTCCGCCAATGAGAATATTGATTTTGGGCGCCGGCAAGATGGGCTCGTTCTTCACGGACCTGCTCTCTTTCGACCACGAAGTGGCAGTCTACGACAACGACCCACAGCGCCTCCGTTTCCTCTACAACACGCAACGCTTCACCTCGCTCGACGAGGTGGATGCCTTCAACCCCGAGTTCGCCATCAACGCCGTGTCACTCAAGTACACCCTCACCGTCTTCGACGAGCTCCTGCCGCACATCGGTCCCGACTGCGTGCTCTCCGACATCAGCAGCGTCAAGACGGGCTTCAAGGAGTATTACGAACAGACGGGCCACCGCTACGTCTCGTCACACCCCATGTTCGGCCCCACCTTTGCCAACCTGGGCGACCTCTCGCGCGAGAACGCCATCCTCATCAACGAGGGCGACTACATGGGCCGTATCTTCTTCCGCGACCTCTACACACGGCTCGGCCTCAACCTGAAGGAGCTCTCCTTCGCCGAGCACGACGAGACCATGTCCTACTCGCTTTCCATCCCCTTCGTCTCCACCTTCGTCTTCTCCGCCGTCATGAAGCATCAGGACACGCCGGGAACGACCTTCAAGCGGCACATGAAGATTGCACGTGGCGTGCTCTCAGAGGACGATACCCTCCTGCGCGAGATACTCTTCAACCCTCACACCAAGCCGAAAGTTGAGATGATACGCGCCGAGCTCAAGCAACTCATACAGATCATCGACGACCGCGACGAAGAAGCCATGAGCCGCTACCTCACCAAGATACGCAAGAACATCTCTTGAGTGAAAAATGAAAAAGTGAAAAGTGAAAAATGAAAAAGTGAAAAGTGAAAAGTGAAAAGTGAAAAGTGAAAAGTGAAAGAGTGAAAAGTGA
>CAMOSA010000018.1 GCA_946624335.1 uncultured Prevotellaceae bacterium
CGAGCAAGTATGCCTCGCCGCCCTCGGGACGTGGCGTCATCTGCGACGGCTCCCCCCGCACCATCGCTCAGGCCGAGGCCCTGAAGACGATGCTCGCCGATCGTGGCCACGACCTCGGCATGATGATCGAGCTGATCGTCAGCGAGGAGGTGCTGATGGAGCGCCTGCTGCGTCGTGCACAGATCGAGGGCCGTGCTGACGACAACGAGGAGACCATACGCAAACGTTTTGCCGTCTACCATAGCCAGACGGAGCCACTCTCGAAATGGTTCGCTGCGGAAGGCATACGCCACACCTTCGACTGGAGCATCTGTAAGACCAAGGAAGGTATGCTCGATGCTATCTTTCAGGAGATAGAGCGTCAGAACGCATAAACGGCAGGTCGCAAAGACGTAATGAAGATGAATCAGGATGTCATGAAGAAACTGCTTCTTATCGTGATGGCTGCGTGCAGCACTATCGCTGCGGCGCAGACGGAGGTCTCGGCGTTCCGCCCGGGCGTCACCATCGATGGCGTCAATTACTTCTTGCCCAAGACCGTGCTGAGGGTGGTCATGGTGGCGGAGAAAACCGTCACGCTGCCCGGCGAGTTTGCGCCTTACGCTGACCGCTATCTGCGGCAAGCCGATGTGCCGACGGTCGAGTCGACCAGCTGGACGCTGAAGAGCCTGTCGCTCATACCTATCGGTGTGCCCGACTCCACGAAAGCATATAATATTAAGGTGAAAGCCAAGACGTCGGCACCCCTCGTCAGCCTGACCGACGACGGTCTGCTCATCGGCATCAATACCGAGGTGGAGCAGGAGCCGGCACCGGCGCTGCCAGCCAGCGTGGCTGCGCCGAAGGCGGTGAACGGCCGTGACTTCATGACGCATGATATCCTGGCAGCGGGCAGCACCGCCAAGATGGCACAGCTCACTGCCGAGGAGATCTATGACATACGTGACAGCCGCAATGCCCTCATCCGCGGCGAGGCTGACAACACGCCGAAAGACGGCGCTCAGCTGAAGCTGATGCTCGACAACCTGGATCAGCAGCTCCATTCCCTCGAATCGCTGTTCAAGGGTCAGCAGCTCACCAGCACCGAGGTCATCAGCTTCGACTATGAGCCTGTGTTCACGGCCGGTGATGCCGACAACCGCCAGATGCTCTGCCGCTTCTCGCAGCGACTGGGGCTCGTCGATGCCGATGACCTCAGCGGCGAACCGCTATGGCTGACGATCAAGGCCGTAGGCAGCCTGCCACAGGTCGTTGATGATCCTGACGCGGCGAAGAAGAAAGCCAAGATGGAGCAGGGCGTCTACGTCAACCAGCCACAGCGTGCACAGATCGTCATCAGCGATGCCCGTCAGGCGTTGCTGACGACAGAGATCCCCGTATGCCAGCTCGGCACCACAGAGGTGCTCTCCGATGCTCTGTTCAATAAGAAAATGGAAACACGTGTCACGTTGCACCAAAATACGGGCAGCGTGAAGAACATCGAATAAAAACATGAAGGAGCTGTGTCGGCATCGTGGACACAGCTCCTTTCCTTTTATTCTTTGTCGGTGAGTATCACTTCTTGGCTTTCTCGGCCTCTTCCTCGAGGCGCTTGCGTTCTTTTTCGCGTTGCTTGGCGGCCTTGCGTGCCTCTTTCTCTTGGCGCTTACGCTCCTTCTCCAGCTCCTTCTCACGCTTCTTCTGCTCTTTCTGCAGGCGCTTCAGTTCCTTGGCTGTAGCCTTGGCCTCCTCCTTCTCGGTCCTGGCTTCCTCCCTGCTGTCCAAGGCCTCCTGCAGCTTCTCGCGCAGCATCTCCTTGTCGAACGTGATGACTTGTCCGAACAGGCCGACGGAGAGGATCTGGTCCTTGCCTTTCAAGTGGACATAAGTGGTGTTGAAGAGGTAATAGTTCTTCACGCGTAGCTTGGTGTTCAGGGCTACTTCGGCGGCTTTGACGACGACCCCCTTGCCCAGGTTGGTCAGTACGTTGTCCTTGAAGCCCTTGTCGGCAGCTTCCTCGTCGACGAACTCGGTGATGGCCTTCATCATGGCATCCTTGTGGGCTTGCTTGTCAGGCACGGTCTGTGTCATCAGCACGGCAATGAGCAGCACGGCGACGACGGCTAAGAGTTTCTTCATAGTTGCTGTATTCTAAATATTGATAGGTGGCGATTGATGGTTTCGGCTGCAAAAGTAACGTTTCTTTTTGTAATAGATGCCAAGTTAGCGTCATTTTTGCATTTTTATGGCTGAAAATTGTCGTAGAATAAAAAATATGTGTTACTTTTGCACGCAGAATACCTCCGTATCGGTCACACTAAAAAGAACATAGGACTATGATGGCACCCCTGACAGGCACTTATCGTAAAGTGCTCTCCTCCCTCCTGACCCTCCTGGGCTTCAGCTCCACTTTCGTATTCGAGTCGTGCTACGGACCTATCCCGAGCAATTACGATGTCGATGTCAGCTCGTCCGACCTCCATTTCCCTGCCGAGGGCGGCACGGGAACGCTCGAGATTGCTGCGGACAGCAGCTGGCAGATCGAACGCATCCCAGAGTATATGTTCGTAACCCCCAATTGCGGTGAGGGCATGGCGGAAGTGGTCGTTGAGATGAAGGCCAACACCACCGCTCTGTCGCGTTGCGACACGCTCTACGTGCTCGTCCAGCAACAGCCTGCCGAGTATATCATCATCACGCAGGATGCCGTAGAAGCAGAGGCGGAAGAGGCGACGGAGGACGTCGTGACGGAGTGAGAGGAGCCGGTCATAGCGTCAGATGCTTCATGGGATGACCGCCCCATGTGCTGTCGTTCACGAATCTGAAGCCTAAGGCGCTGTAGAGCGCTTCACCCGAGGGATTGCCTTGATCTACCAACAGTCCGACACAGGGCAGTCCCATGCGGCTTGCCCTTTCTTTTGTCGCTAAGATCAGTCGACGGGCAATCCCCTGACGACGATACTCGGGTACGACGGCCAGGGAATCCAGGTAGAGCTCGCCGGCCTGTGTCTCGTCGTCCATGCCGGAATGATCCTTGCCGATGTACACTTTCGCCGAATCGATGAAAGCCTGACGCAGCTGATGCAGTAGGCCGCCGTCATAGCTCACGGACACGCCGACGACCCTGTCAGCGTCAAGAGCCACCAGCGTATTCAAGTAGCTGTACTGTGAGTCCTCTCGCTCCACCAAGCGTGTCATCATCTTGTGGAAATCATCCAGTCCATAGCCCTCGTCACAAAAAAATAAACAGCAGTCGTCGGTCATCGCCGTCATGATCAGACGTGCGATCTCCGTGGCCTGCTCTCTTGTCGCTTTGCGTATCTCTATCATCGTAGGTACCATCCGTTTAAAACAAATAGCCCACTGCTTCAGCGGGCTATACTCAATCATTTTGTTGTGGAGCTGGAGGGAATTGCGCTCGAGCTTGCTCGCTTCGCTCAGCGAAGAACCCTCACGAGGGTGATATTCCTGACAGCGGAACATCTTTGTGGAGCTGGAGGGAATTGAACCCTCGTCCAAACAGGGACATCCTGTGCTTTCTACACGCTTATTCCAGACTTCATTTTCGAGCGTCGGTAAGACCTGGACCACCAGCCGATGCCTTATCCTCTGTGAGCTTCACCTTCGGCGCGAGGCCGTCGAAGGCTATCCCCAATTTAGCTGCACCACTTGACCAGAGCGCTTTGGGGCGTGGAGCCTCTGAGTGATGTCCCGTCTCAGCACCTGGTGCCGAGATAAGCTGATCTACTATACTTCAATCAAGCAGCGAGAGCGTAAGTGTTTTCGCCAGATAATCGTTGGAGACCATGGATTAAAGAGAGCGATCAGCGACTCTCTGCGTGCTTACACAACATCTCATCCTGCTGTCAAATCCATGTCAGCCCCGATGTCTTATGTGCTTTTTGCGGCTGCAAAAGTAGACAAAAATATCCGAAGCGTAAAATTTTAGGGTTAAAATTAATGAATCAGCCGTGATTATTGTATTTTTTTACGTTCCTCCGCAATAAAAACAGCCTTTTTCAGTTCTTAATATATATAAAACCATGTGAACGCAATTGAAGATATGACTCCAGAAGCCTCTACGGCCACCGAAATAGTAGACGGAATGCATCCTATGGAACGGCACATCAAGCGAGCGTTTGATGTGCTTGCTGCCGTGGTGCTGATCGTCGTCCTCTCGCCAGTGTTGCTGGCTATCGCTGTCTTGCTGAAGATCAAGGCTCCCGGGCCGGTCTTCTACCATCAGGAGCGCATCGGCTACCATGGACGTCCCTTTCAAATATTCAAGTTCCGCACGATGAGTTTGGATGCTGAATGTGACGGTCGTCCGCAGTTGGTGCAGAAGGACGACCCTCACCTGTTGCCCTTGGGCAGCTTCTTGAGGGAGCACCACCTCGACGAGTTGCCCCAGCTGTTCAATATCCTCCGCGGCGATATGAGCTTCGTGGGTCCACGGCCCGAGAGGCGCTACTTCATCGACCAGATCATGCAGCACAACAGCGACTATCGGTATATCTATCTGATGAGACCAGGCACGACCTCGATGGCCACGCTCTATAACGGCTATACTGACACGATAGACAAGATGCTCATCAGGTTGCAGATGGACCTTGACTACTACCGTCACCGTTCACTCGCCCTTGATGCCAAAATCATATTTGTCACAGCCAAGTTCATCCTCTTCGGTAAGAAGTTCTGAGCGGATGCGCCGTGACTGAGTCAACAGAGATACGAATCATAACGAATCATACAGGAACAATGAAAAAGATAGCTATTCTATTCGCCCTTTTCGCCTTTGCCGCGGTGATGCCACTGTCCGCGCAGTCTATGTCGGATCAACAGCTGATCCGATATGTCATGCAAGAGAAGGAGAAAGGCACCGACCAGCAGACCATCATTGCCAATCTGGTGAAGCGAGGCGTGACGCCCGACCAACTGCGGCGTGTACGCAAGAAGGTCGAGGCGGAGCAGAAACAGCTCGGCGCCAGCGACCTCACGGGACGCAACCAGCAGCAAGGCCGAAGCCGCCTTCGCAATCGGCAGGAGCGCAGCAACGACGATCGCCAGAAGCGGGACAATTATATGATTCGCTCCCAGCGTGAAGACCAGGACTACCGCTATATGAACCGGCAGGATCGCCTGCAGATGATCGAGGAGGAGAGCGATTACTTCGATCTCGACTCGCTCGACTACTACAGCCGTCAGATACCGAAGGACCAGCAGGTCTACGGCCGCAATATCTTCAACCAGAAGAACCTCTCCTTCGAGCCCAATCAGAATATGGCCACGCCGGTGAACTACCGCCTCGGTGCCGGTGATGTCGTCATCATCGATGTCTGGGGCGCGTCCCAGGAGACCTTCACCGAGACGGTGTCGCCCGATGGCACCATCACCATCGAGGGCGTCGGCCCGATCAAGCTCGGCGGTCTCTCGGTGAGCGCTGCCACCTCGCGGCTGAAGTCTCGGCTCGGTGAGTTCTACAGCGACTGTCGGGTCAGTCTCAGCGTCGGCGAGACACGTTCCATCATCGTTCAGATCCTGGGCGATGTCGTCATGCCCGGCACCTATACCCTCAGCAGCCTCTCGTCGGCTTTCAATGCCCTGTATGCCGCCGGCGGCATCAGCGAGATAGGCACGCTGCGCGACATCAAGGTCTATCGTGGTGGACGCATAGCTGCTCGTATCGATGTCTACGACTACCTGACCAAGGGCGATAGCCGTGGCGACATCCGTCTGCAGGACAATGATGTCATCATCGTCGGCAACTACGAGTGCCTGGTCGAGGTGCGCGGTAAGGTCAAACGCCCGATGTTCTATGAGATGAGGAAGAACGAGAGCGTGCAGCGTGTCCTCGAGTTGGCAGGTGGCTTCACCGGTGATGCTTACACGAAGAGCGTCCGTCTCGTACGTAAGTCTGGCGATGAATATTCCATACACAATATCGAGGAGTTTGAGCTCAACGGCTTCACGTTGGCCGACGGCGACTCCATCTTCGTCGATAGCGTCATGCCCCGTTTCCGCAATATGGTCGAGGTGCGCGGCGCTGTCAAGCATCCTGGTATGTTCCAGATGGACGGCAAGATACAAAGTGTGCGTGAGCTGGTAACAGCGGCTGAAGGGCTGCGTGAGGATGCCTTCACCGAGCGTGCCGTCATGCACCGTGAGAAAGATGACCTCACCCTGGAGATGGTGTCCTTAGATATAGAAGGTATCATGGACGGCAGCGTGGCCGATATGGCACTGAAGAAAAACGATGTCCTCTACATCCCCAGCAAGGTAGACTTGCAGGGCGACCAGACCCTCCGCATCAATGGCGAGGTCAACTATCCCGGCACCTATCAGTTCGCTGAGAACACCACCATCAAGGACCTCATCCTGCAGGCCGGAGGCCTGACACGTGCTGCCTCGACGGCCAAGATCGACGTCTTCCGCCGCAACTATGTCCCCGACGCTCAGCAGACGTCGATGGATCTGGCAAAGATCTTCACCTTCAACCTTGCCAACGGCTTCATCGTCGAGGACACAGCCTTCGTGCTGCAGCCCTTTGACGAGGTGCAGGTGCGCAAGAGTCCCACCTATGCCGAACAGCAGAATGTCCGCATCAGCGGAGCCGTCAACTTCGAGGGCGAGTATGCCATGACGAGCCGCGAGTTCCATCTGAGTGACCTTGTCAAGAGTGCAGGCGGCCTCTCTGCTGTTGCCTATAGCAAGGGTGCACGCCTCATTCGCCAGATGACACAGGAGGAACGCGAACAGCGCGAGGCTGCATTGCGCACCTCACAGATTGCCCTCTACGAACAGGCCCTCGAAGGCGAGAAGAACTTCGACATGGCGCGTGCCGACTCGCTGCTCGACATGAAGATGAACTTGGGCAACAACTATAATGTGGCGATTAACCTCGACGAGGCTTTAGCCCATCCGGGAGGAACCGAAGATATAGCCCTGCGTGCCAATGATCAGCTCATCGTTCCTCAGCTGTCCAATACCGTCAAGATTTCCGGCGAGGTCATGTACCCCATCTCAGTCAACTACAAGGAGGGCGCCAATCTCACTTACTACATCAACAGCGCTGGTGGCTTCAGTCGCAAGGCGAGCAAGAAACAGACTTATGCCATCTACATGAACGGATCGGTCGACAAGTTAGGACGACGTGCCGGTAGCAAGCACATTGAACCAGGCTGTGAGATTGTTATCCCTACAAAGCCCAAGAAGGAAGGAATGTCAACGGCCGAGATATCTGTCTTGGGTACCTCTGCTGCCAGCTTGACCACAATGGTTGTAGCACTCATCAATCTCCTCAAGTGACCGTAATAAGCAACAATACCTTATTCAGTAATGGAAGAAACGAAGAAACCAGATACCATCGACCTTCGCGAAATGGCGAGGAAGCTTTGGAGTAAGAAGAGGCTCTTCTTTATCGTTTGGGTCATCACTTTTGTGCTGGCTTGTGTATGGATTCTGCCTCAACCGCGTTATTACGTCAGTGAGGTGAAGCTGGCTCCTGAGATGAATGGTGATGAAGTGGGTGGCGGCCTGTCATCGATTGCTTCATCTTTCGGCTTTGATCTGGGCGGTATTGGCGGTCAAGATGCCATCTATCCAGAACTCTATCCAGAGCTGTTTGAGAGCCCTGATTTTGTCGTCGGGCTTTTCAATATTCAGGTGACCACGAAGGAGGGTGATTTGACAACCGACTACTTTACCTACATGAAAAAGCATCAGAAAAAGAATCCTCTTACAGAACCGTTCAATAAGGCTGTGAGATCCCTAAAAGGACTTTTTGAGGAGGAGGATGCTACGCCTCGGGGAAGTGGTGCCGCAGATATCAATCCCTTCCAGATGAACAGGAAGGACTTCATGCTCATGAAAAGTATCATGAGCAACATTCACTGTTCTGTTGACAACAAGAATAGTGTCATCAGCATCACGGTAAAGGATCAAGACCCTCTCGTCTCTGCCATGATGACGGATAGCGTGAAGAGTCATCTGCAAGATTTTATCATTCGTTACCGGACCAGTAAGGTCAGTGAAGATGTCATTCATTATGAGAAGATGCGTGATGAAGCTGAGGCAGAGTACAACAAAGCGATGAAGACATATAGCCGCTTCTGTGACACGCACAAAAATACCATCTTGCAGAGTTACCAGAGTGAACGAGAGAAATTGGAGAGTGATCTGGCTTTGAAGCAAAACTCATTATCCGCGATGGAGGCTCAGCTGCAGAGCTCGAAAGTGAAGCTACAGGAAAAGACGCCGGCATTCACCATCTTGAAGAGTACCATAGTCCCTGTCAAGCCTGCAGGCCCCAAGAGGATGCTGTTTGTTCTGGCTATGCTTATTCTGACTACAATGATAACGATGTTCCGCGTTTTGCGGGATGATTTGAAGAAGTTCATTGTCATATATGACCGTAAGCGATAAGGATACAGCACTCACCATAAATCTCTTTGGCTTGATTCATGTCCCATGGAAAAGGGACATGATGCTCAAGGTCATGCTTTATATGGCTTGGGCTGCTATGCTTACCGTGTTCTTTCAGGGCGTCCTCAATCGCCTTCCTTTTTTTTCCGACTATGCCGAAGGGCTGATAGTAGCGGCTTACGTGATTGCCGTCCTGTTGTCTTTCCCGGCCCTTATCAATCGCTTCTGTCTTGCCGACTATCTGTTTTATGCCTTTAATGTATTCTATCTTCTTTCGTGCTATGTCTTTTTCCCTGAGAATAGCTCTTTCCTGGACGAGAATGCATTGAACTGTATCTTCTGTGTCTTCACCTTCTATTTCATTGGCCGAATAATAGACATTGATCGCTATTTCAATGCCTTCCTCATGCTCTCCACCGGATGCATCGTCGCGGATATCCTTTATTATCTGGTCTATGCACAACGAACCCGGGTCATGGAGGAGATCATGGGTGACAACAATATGTATATTGCCTATCAGTTGATGCCACATCTGGCGTTTGTCTTATGGGCGATGTTGGAGAAGTTTCGGATATGGAAAGCTCTTGTCTTTGTTCTTGGGCTTGTCTTCTTGTTGTCTTGCGGATCCCGAGGAGCCTTCGTCTGTATCGGTTTCTTCGGCATTGTCTATTTCTTCTTTTATATGAAGTTCAAGGGTGCTGTCTATGTCAAATTAGGAATCATAGGCATTGTGGCTTTGCTCCTGTCTTCCTATGAGAGTCTTTTGCTTGTCTTGGCTCGATCTTTTACAGACTTAAAGTTGAGCACCCGCATATTGGAAAAAATAGTCACGGGCGAATTAGGCAGTGATTCCTATAGGAGCCTGCTACGTGACAAACTGATCAGTGTTATGGACAGCGGCGGTCATTTCTGGGGACTCGGCGCTTTCGGCTGTCGTAACTACGATATCATCTATCCCCATTTCTTACCTCTTGACTTCATCTGCACTTACGGCTATTTCTTAGGCTACGTCCTGCTGTTCCTCTTGATCCTCCTCATAGGCATGGCCTTCTGGTTGTCCCGTGGAACGAAGCGCCAGATCTTTATCATCTACCTTTTCTCCATTGCTTTCATCAAGCTGCTTCTTAGCAATACCTTCCTTCTTGAACCGTATTTTTATATGTTGATTGGAGCTTGTGCCGGAGAAGTTATCTACTGGCATCCTCACCTCTCACAGACTGACCATGATAAAGAAAGAGTCGATAGCACGCTCATTCCTGTGGAAACTGCTTGAACGTTTCAGCTCACAGGCGATGTCCTTCATTGTGACGATTCTTCTGTCGCGTATCCTTATGCCAGAGGAATACGGGATTATTGCGATCTTGCTTGTCTTTGTCAATATTGCTAATGTCATCATCGACGGCGGCTTAAACACCGCGCTCATCCAGAAGAAAGGTGCTGACAATATCGACTTTTCCACGATCCTGTATTTCAGCTTGGGGCTGTCGGTTATCATATATCTTGGCTTGTATCTGCTTGCTCCGTCGATAGCACGATTTTACGACAACGAACTGCTCGCGCCTGTCCTTCGGGTGCTGAGCATCAATATTTTTTTCAATTCATTCAATGCCGTTCAACGGGCATACGTGTCCAAGCACATGCTTTTTGGCCGTTTGTTCTATTGTAGCTTCGTAGCCACCTTAGTCTCAGGAATTGTCGGCATAGCAATGGCGTATGGTGATTATGGTGTATGGGCTTTAGTGGGCCAGCAGGTCGTTAATCAGGTCACCTTGACCGGCATCATGTGGTTTACGATCAAGTGGCGTCCCATCCTCGCTTTCTCCTTTACGCGTTTCAAGGGTTTGTTTGATTATGGCTGGAAGATTTTCCTGACCAACCTGATTATCGCTATTTATGAGGATATACGTAGTCTGGTTATCGGCAAGGTCTATCGGAAAGCGACGTTGGCCTATTTTGACCGTGGAAAGCAGTTTCCCACGCTCATCATGTCTAATATCAGTATCTCACTGCAGACCATTCTTCTACCTGCTTTTGCCGACATACAAGACAATCGGGAGCGTGTCCGGCTCATGATGAAGAGATCTATCGAGATAACCAATTTCTTCATCCTCCCAGTCCTGATGGGGTTGTTGGTGGCTGCCAAGCCCTTTGTACTTCTGCTGTTGACAGAGAAGTGGATAGAAGCAGTCCCTTTCATCCAGATCTTCTGTATCGCTTACATGATGATGCCCATCCAGAGTTCAAACATGAGCGCTATCAAAGCGCTTGGCTATAGTGATATTACCCTCAAGCTGGAAATCATCAAGAAGGTGATTGAGGCCATCATCCTGGTCGTCAGTTTCATGATGAATGTTTATGCGGTGGCATGGGGCATCGTATTATACAATTTCATTTGTATCATCATCAATCTGTATCCTTGTAAGCGTCTCCTCAACTATGGAATCATTGAGCAATTGAAAGATATTACCTCTCCAGTCCTCACGTCTGTGGCCATGGGACTCTCCATCTTCTGGCTCACATGGCTTGACATACATCCGGCCTGGACGCTGCTCTTGCAGGCCGTCTTGGGCATTACCGTGTATGTGTCGCTTCATGCCATGTTCAAGACCAGTTGTTATGTCTATGTTAAAGATCATTTCGTTTCGGAACTCGTGAGACGGGGACGGAAATCAGTATAAAGTTTTGTGACTATGCACGTACATATCATATATTATAATTACCTTAGGCCGGATGGCTCAGGGATGTCGATCGGAGGCATACAAACCTACCTGTCCAATCTTATACCAGTCTTCAGGGATTGCGGTTTCGATGTGACTGTCTATCAACGCTCCACGGAGGCTTTTCATAAAGATCTCGGCGGCTATGATGTCTTCGGCGTACCTCATGAGAAGAATCATTGCCGACAGACAGCCGCAGCATTACTCGACGCGGCATTACCACATATCGACATGGAGCATGATTTGCTCCTCTATGGCTGTGAAACCTGTGTCACGAGAGCTGTACCCTGCAGGACGATAGCCATTCAGCATGGCATATCCTGGGATGTACCTCATTTCTATGGCTGTCCGAAGTGGCGCTATTTGAAGCATTATATAGGTAAATGCCGTAGAGCGTGGATGGTATGCCAGCGTGTTGCCAAGGTCGATCAGCTGGTATGTGTGGATCACAATTTTGTCAATTGGTATCGGGCTATTGTCCCACATCCCAAGGTGCGGCCTACGGTGATTCCTAATTTTAGTGCCATCCCATCCGAGCGACCTCAAAAGGACAATGAAGTACTGCAAATCATGTTCGCACGGAGGTTCTTCGTCCATCGGGGCACCCGTCTGTTCGCTGATGTTGCCGCGAGATTACTTCAAAAGTACCCTCATATTCATATCACGGTGGCAGGTGAAGGGCCTGATGCCGGCTATATGCATGGCAGGCTGGACGGTTATGCCAATGTCAGCTTTATCACTTACAGCAGCGAGGAGAGCCTTCAGCTGCATAGAGACAAGGATATCGCTGTCGTTCCCACGATAGGTTCCGAAGGCACTTCTTTGTCGCTTCTGGAGGCGATGGCTTCAGGCTGCGCCACCGTCTGTACGAACGTCGGTGGAATGACCAATATTGTCCTGGACAGATATAACGGTTTGATGATCAGTCCTGATGAAGAATCTCTCTATGAAGCGCTTGAGTCACTGATTGTGGACGAAGAGCTTCGTAAGAGGCTTCAGGCCAAAGCCTTCGAAACGGTGAAAGAGACCTTCTCCCTTGACCTATGGAAGAGGAGATGGATGCGTGTTATTCATTCTTCCGGTAACTTATAAGACTTGACGCGATATGGCTCAACTTTCAATTGTAATGCCTGTCTTCAACCGACCTGATGAGTTGAAGGTGATGGTGGACAGTATCCTGGCCAATACTTATCAGGATTGGGAGATGTTGGCTGTTGACGACGGATCGGATTCCGATACTTGTGCTCTCTTGTCACAGTATGCTGACAGCGATGACCGCATCAAGGTCGTTAAGCGGGACCGTCAGCCCAAAGGGGCTCAGACCTGTCGGAATATCGGCTTGGAAATGTCCACTGGAGAGTTCATCGTTTTCTTCGATTCTGATGATTATATCACTCCCCAGTGTCTGGCCCAACGTGTAGCGTGCCTTCAGCAACACCCGGATATGGACTTCATGGTTTTCCCGTCAGCGCTATTCCACGATGGTCATTTTGACACGGCGGCGTCGCCCTATGTGTTTGGCTACCCTATAAATGATGATGACCTCAGTGCTTTCGCAGAACGTTTCCTCCCATTTATTGTCTGGAATAACATCTATCGTCGTCAGGCCTTGCTGGATCACAAGTTAGTATGGGATCCTCAATTGAAATCTCTTCAAGATGCCGATTTCAACATCCAGTCATTGACGGCAGGATTGCGATATGATTACGCCCAAGCACTTCCAGACTACGGCTATCGTATGGGTGGTCGTGCCGGTTCCGTCTCAAAGCGAATCGTCACGCAGGAGCATTTCAAGAGCAATCTTTATGCCTTGGAAAAATCCTATCAGACCATTCAATCCCGCGTGGGAGATTCTTTAGACAAGCAATTATATTACGGTGTCCTGACTGTATACAATCCCGTCATGGATCAGGGCGTGAATGTCGCCTTTGCTGATGAACTTATCAAGATGATGAGCAAATATAGTCCTCGTTACAGTCGCCTATTACGTTTGCAAGTAAGAATCAGCCTCTTCTTAGGGCATTTCATCGCCAAAAAGCTTGCAAGGCAAGTCCCTATGGCGTTATTCCTCATCCGACGCAAGTATCAGGCATACCGGAAGAGACAGAGTATTGGTCAATTGCGGAAATGAATCAAGGAATAATGAATGGTTGATAACAAATAAGGTTTTCCTCTACTGCAATGAAACGTTTGTCCGTCATCATAGTAACCTATAAGTCTGAGCGCGATATCTATGATTGCATCCAATCTGTTTGGGATCACTGTGACATAGATAGGAGTGAAGTGGAAGTCATCGTCGTGGATAATAGTCCTGAGTGTGAACCTATGTTTAGCTCCTTGAGCCGGAGGTTCGGCAATGACATCATCCTGATTCACAACGAACGCAATGGTGGATACGGCCAGGGCAATAATGTCGGGATACGGCGTGCCACGGCCCCCGTCGTTATGATCATGAATCCTGATGTGCGGTTGCGGGAAGGTGTCTTTAAGGCGGCACTCGACTCTTTCCAGGCGGATCCCAGTCTCTGTATGTACGGCATGAAACAGCTGCAGGCGGAAGCGGTGAAGAGCCCGCTGTCCTTCGATTGCTCCCGTCGTATGAACGGCTATCTGCGTCCTTTCGTATCATCGTTTTGCAACAGGTTCGACTTGTACGTCCCTCGATGGATGTACTTTGCCGGTGCTTGTTTCTTTGTCCGAAAAGAGAAATTCGTTGAAGTGGGGCTCTTTGATGAAGACATCTTCATGTATGGCGAAGAAGATGATGTCCATTGGCGTATGCTGATGAGGTATGGATCTCATTTCCACTACAATCCCAAGGCTCATTATATTCATCTGACGTTGGAGAGAATGGCGACGGTGGAGACGGAGAAGAAGATGGTACGGTCGATTGTCTTGTCCAACCAGAAAAAAGGCATCCCTCGGGAAAAGACCATTCGTAATTTCATCCGTTTCTATAGGACACGTCTGATGAGTGCTTCCGTTAAGTCGCTGTTGCGAGGGAAATCACCTTCACAGCAGGTCTTTCGCACCATGATAACAGAGCTGAAGGCAGAGCTGTCCCTTCCAGGAAAAGAGTAACATCTGTGGTTCAAAAGCTTCATCTTTGAGTGTTTTTTTTGCATGATTCAAATTTATGCACTATCTTTGCAAAAGATTTGAGTGAATAAGAGCTCGATAATCCTAATTATACAAGTATGAAACGCATAATGCTCGTTTTCGGAACACGCCCCGAGGCCATCAAGATGGCTCCCTTGGTGAAGACGTTCCAGAGGCATAGTGAAGAATTTGAGACACTGGTCTGTGTCACCGGTCAGCATCGCGAGATGTTGGATCAGGTGCTTCACATCTTCGACATCACGCCGGACTATGACCTGAACATCATGCAGCAGGGCCAGGACCTGTATGACATTACGGCTCGCGTCCTGCTCGGTATGCGTGACGTACTGAAGCAGGTGCATCCGGACATCGTGCTCGTCCATGGCGACACCACGACGTCTACGGCCGCCGCCCTGGCCGCTTTCTATCAGCAGATCCCGGTCGGACATGTCGAGGCGGGACTGCGTACCTATAATATATATAGCCCATGGCCGGAGGAGATGAACCGGCAGATCACCAGCCGCATAGCCACCTACGATTTCGCCCCGACGTCACTCAGCCGTGAGAACCTGCTTAAGGAGGGCGTCGAGGATGGCAAGATCGTTGTCACCGGTAATACGGTCATCGATGCCTTGCACATGGTGGTGGACCGCTTGAAGAACGATGCCGCCCTGGCAACCAAGCAGGCTGATGTCCTTTGTCGCGCAGGTTATGACGTCCATCGTCTCGACGACGGCCGTCGGCTGGTGCTCATCACGGGGCATCGCCGTGAGAATTTCGGCGAGGGCTTCATACAGATGTGTACGGCCATCAAGGATCTTGCCGTGAAGTATCATGACGTGGATTTCGTGTATCCGATGCACCTTAATCCCAATGTGCGACGCCCGATTCATGAGGTCTTCGGCGATGAGAAGATCGAGAATATGTTTTTTATCGAGCCGCTGCAGTACCTGGAGTTTGTCTATCTGATGGAGAAATCAAACCTTGTGCTGACAGACAGCGGAGGCATTCAGGAGGAAGCTCCCGGCCTCGGCAAGCCTGTACTGGTGATGCGCGACACGACGGAGCGTCCGGAAGCGCTGTCAGCCGGCACGGTAAAACTGGTCGGAACAGACTATGATAAGATCTTCAGCTCTGTGTCCACGCTGCTTGATGATGCTGACACATACCGTCGGATGAGCCAGGCTGTCAATCCCTATGGCGATGGCAAGGCGTGTGAGCGCATCGTAGGTTTCCTGAAATAAGTAATATTAAGTTCAAGATTATGGTCAATGTAATTGGTCTGGGATATATAGGACTGCCAACGGCACTCATGTTGGCATCACATGGTGTGGAAGTTGTCGGGACGGATTATAATAAGGAATTGGTCGCCACATTGAATGAAGGCCGCACGACGTTCAAGGAAGATGGTCTCGACGAATTGTTTGCCGAGGCGGTGAAGGCTGGTATCACATTTACTACGGAGTACCAGCACACGCAGACCTATATCATCTCTGTCCCGACGCCGTATGACAAGTTTTCCAAGAAAGTGGATGCCCGTTATGTCGTGGCTGCCGTCGAGGATGTCCTTAAGGTCTGTCCCAAGGGCGCTACTATCGTGGTTGAGTCAACCGTCAGCCCTGGCACGATGGATCGTTCCATCCGTCCGGTCATTGAAAATAACGGCTTCGTCATTGGCAAAGACATCCATCTCGTCCATGCCCCGGAGCGTATCATACCCGGTAATATGGTCTACGAGTTGTTGCATAACAACCGTACCATCGGTGCTGACAGCCAGGAGATCGGCGAGAAGGTGAAAGCCTACTACGCCAGTTTCTGTCAAGGCGAAATCGTCGTGACCGACATCCGGACCGCAGAAATGACCAAAGTCGTCGAAAACACCTTCCGCGCTGTTAACATAGCCTTCGCCAACGAGTTGGCCCGCATCTGTCGCCATGATGAGATGGATGTCTATGAGATAATCCGAATTTGCAACATGCATCCTCGTGTCAACATCTTGCAGCCAGGACCTGGGGTAGGAGGGCATTGCATCAGTGTCGACCCATGGTTCTTGGTCGGCGATTATCCTTCTTTAGCTAAGGTAATCGACGAGTCGATGAAGACGAATGACAGCCAGCCATCCTTTGTCCTCAATCGGATTCATGAGATCATGCAAAAGGAGGGCATACAAGATAACCGGCGCGTCGGCCTCTATGGCTTGACTTACAAGGAAAATGTCGATGACTGCAGAGAGAGTCCGACACTGCAGTTGCTGGAGGCGCAAGAGCGTCATCTGGCTACTCCTCTGAAGTGTTATGATCCCTTTGTCACCAGAGACATCGTGCCTTACCAGTTCCATGATCTTGACGCTTTCTTGAACGATGTCGATATGGTCGTCATCATGGTCAAGCATCAGGAGATTATCGAGCACATGGATAGGCTGCGTGGCAAGGTCGTATTGGATTGTCATAATGTGTGCCATCTCGAGGGCGTTTATCATATTTGAACCTGTCAGCGATGCATATAGCACTGTTCCGATCAAATAATATCTTTGACTCGCGGGTAAACAAGTATGTAAACTATTATCGTCGAGCGGGGTTGAGCTACACCATTGTCGGCTGGGACCGGGCCAATGAGGGTGTGGAGAGGGAGCATTATGACTTCTATCGCTATGCGGCGGGCGTTGCCGTCGGCGGCTTTCAGGCGATAAAGAATCATTGCCATTGGATGAGCTTCATCTATCGTTATCTGAAAAGTCATCGCGAGATAACGACGGTCCATGCCTGTGATCTTAACTCTGCTTTCCCTGCGGCTTGTTTCAAGAAACTGGTGAATCCAGACTTAACGCTCATCTTCGATGCGTGTGACTGGTATAGTGCTCATTTTGCTGGCAACAAGTGGCTGCGGTTCCTCTTTGAGAAGATGGAGAAGTTCGCTTATAAATGGTCGGACGAACTGATTATCTGTGAGCCGGAGCGTAAGGCACAGGTCACCTTTCCACTGCTGAAGGAGCCATTGGTTATGCCCAATATCCCGGAAATCGATGAAAGCGAGTTGTCGGGGAATGACGAGCGATATGCTTTCTCTAATGGATGGCCTGTCCTGGCCTACTTCGGCGGCCTCGTGGATGACCGTTTCCTCGCCGAGCTGATCGAATGTGCGAAGACCGAACCCTTTAATCTGCTGATAGGTGGGTATGGGTCGGCCCATATCCTGGGCAAGCTGAAAGAAATAGAGGCGCTGCCCAACGTGCGCTTCTTCGGACGGATGAGCATGAAAGATGGATTGGAGATGTCGAAGTGTGCCGATGCGATCTATGCGATGTATTGCAAGACCAATTCCAACCATATCTATGCCGCTCCCAACAAGTATTACGAGGCGATGCTGCTCGGCAAACCGCTGATCACGACGAAGGGTACGATCCTGGAAGACAAAGTGGTAAGGAACGATACTGGATATGCCATCGAAGAATCTGTCGACGAGCTGAAGGCGCTGATCCGTTCCTTAGACAGGGAAGATATGCAGAAAAAGGGTGACCATGCTTACAGGTTGTGGGAGGACAGGTACAAGGATTATATCCATTCCTTCTTCGACCATGAGTATTCCCGTGTAATTAAATAGGTGGCAAATGGAACCGTCGTTATCTATAGTTATTGTCGAATTCAATCGTCTGGATGAGGTCAGCCAAAGCGTAGAAGCTATACGGCGCCATTTGTCAGGCTCCTATGAAATTATCGTCTCCTCTAACTCGTGTTATGACAGCGCAGCCAGGGAACGGATCGTACGGAAGTACACTCAGGCGACATGGGTCTTTAACGAGCGCAATGGTGGCTTCGCTTACGCCATGAATGAAGGGCTGAGAAGGGCTAAAGGCGATTACCTCGTCATCATGAATTCGGATTGCATCCTTAACTCTGATCTGGATGGAATGGTAGCGTTCATGAAAAGTCATCCTGACATCGGGGCTATTGCTCCCCAAATGCGTGACGTCGAGGGTAATATCCAGGATACGGCACGCCCATACGTCTCGTTGCCTCGGTTCCTGTTCCGGCAGTTGCGACGTGTGTTGGGGCATAAGAATAGCATCTTGAATCCAGGCATGGACTATTCACGGGTGCAAACCGTGGATTGGTTTATCGGTGCGTTCATTATGGTCTCCAGGGCAGCTTACGAGAAAACCGGTGGGCTGGATGATGGTTACTTTATGTATGCCGAAGACCTGGACTGGTGCTCACGAATCCGTCAGCAGGGCCTTGAGCTGGTTTATTATCCTAAGACCACCATCACTTACAAGGGGACACGCCGTGCTCGCACGGATTTCCGTTATGCCAAGATCTTCGTCAAGAGCCATCTTCGCTATTGGCGCAAGTTCGGTTTCGTCTGGGGATATCCTGGCAGGGAGGCGCGTTTCTTCGAAGAATGATTCACGTCTCTCTTCACGGCAGTTGTAGGTGGGGCCTGTCAATGGGCTTTGTTTGTGCGCAAACAAAGATATTTCATCGAGATTTTATTAATTAATGGGACATACCTATAATAAATCGGTCTTTTCTGCGTTCTATATATAGTTACGTAACAGAACAAGCAGACCGACATGTCGTCGTACTGGTCATACATCTTTTTAGCATTCTTCATCGGGGCTGTCGCCACGGCTGTCGCAATCCCGTTGATAATAGCTTTTTGCCGTAAGTTCGGCTACTATGATCAGCCCAATCAGCGAAAGGTGCATAAACAGGCCATCCCGCGGTTGGGCGGTATGGCGTTTCTGCCTTCTTTGGCATTGAGCTTTGCTGTGACGATGCTGGTCTATTATGCTCAGACGATGTCGTATGCCGATTTCCATTACACCGCGGCACTGATGGTCATCGGTTCAGCCATCATCTTCGTCGTGGGTGGCATGGACGATTTGCTGGACTTGCCAGCCAACCTGAAGTTTGTCATTCTTGGCATCGGCTCGTTGGTCCTGCCCATCTGCAACTTGACCTTAGATAATCTTCATGGTATCTTCGGGCTGACTGTCGTGCCGGTGTGGGTCGCTTATCCGCTGACGGTGCTGGTGATCATGACCATTGTCAATGCCATCAACCTCATCGACGGCATCGACGGCTTGGCATCGGGCATCTCTGCCATCTGTCTGGCTGTCTTTGTCTATCTGTATGCCGACCTGCGCAACATCGTCTTTGTCGTGATGGCAGCCGGCTTGTTGGGGGCGGTCCTGGCTTTCATGGGCTTCAACCTCTTTGGCAAGGTCGGCAAGATGAAGATCTTCATGGGCGATGCCGGGAGCCTGATCTTAGGCTATGTGCTGGCTTATCTGGCCATCAAGTATATGATGGTCACCGAGCAGGACATCTACACGGACATCAACCCCATACTGATTCCCTATTCGTTGTTCATCGTGCCGGTGTTCGACCTGGTGCGAGTGGCGTTGACCCGCCTGGCCTCAGGCGAACAGATGTTCCATGCCGACCAGCGCCATATCCATCACATCATGATGCGCTGTGGCCTGACCATGCATCAGGCCCTTGCCGTCATCCTTGGTCTCGTCGCGTTCTTCATCTTCGGTAATCTGATATTGGATGATATGCACGTGCCTATCACCATCATCATTTTCCTCGATATTGCCATCTATCTGCTGTTCTTCGTCGTCGCCTTCGTCGTGATAGACCGCAAGGAATCGCTGCGCGAGATGATGGACAGCGAGCTCATTCCGTTTTGATTGAGCAGCTCCCCCGAACCAGCCTCCTCGGCCAATTTCTCTATGTTGAGAAGGATGGAGCACACAGCGCATACTCGCCATGCTGCTTGAAGCTTTGAAATGATCTTTATTGAGCACGTCATGCCATAAACAAGACAGGACGATATGCTTGATGCGCATATCGTCCTGTCTGAAGCGAATGTCCGGAAAGCTTACTTGGCGTAGCTTACGGCACGTGTCTCGCGGATGACGGTGATCTTGACCTGTCCGGGATAGGTCATCTCGTTCTGTATCTTCGTGGCGATGTCCGTGGAGAGCGTCTCGATCTGTTTGTCGTCGATCTTGTCGGCACCGACGATGACGCGCAGTTCGCGTCCGGCCTGGATGGCGTAGGTCTTGGTGACGCCGGGGTAGCTCATGGCGATGTTCTCGAGATCCTTCAGACGCTTGATGTATGCTTCGGCAATCTCGCGGCGGGCACCGGGACGGGCACCACTGATGGCATCGCAGACTTGCACGATGGGAGCGATGAGTGACGTCATCTCCATCTCCTCGTGGTGGGCGCCGATGGCATTGCAGATGTCGGGCTTCTCCTTATATTTCTCTGCCAGCTTGGCACCATAGATGGCGTGTGGCAGTTCGGGCTCCTCGTCGGGCACTTTACCGATATCGTGGAGCAGGCCGGCACGCTTGGCTTTCTTGGCGTTCAGGCCCAGCTCGCTGGCCATGACGGCACAGAGGTTAGCTGTCTCACGAGCATGTTGCAGCAGGTTCTGGCCGTAGCTGGAGCGGTATTTCATCTTGCCCACGATGCGTATCAGTTCGGGGTGCAGGCCGTGGACACCGAGGTCGATGGCCGTGCGTTTGCCCACTTCCATGATCTCTTCGTCGACCTGTTTCTTGACCTTGGCCACCACTTCCTCGATGCGTGCGGGGTGGATACGGCCG
>CAMOSA010000019.1 GCA_946624335.1 uncultured Prevotellaceae bacterium
CGAAAACGAGAAAATCTCATCGCTATGCGGACAACTTCACTCCTGAAAAGTTTCAGCCTCTTCTTGGTCTTGGCCGCCAGTAAGCCATTGGCCGCACGACTGACCGATTACGTCAACCCGCTCATCGGCACAGGCCGCATCGAAGGAGCCCTGAGGGGTAACAACCACCCGGGTGCTACGGTGCCTTTCGGGCTGGTGCAACTATCGCCCGACACGCGCGAAGCCCCTGACTGGGACTGCCCTGCTGGCTATGCCTACGAGGAGAACCTCGTCTACGGCTTTTCGCATACCCACCTCTCAGGCACCGGAGCCGCCGACCTCATCGATATCCTATTGCTTCCTACCAGCTCTAAGAGCCGCAGCGCCTCCATGGATCACGCAAGCGAGGAGGCGCGACCAGGCTACTACGCCGCACGCCTCACCGACGACGACATTCTTGCCGAGCTGACGGCCACTACCCACACTGGCATCCATCGTTACACCTACCCCGAGGGCGCACGTCAGCAAGTCTATCTTGACCTCGATCACTCAGCGGCCAAAGGGTCGTGGGGCCGCCGCATCGAGAAAGCCCAGCTGCGCATCGTTGATGCCCACACCATTGAGGGCTTTCGCATCATCACCGGTTGGGCACCCTTGCGCAAGGTGTGCTTCAGCATCCGTTTCTCCAAGCCCATCGCTGCCGTCCATGGCTGGAACGATGGGCGCGAATGGGAAGGCAAAGACACATCCTCCCTCTTCTTCAACGGCACCGATCTCAAGGCCACTTTCACCTTCGCTGGTGAGGGCCGCGAGTTGGAAGCCCGCGTGGGCATCTCGGCTGTCAGCATCGGGAATGCGCGCCTTAACCGTGAACACGAGACCGCAGGCCGAAGCTTCGACGCGCTCTGCGCCAGTGCCCGTCAGCAGTGGGAGGCAGTGCTCAGTGGCATCAACGCTCGTTTCAGCAGCGATGCCGACGCCACCATCTTCTACACGGCGCTCTATCACGCCATGCAGCAGCCATCTGTGTTCAGCGATGTCAATGGCGACTACGCACGCGCAGATTATCAAATAGGACGCGTGCGCGAGGGGCACGACTTCTTCACGATGTTCAGCATCTGGGACACCTACCGCGCCGCCCATGCCCTCTACGCCCTGCTGCAACCCGCCCGGGCTGCCGATATGGCGATGTCCATGATCGACCATGCCGACCACTACGGCTATCTGCCCATCTGGGAACTGTGGGGCCAGGACAACTATTGTATGATCGGCAACCACGCCGTAAGTATTCTTGTCGAAGCCATACGCAAGGAAGTGCCGGGTATTGATGAGCAAGCAGCCTGGCGTGCCATCCGACGGACACTCGCCACGCCCCATCGTGATTCGCCGTGGCCGCTGTGGGAGCGTCTGGGCTATATGCCCGAAAACCTGCAGACGCAAAGCGTAAGCATCACTCTCGAAGATGCTTACGACGACTGGTGCGCCGCACGGTTGGCAGAGCGCCTCGGACTGACCGATGAGATGAAGCATTTTGACGCCCTCGCCCGCAACTATCGCAACCTCTACAATGCCGAATCGGGACTTTTTCAGCCTAAAGACGATAAGGGCAACTGGATGGAAGGCTTCGACCCGCTACGCTACGGAGCCAATGGCGGTAGCGCCTACACCGAGGGCAATGCCTGGCAATGGCGATGGTCGGTGCAGCACGACATCGGCGACCTCATCGCCCTCAGCGGCGGGCAGAAGTATTTCTTGAATCAGTTGGACTATTTCTTCACCTGTAAGGACACCAGTGGCGAGAAGAACGATAATGCCAGCGGCTTCATCGGGCTGTATGCCCACGGCAACGAGCCCAGCCACCACGTAGCCTTCCTCTATACCCTCGCCTCTCAGCCGCAGAAGACCGACCAACTCGTGGATCATATCCGTCGGACGATGTACAATGACGAGGTCAGCGGCTACATCGGCAATGACGACTGCGGCGAGATGTCGGCCTGGTATGTCTTTGCCGCCTTAGGCCTCTACCCCGTGAATCCCGCCTCGGCCGAGTATGTGCTTTTCGCACCTTCGGTCGAAGAAGCAACAATTCATCTGCCTGACGGGAAGACCTTCCGCATCGAGACTTCTCGCCACGGAAAGCGTGCCGTCTTCGTCAAGGAAATACGATGGAATGGTCGAAAATTGAAGCGTCCGGTCATCTCGCATCACGATTTGCTTCAAGGTGGAACACTCCGTTTCGAACTCACCTCCAAGCACGATGGCTCCCTGTTAAAGCTCTGAAAAAACGGCTTAGAGAGACTTTTGGAGCATTTGTGATAAAAAATAATTCAACAATTTTCACGCAGCAGAGGTTTTTAGTCGTACCTTTGCCGACACGAAAAAGCCCGTTTGGCGATTACTGCTGAATAAACGAGCGAATGAGAAAGTTCTTAATGCAATACGAAAATGATAATCCTCATGCATCTACTTAACCTTCGTCGCCTGCATCTTTGGCGCTGTCAGCACTTAGGCGGTTGCCTGCTGATGGTACTGACGATGCTGAGCTTGTCGTCGTGCCGCGACGACTACGCCTACGACAACGAGGAGCCTACGTGGCTGGGGGCTAACGTCTATGAGTGGTTGAAGGCCGACGGCCACTACACTACCTACCTGACGCTCATCGACCGCCTGGGCCTCGACGGCACGCTCGCCCGAACGGGCAGCAAGACGCTCTTTCCTGCCACCGACGAGGCTTACGCCCGCTATTTCAGCGCACAGGGCCTCAACGGTTCCTCACCTTCGGTCGTAGCCAAAGGACTCTCGCGCGCTGAGGCCAGCTACCTCTTCAACGCGTCGATGCTCAATATGGCCTATCTGGACAATATGCTGGCCAACGTGCCCAACTCCAACAGCGACGACGACGGCGAGGGCATGGCCGTGTTGCGCAATGCCTCGTCGACCATCTACGACCGCATCCGCCACTTCGATGCCGACCACCTGCCCGCCACCGAATGGTGGACGCGCCTGGCCGCACGTGGTGGCGCATGGATTGTGGACAACGAGCCACGCCCCGACGTCATCTTCACGCCTGCCTTCATGCAGAAACGCGGCATCACCGAGGCCGACTGGGCACTCATCGGCGGCGGAGCTCCTTACGAGACGAAAGGTTTTTTTATTAATGGTTCACGCGTACGCGAAGATGCCAAAAATATCACCTGCAAGAACGGCTACCTCCACCTCGCCGACAACGTGGTGACGGCGCTGCCCAATATGGCCGAGCTCATCGAAGGCAATGCCTCGACAAGCCTGTTCGCCCAGCTGATGAACAAATTCTCAGCTCCCTACTACGATGCCGCCATCGATGCCACCGTGCGTGCCGACGAGATGACCGACTACGTCACGGACTCTGTCTATGTGCGCCGTTATTTCAACGACAACAGCACGGGTGCCTGCACGCAGACACCCCGCCAGCCCGGTCGCGAGGCCGAGACGCTGACCGACGACAGGATGCTCTACTTCGACCCCGCCTACAACCGCCTCGGAGCGCCCACCGACATGGGCGTCATGTTCGTGCCTACCGACGAGGCCATGCGCGCCTATTGGAACGGCAACGACGGCGCTTTCCTGCGCAAAGTCTACGGCGAGTGGGACCGCGTGCCCGTCGACGTCCTCTGCAAGTTCATCAAGAACCACCAGCTGAAGTCGTTCGTGGGCTCGCTGCCCAATGACTGGGCGCATCTGGCCGACCAGAAGGGTAACCTGATGTACATGCAGCCCGACTACATCGTCGGCACGGCGCAAGGATGCAACGGGCTCGTGTACTTCACCAATACCTGTTTCCCACCCATCGACTACAAGTGTGCCTACGCCCCCACGCTGACCTCGCCCATCACACGCGTCATGAAGGCTGCCATCGACGAGAACGACCAGCTGAAATTCCATCTCTACCTGCGGTCGCTTGAGAACCAGTACAACCTGCTCGTGCCCACCGACTCAGCCGTGCGCTACTATGCCGAGCCCATTTCATGGAGCATTTATGCCAACACGGGAGTCGACAATCGCGAGATTTGGGGCTTTCGCATGGGGGCTGACCGCATCCTGGCCGACGTCTACGCCGTCAACCCCGACGGCACGCGCGGCGCGCTGCTGCGCACCATCGGCACCGCCTCAGCCGACCAGGATCGCATCCAGAACCGCCTGCGCGACATCATCGACATGCACATCGTCGTGGCCGACACCGAGGATGAACCCATGTCGGGCTTCATGGACACTGGCGATAAGACTTTCTACCTCACCAAGGGTGGAAGCATCATCCGTCGCGACAGTGGCCGCGGCCTCACGACCCAATTCGCCGGAGTCGGCGATGCTGAGCTCGGGCTGCCCGCCGCACGCCTCGAGGACAGCATCTACGTGACGACGAACAGTCACACCTTCTTCATCGACCGCATTCTTCAGGACCCCATGCGCTCTGTCTACACTACACTGCGCGACAACGCCGCCTACAGTCGCTTCTTCGAACTCCTGCTGGGTGACCCCGCCGTCTATGCCTACTTCAAGGACGACAAGGACGTTCAGGCCATCTTCGATGCACAAACTACCGAGCAGTCCAGTGGCGTAGGGCAGATTGTAACCTCCTTCAACAACTACCGCTATACCATTCTCGTGCCCACCAACGAAGCCATCGACGCCGCCTTCCGTGCCGACGCCAATCTGTGGACGTGGGAGCAGATTTCGATGGAGGACAATCCCACGGTAAAGAAAGCCCGCTGCCTCTACCTGCTCAACTTCCTGCGCTTCCATTTCATCGATGGCGCCATACCCGTAGGCACTGGTTCGTGGACGCGCACCTACTATACTTCTGCACGTCGGGCCAACGGACAGTTTGTTCCCATCGCCATCACTTCAACTGGCGACGATCTCGCTTTCGGGACCGATGCTGCAGCACACGTGGTCACTACAGATCCCACTTTGTATAACGTCTGGGCTCGCGACCTCATCGTAGACAACAAGGACCCCCTGCGGGCAGGCAACATCCTCGCCTCCAGTCGCGCCGTCATCCACGTCGTAGACCGCGTAGCGCCCTACAATAAATAAAACACAGCCATGCAGAACAAACTCTTTTTCATGCTACTGCTTGCCGCATTCACGCTTCGTCTGAGTGCACAGACCACCATCACGGGCCGCGTCATCGGTGACGATGAGCCTGATGGTCTGATTGCCGCCTCTGTGGCCGAGCAGGACAAAAACGGGCGCATCCTCACGGCTGTGCAGACCGACTTCGACGGCAACTACTCCATCCCCGTAAAGTCCACCGCGAACGACCTCCTATTCAGCTATGTAGGTTACACAAAGCAAGTCATCCCGATTCGCGGACAGCGCAAGATTAACGTGACGCTGAAAGCCAAGAACCAGCTCTCGGAGGTCATCGTGAAGGCTACAAGGACAGTCTCGTCGGGTGGCCTGGCCGTGCCCGAGCGCGAGTACACGGGTGCCATGCAACGCTTCTCAACCGAAAGGCTCGAGGGTATGTCTGTCACCAGCATCGACGATGCTCTGCAGGGGCGCATCGCAGGCCTCGACATCGTAGCAAACTCGGGCGACCTCGGCAGCGGCACGACGATGCGCATTCGCGGTATCACCAGTATCAACAGCAACAACGAGCCGCTCATTCTGGTCAACAACATCCCATTCGAGAGCAACACCGAAGGCTTCGACTTCGCCAATGCCGACAACGAGCAGTTTGCCAACCTCCTCTGCATCAGTCCCGACGACATCGCCGAGGTGACCGTTCTCAAGGACGGTGCAGCCTGCGCCATATGGGGCTCACGCGGGGCCAACGGTGTCATCAACATCACCACGAAGCGCGGTGTGACAGGTCCCACCCGTGTCACTTACAGTTACCGCCTCTCGGGCAACTGGCAGCCCAAAGGTGCACCGCTACTCAGCGGCGACGAATACTCGATGCTGATGAAGCAGGCCTACTTCAACGCCTACAGACAGGACGTCAACATCCCCGAGTACAGCTACGA
Source organism: uncultured Prevotellaceae bacterium (assembly GCA_946624335.1). Classification (GTDB taxonomy): domain Bacteria; phylum Bacteroidota; class Bacteroidia; order Bacteroidales; family Bacteroidaceae; genus Physcousia. Next base: position 5,988 of record CAMOSA010000019.1, read on the forward strand.
CCGCCAACAATTCCTTGCCACCTACGGCACAGCGGCCGACTACACCAACTTTACGCAGAACACCGATTGGGTGGATGCCGTCCGCCAGACAGGCTGGACACACGACCACCTCATCTCCATACAAGGCGGCGGCGAGCGCGCCCGCTTCCGCACCTCACTCGGCTACTATCGGCAGACGGGAACCGTCATCGGGCAAGATCTGCACCGCTTCACAGGCAGCGTGAACCTCGAATACAACGTCTCGCGCCGTCTGATGTTCGCATCAGAATTCGGTCTCACCTACACCGACAACGACAAGAACTACAACGATAGTTCCGTTGACGGCCTGCTGAGCATCGCCTACAAGAAGATGCCCAATGCCACCGTCTACCGTCGAGATGCTGAAGGCAAGGCCACGGGCGAATTCTTCAACATCGCCCAGAGCTCGGTCCTCAACAGCGACCAGAAGGAGCTGGCCAACCCCGTTGCCATCGCCCGTCTGGCCGCCTACCAGCAGACCAACATGCGCATCATGCCCACGTTGCGCCTGCGCTACGATTTCCTCGACCCCGACGCCGAGGGGCGCCTGCGCTACCAAGGCTACGTCAAGTTCGACAGCGAGAACGTCAAGGACGCCAAGTTCCGGCCGCGACAGACCTCTACACGACCATGGACCGACAGCGCCGTAGGACGCAGCTACCAGCGCGAGAGCGAGGCCATGACCATTTACACCGACCACAACCTGACCTTCGTGCCCCGCTTGGGCGACAACCACAGCCTCATGCTCTACGCTTCATGGCAGATGGACGTCAGCCACAGCAAGATACAGCAGTTCGAGCGCTACGGCTTGCCCTCAACAGCTGCCACAGACGTTGCAACGGGCGGACATATGGTGCCAGAGTCGTTCTACAGTGCCAAGAACCAAGGCCGTAACATGGCCTACCTCGTTAATGGACATTATATGCTGCTGGACCGTTACATCTTGGATGCCAGCGCACGCTGGGACGGCAGCAGCCGCTTCGGTCAGGACAACCGTTGGGGCTTCTTCCCCTCCGTCTCGGCGAAATGGATCTTCACGAGCGAGGCTTGGATGCAACGGGCCACGGAAAAGTGGTTCTCCGAGGGCAGCCTGCGCGTAGGTTGGGGCGTAACAGGCAATCGCCCCGACCGCGAATACCTCTACTTCAGCCGCTACGACAGCTACGGATCCAGCTATATCGACCTCCCCACCATCAAGCCCGCCAGCCTGCAGTTGAGCAACCTGCGGTGGGAACGCTCGTCAAGCGTCAATGTAGGCCTGGAACTCAACTTCTTCGATTTCCGCTACCGCCTGGTCATGAATGCCTACCATCGCCGCACGGCCGACCTGCTCTTCGCCCATCAGACCATTCCCTCGAGCACCGGCTTCGGCAGTATCAACTACATCAATGCCGGCACCATGGACAACAACGGCTGGGAGCTGGAGTTCTCGACCAACCGTATGGTCAAGCGGGGCGACTGGCAGCTGGATGTCAACGTCAACCTCTCGAACTACCGCAACACCATCAAGGAGCTCGACCCCATGGTGCTGAGCAGCTATCAGGCCGAGTTCACGCCCACGGGTGGCAACTACCTGAACCGCATCCAGGTGGAGAACTCCTTCGGTAGCATCTATGGCTTCCGCTATCACGGCGTTTACCAGTACGACAAGTACAGCGCCGAGGAGAATGTAGGAGTGTCGGGGCCCAACGCCCCCGTCGTACGCGATGCCTACGGACATCCCGTCCTCGACAGCAAGGGCGAGACCATACCGATGTACTTCGACTACGGTCGCACCGGCTACCGTTTCCGGGGCGGCGACGCCATCTACGAGGACGTCAACCACGACGGCACCATCGACGAGCTGGACATCGTCTATTTGGGCAACTCCAACCCCAAGCTCGACGGCGGTTTCGGCTTCACGCTCCGTTGGCGACGCCTGACGATCAACACATGGGCCAACTTCCGTTTGGGCTCCAAGGTAATCAACTATGGTCGTATGTACAACGAGAACATGTACACTACCAACAACCAGAGCATCGCCACCAACTGGCGCTGGCGCAAGGACGGAGACTTGACCGAGATGCCTCGTGCCCTTTACCAGAGCGGATACAATTGGCTAGCCAGCGACCGCTTCGTCGAGAGCGGTTCATTCCTGCGGCTGAAACAAGTGACCGCCAACTACAGTTTCAACCCCAACCTCATTAAGCGTGCAGGACTGAACAACCTGATGCTGAGCCTCACCCTCAACAATATGCTCACCCTTACCAAGTACACTGGTGCCGACCCCGAGATATCGCCGCGTGGCAGCGACTTCGGCGTTGCCAAGGACAACAACCGAACGCCGCGCTCGCGCTACTTCACTATTGGCATGACAGTAGGGTTCTGAAACAATGAAAAATGGACAATGAATAATCTTATGAAAGCAAAATACTTCATCACAGCCTTGGCTTTTCTGAGTCTGATGACCTCGTGCGAGGACTGGTTCTCGACGCCTCCTGAGAGCGAGATGGTGCGCGACGACTTTTGGAAGAAGAAGAGTGATGTAGAGGGAGCCATCGGTGCCTGCTACCGCACGCTGGCCGACCAAGGCGTCATCAAGCGTCTGCTCGTATGGGGCGAATTGCGCAGCGACAACGTACTCGACGGCCGCAACCGTGAAGACAACGTCTACAAGATTCTCACGGCTAACATCACAGCGGACAACGAATACACGCGTTGGAGCCAGTTCTACGCATGCATCAACCAGTGCAACACGCTCATTGCCAACGCCCCCGATGTGCAAGCTTCCGACCCCGACTACGCTGCCACCGAACTCAATGCCCATCTGGCCGAAGCCAAAGCCATCCGCGCCTTCTGCTATCTCACGTTGGTGCGGACATTCAAGGACGTGCCTTACGTCACCGAACCCTACGTGGACGACAGCCGTCCCTTCGTGATGCCACAGACGTCGGGCGACGAAATCCTGGCGGCAGAACTGGCCGTCCTCAAGAGTATCGACACGCAGGCCCCGCAGCTATGGACCGAAAATATCCCTTATACACGCGGACGCATTACCCAAAAAGCAGTATGGACACTCGAGGCCGACATCGCTCTTTGGCTGAATCGCTACGACGACTGTGTCGAGGCTTGTGACAAGGTGCTCTCCACAACGGCCAACCCGCTTGTGCTGGAGCGCGCCTCCACCTATTTCCGCAACGTCTTCCTCACAGGCAATTCCAGTGAAAGTATCTGGGAATTGCAACTCGACCAGAACAACCAGAACGCCGCTGTACGCGACTTCTTCGGCCTGAGCGGCACTGATGCCTGCCTCTCGAGCTACAATTTCTCTAGCGTGGGCGGTTCCAGCGACCTCTTCCTCGCTCAGCGCGACCTGCGCCGTATGAATGCCTTCGTCAGCGCAGGTGCCTACTATGCCATCAAGAAATATACAGCGCTACGCACTAATCTGACCAACGTCGACGGCCGCGAAGCCGACTTCCAGTGGGGCGATGCCAATTGCAACTGGATTCTCTACCGCCTGCCCGACATCTACCTGATGAAAGCCGAGGCACTGGCCGAACTCGGAGGCAGCGACAACCTGCAGGAAGCTGTACGCCTGTGCGGCATTACCTACGACCGCGCCAACCCCGACCTCGAACCAGGCACGCTCGTCGCCAACATCGGCAACCAGGAGGAGGTGCGCAACCTGGTGCTGGCCGAACGGCAGCGCGAATTCCTCTTCGAGGGCAAACGCTACTTTGACCTTATGCGACGGATGCGCCGAGATGGAACGCCCGCGCAGGTGCTTGAGACCTATCTGCGCAAGCGATACGAAGAGATTGTCAGTATGTGGGCCGATGTGCGTCCGAAGCTGAATGACGTCGATGCCATCTACATGCCCGTCAACAATGATGAACTCCGCGCCAATCCATTGCTGCGGCAGAACCGATTCTACGAAACATCATCAGACATCACACGTTAAGCCATGAATAAGATAGTCAGAAACGCCACCATGATTGTTGCAGCAGCCCTGTCGTTCGTTGCCTGCAATAGCGACGACATCAAGGACGATGCCATGTACACCTTCACGGGCGAGACGGCAGCCAGTTTCTGCCAGCACACGCCCGAGCTCAGCCGTTTCTACGAGATGCTCGTGGCCACAGGCGATGAGAGCCTACTCGGCATCTATGGCCATTTCACCCTCTTCCCGCCCACTAACACCGCTATCGACGCATGGCTCAGTGAGCGCGGACAGCGTTGGGAGGACCTGACGATAGAGGACATGCAGAAGGTGGTCTACAGCAGCACCATCCGCACGGGTGCCCAGGAATTCCTTACCACCGACTTCGTAGGCAATGCGACCTCGCTGCTGAGCATGCAGGATCGCACCATACAGATCAGCTTCGTCACCAACGACAAGGGCCAACGCGAGATTCTCGTCAATAGTATCGCACGAATCGTCAGTGCCGACAACGAGGTTCACAATGGCGTCGTACACATCGTAGACCACGTCATAGAGCCCTCTGAGGCTACCTTCCTCCAGCGCCTATGCCAGCAGCCGTCACTCAGCATCTTCGCACGAGCCTTTGCTGCCTCGGGGTTCAATGATCAGATGTCCGACCTCTACGACCCAAACTATACCGGGCCTGCAGGCTTTGACAGTGAAGACCCGTCGCAAGGCCATTACGAGCATTGCAAACTGGGATGGACCGTCTTTGCCGAGACCGACGAAGTGCTGCATCAGGCTGGCCTCATCGTCACGGACTCCGACACGCTCTCTGCCGTGGAACGCTTCGCCGAGAAGTGGTACGGCACCGAGGCCCTCGGCCGCTACACCGATGAGCGCAACCCTCTGCATCGGTTCGTGGCTTACCACATTCTCAACCGCCAGATGAACACGGGCTCCATGGTCTACACGGGTTTTGCCTGCGCTCCGACCTATCGCTCGAAAGCCTACGAATACTACGAGACCATGCTCCCCTATCGCATGATAGAGGTCAAGGCAGGCCCCGAAATCAACCGACAGCGCAACGGCCACAGCGTACATCTCGACAACGAGGCCAGCAATATGGAGACCATGAACGGCTACATCCACGTTCTACGCGATCTGCTCGTCTATGACGAAGACATCATGACCTCCGACGTCATGCACAAGCGCATCCGCTTCGATTTCTATGCCGTGCCGCCACAACTCACCAACAACCACATCCGCTGGAATTGGGACTACCTCTCGAACGCGCACGCCTTCCCGCAGGACTTCTGTGGCGACTATTTCAAGTACAATACGGGCTCTACGCTGACACTTTGGGCCTCCGACGGCTGGACCAACTACCAGAGCGATGAGATGCTCATAGCCGGTCCCATGTACGACTTCACGTTGCGCATGCTGCCTGTCCCCCCTGGCAACTACGAAATACGCCTCGGCTACCGAGCCGAGAACTGGCGCGGTATAGCACAGCTCTTCATCGATGGTCAGATTGCCGGCATCCCCGTTGACCTCACAATAGGCTACAACGGCGCTGAGAACGACCCCCGTATCGGTTACGTCCACGATGAGGACACCTCCGACGACGGTATCGAAAACGATAAGATGATGCGCAACCACGGCTATATGAAGGCCCCCACAAGCATGTACACCGGGCAGGAGGGCGGCAAGAGCCTGCGCGATATGTCGGCCTGCCTCCGCATCATCATCGGACAGTACCTCTTCCAATCTTACGGCCCCCACTATTTCCGCGCGAAGAACATGGATGACAAGGGTGGTGGCCGTCAGTTTCATGCCGATTACATTGAGTACATTCCCGTCGACTTGATTAGAGATGAGGATAGGGAGTGAAGAATGAAGAGTGAAGAATGAAGAATGAACTATAAAGCGAAAAGAGAACTATGAGAAGAGACACGATCTTTGTCGTTCTAATAGCGATCGTAGGCATATGGGCCTCGACAGCCTGCACCTCCGACTGGGATGATCACTATGGGCGTCAGGCAGGCGTGAACGCCCAGAGCCTGATGGACGTGATAGAGGCCGACGCTCAGCTCAGCCGCTTCAGCATGGCCTTGAAGCGGACGGGCATGGACAGCGCACTGCGCGCCGACCAGACCTACACCGTGTGGGCTCCGACCGACGAAGCGCTTGCAGCGCTCGACCTCGCCGACGATGCCGCCATACGGCGCATGGTCATGAACCACATAGCGCGCTTCAGCTATCCTACATCCACGACAGGCAACGTCGTGATGCTCAACGGCAAGACGATGCGCTACACGAGCGCTGCGGTATTCAACGAGGCCACCATCGCCGAGGCCAATATTGCAGCGGCCAACGGACTCCTGCACAAGCTCTCGGCACAAATTCCTTATCGCTACAATCTGCGCGAACTCATGGATGCCGACAGTCGTTTCGCCAAGCTCGCGGCCTTCGTGGCACGCTTCGATCAGCGCGTCTACGACGAGCGCCGCTCGACAAGCCGCGACAGCGTGTTCGTGGACTACAACGCCTTGCTTCAGGACCCTAAATATGGCGTGGGCGATCTTGCCGACGAGGACTCCCTGTTCACGATGATTCTCCCGACCAACGCCGTCTGGCAGACGGAGCTTGAACGTATTGGGGCGGCCTTCACGCCCTATAGTGCTGATGCCAGAGCTGCTGACAGCGTGCGGCACGTGCAGGCCGCACAGGCCTTGCTGGGCGGGCTCACGTTCCGTGGCATCGCCGACGACGCAGCTGACAGTCTCGTCACCGTCACGGGCAGGACCATCAAGCCCGTAAAAGCCTATCTGGAAGGCTACGAACGCATCCAGGCTTCCAACGGCATCGTCTACGTGGCCTCGACGGCCCTGAACAGGAACGACGCCTGCGTGTGGCGCCATGTGCTGACGACCGAGGCCGAGGAGCTGGACAGCCGCGTAGCCATGGCGGGCTCCAACTGCTACGTCCGCAACACGAACACCGTGAGCCGCGTGCAGGGCGTGAGCGAGAACAGCTACCTTGAGGTGACGAGCGGCAACGTTGATGGCGGCAGCACGTTCTACGTGGCAGGGTCGCTGGCTACCACGTACGACGTCTACGTAGATTTCGTCAACCCCGTTGTGGATGGCGAGAACGTAGCGGCCGAGCGCACTAAGGTCACGTTCCAGCTGATGTACCGCGGCGCCAACGGGCGCGCCACGGCCAAGAACCAGAACACGCCCACGGAGATCACGGGCATCGATGCTGACGGCGTACTGCAGCCCGGCATCATCAGCGTGAAAGCGTTTGAGGCGGTGGCGCTGCCTGTGAGCGATTTCTACGACGGGATGTGGCACGCCGACCCTACGCATGCCGCTCTCGAGACGACTCCGACAACGACGCTGAAGGTGCAGACGCGCGTCACCGCCGCCGATGCCCGCAACGGCTACGTCCGCAAGTTCCGCATCGACCGCGTGCGGCTGGTGCCGGTGGACGATAACTAACAACGATAACGTTAACGAAAACGTTAACGAAAACGAAAACAAAAACTAAAGAAACTATAACGTTACGATGAAACTTCCGATCCTATCCCTCTTACTCGCATGCAGCAGCGCGATGACAGCGGCGCAGCAGACCGACAGCCTACGGACGCAGGCCACGGGGCAGGCTTCCTCGATTCACCACGTCAGGGTGCGTGGCCGCGTGGAGCGGGCCGCAACGGGCGAGGGTCTGGCTGGGGCAAGCATCACTTCGCCCGGACTCAGGGTAAGCGCGATGACGGCTGACGATGGCCGATTCGAGATCCGGCTGCCGTCGACCGACGTTCTGCTCGAGGTCACGGCTCCGGGATACGACGGGCAGGAGGTGGCTGTGCAGGGGCGTACTGACATCGACGTCAGCCTGCTCGACGCCATCGACGACACCACTCCCTCCCGACTGAACCTGCAGATTACGGGCCCGTTGCGAGCCACGCGGCAGAGTGGACAGCCCGGCAGCGGCGACACCTATTTCGTGCGCGGCCTCCAGAGCATAAATCTCAGCAGCCAACCGCTGTTCATCGTCGACGGCGTGGAGTGGCAGATGCAGGAGGAGGCGCGCACGACCGTCACGGGCTACGCTGGCAGCCCGCTGACTCTGATTGACCCTGATGACATCGAAAGCATCGACGTCCTGCGCGACGGTACGGCCATCTGGGGCTCGAAGGGTGCTGCGGGAATTGTCGTGATCAGGACAAAACGTGCCAAGGACATGGCCACGCGCATCGAGGCCAACATCTCGATGGGATTCACGACGCCCTACAAGTCGCTGCCGATGATGCAGGCTGGCGCTTACACTCGCTACGCCACCGACGTGATGCGCGGCATGAAAGCCGATGAGGTGGGCGCGCTGCACTTCATCCAGAACGACCCCTCGCGCTCCTACTACTGGGACACGCACCAACAGACCGACTGGCTCAGCGAAGTGAACCGGACGGGCTTCATGCAGAACTACGGCATCAACGTGGAGGGCGGCGACGACGTGGCGCTCTACCGCTTCTCGCTCGGCTACGGCAAGAACGACGGCAACGTGGACGGCACCAGTTTCGGGCGCCTGAACGCGCGGTTCAACAGCGATATTCGCCTGACCGAGCGACTCTTCGTGGCAACCGACATCGCCTACGCCCAGACGATGACGCGTGTAAACTTCGACGGGCTCGACGACGTGCATAACCCTGCCTATCTGGCCATGGTGAAATCGCCGCTCTACGGCCCGTGGCAGCACAACCTGGCGGGGCAGGCTACCAACCGCATGAACGACGCCGACGAACTGGGAGTGGGCAACCCTATTGCCCTGATTGGCGACAATATCCCCGACATCGACCGCTACCGCTTCAACCTCAACCTACGGCCTTCCTACGCCTTCACCGACCGCCTGAAGCTGAGTGCCACGCTGGGCTTCAGCTGGGACAAGACGGCCGAGGACGTGTTCCTGCCCGATCATGGCGTGGCCGACATGCCTCTCAGGAACGCGCAGGGCGAAGTCTATGCGACAGCGCTGAACACGGTTTCCGACCTGATGGCGCGCCAGAGCACGCTGAGTGCCGAGGGCCGACTTGACTGGACCGTGGTGAAGGACTATGGCCACGCGCTCGACCTTGCCGCCGGGGGACGATTCTACAATACTTATTATAAATGGAACGCGGGCCTCGGCTACAACACGGGCTCCGACTTCATGCGTGCACTCTCGAACACCAACAGCAGCCTCCGCTGGATCGACGGCGACAACTACAAAGAGCGCCATGCGTCATGGTTCCTGACGGCCGACTATGCTTTTCGAAGGCGATACAGCGTAGGGCTCGGCCTGGAGCTCGCCACGTCCTCGCGCTATGGCCGCGAGGCGGGAGGTCTCAACCTATGCGGCGTCAGCTGGTCGGTAAATCCGTCGTTCCAGGCAGCGTGGCTCATTTCGGGCGAACGGTGGATGCGAGGGTTCAGCGCAGTGAACACGGCCCGCCTGCGTGCGGCTCTGAGTCAGACGGGTAACGACCGCCTGCCCATTCTGTCCAACCGCACTTACCGCGAGACCGCCGCGCCCATACAGGATGCGACAGGAATGCTACTGGCCAACATCGGCAACGAACAGCTGCGGTGGGAGACGACGCGACGCGCCTCCATAGGCCTCGACCTCGCGCTATGGCACGACCGCTGGCAGCTGAGCGCCGACGTGTTTTGGGCGCGCACCAACGACCTCGTAACGCGCAAGCAGCTTGCCGACGTGGCGGGCATGAACTACTATTGGGACAACGACGGCAGCCTGACCAACCGTGGCTTCGAGTTTGCGACATCTGCACGTGTGATTGAGCACAAGGACTGGAAGCTGACTCTCGGCGCTACGCTCGGCCACTACACGAACCGCATTGAAGAACTCGCGAACGGAGCTTTCACTACGGACGTGGCTGGCGCCACCATCCTGACCACGGAAGGCCGGGCAGCGGGCGTCTTCTACGGATGGCAGACGCGCAGCGTATACGCTGACGCACAGGCTGCAGCTGCCGACGGCCTCAGCGTTGTCAGCGACAATGGCAACAAGGTGGCCTTTGGCGCAGGAGACATCCGCTTCGTTGACCAGAACCAAGATGGCATCATCGACGACCAAGACCGCGTAGTGCTCGGCGACCCCAATCCCGACATCTATGGCGACTTCAGTCTGCAACTCAAATGGCGACGCTTAACCCTCGACGGCAGTCTCGCCTACAGCCTGGGAGCCGACGCCTACAACGCCCTGCGCCAGCAGCTGGAATCGGGCAGCAGCCTCTTCAACCAGACCACTGCCATGGAGAACCGTTGGACGGCCGACGGGCAGGTGACAGACATCCCGCGCGCCACCTTCGGCGACCCGATGGGCAACAGCCGTGCCAGCGACCGATGGGTGGAGGACGGCTCGTACCTGAAACTGCGCACGCTGCGGCTGACCTATGATCTGCCCGTTCGATTTGCGGCCATACAAGGCATTAAGGTGTGGGCCTCGGCCAACAACGTGTTCACGCTGACACGCTATCTCGGTGCCGACCCCGAGTTCTCCATTGCGACCTCGGTGCTCTATCAAGGCGTCGATGCTGGTCTCGTGCCCAACAGCCGCTCCTTCCAACTTGGAGTGAAGATTAATCTTTAATTCAACATTCTCTATGAGGAATCTATCATTCATCATGCACCTATGAGACGCTATACATTATATTTGTTTACCAGCCTGTTGGTCCTTTCCTCCTGCGAAGATGTCTTTGACACCGATTCAACCACCGTAGTCATCGACAACGGCGCTCGCATTGAGCATCCGAGCGATTCGCTCTACAGCGCGATGGGCATCCTGGCGCAGTTCCAGCGTTTGGGCGAGCGCTACGTCCTGCTGGGTGAACTGCGCGGCGACCTGATGACGACCACCTCCGATGCCGACAAAGACCTACAGGACGTGGCCCATTTCACCATCGAAGAGGGGAATGCATACACCGACCGCAGGGACTACTACGCTGTCATCAACAACTGCAACTTCGCCCTTGAACGTATAGACACGTCGGTTGTCGACTACCAGACACGCGTCATGATGCCCGAGTACGTAGCCATCCGCGCCATCCGCGACTGGACGTACTGGCAGATGGCACTCACCTTCGGGCGCGCCCACTTCATAGACCGCCCACTGATCAGCCTGGAGAGCACGCTCACCAACTACCCCGTCAAGACAATCGACGAGCTGGCATCACTCATCATCGACGACCTCACGCCCTATCTGGGCACCCGCCACCTGGATTATGGCTCGGTCGACGGCATACAGACGAGCACCCTCTTCGTGCCGCTCGAGCCTTTCCTTGCCGATCTGCACCTCTATCTCAACCATTATGCCGAGGCTGCCCGGTTGTACTACGACTATATCTACACTCACCAACTGACCATCAGCGAGGGGTATAGCAACGACTGGACAACGAACACACGCACGGACGCATCCATGAATCATACAGCCAGCTACACAGGTGAGATGCTGTTTCAGATGGCCTATAGCAGCGATGCCCGCGACTATCATCCTTCGCTCATACGGTTGGCCTACAACACGGTTCCCGACATCAGACCTACCACCTCGTTCATCAACGAGATGGCTGAACGCCTATATTTCTTCACGCCCATTAACGGACAGACAATAGGCGCTTACTTGCTCAGCGACTTGCGCGGCCAAGCCGTCAACCGCAGCGGCAAGATCTACCCTGCGTCCTTTGGCCAGTTTGCGTTCCAGAGTCGAAAAGAGCAACTGCTCATCAACAAGTACAACTATGCCGCTGCCAACATCGTGGGCGGCTACGACCCCGATAACGAGGCCGTCACAACGCTCAGCTTTACACGTCAGCTGCCTCTCCTACGCACGCCTCACCTCTACCTCCGTCTGGCCGAGGCGCTGAACCGCCTGGGGAAGCCTTCACTTGCCTTCGCCGTGCTGAAATACGGACTGACCGACGAGACGCTTGCCGACCCGCAGAAGGTGGCTCCAAGTGAAATCGAGACAGGCGAACCTTATGTCAACTTCTCATGGGCACATACGAATGGAAATAATCGCAACGTTGGCACGGCCCGTCGTGGCCGAGGCAGAGGCCTGCCCTTCGACAAGGAGGACTTCATCATCGGCGAGCAACCATCGCTGCAGGACTCCATTCTCATCGTGGAGGACATGATTGTCGATGAGATGGCCGCCGAGACAGCCTTCGAGGGCAACCGCTTCTTCGACCTGCTGCGCGTGGCGCGCCATCGCGACCAATGGCCAGCCTATGCAGCCGAGCGCGTCAGTCGACGTTTCAGTGATACGGATAAGGCTAAAGACAGACTCTGTAATGCCGATTCCTGGTGGGTTCACGACTGAAAAGGGCCGATTCCATCGAGAATCCGACTTTTTTCAGCATTTGTGCTAATCTTAGGTGCAAACGTGTCATTAATCTTCTAATGATAATCCCTACCTTTGCAACGAAATCATCAATAATCATAACTTATAACAACTCACTTTATGAAAAACTTTACGCTTAAGTATTTGCTGATCGGAACCGCGCTGATGGCTTCGACAGCTATGAATGCGCAGGATGGTTACAGCATCAACTTCCAACTCGATCAAGAGATGTCAAAACAACTGCGCCAGACACATCGTACGGTGGCTATCTGGGGCGACTTCACAGGCAATGGCTGCTATGACGTCTACTATAGTGGTACCTCATGGGCCAACGGCTGGACCTCTGGCGGATGGCTCCTCAAGAACCTCGGCAATGGCAAGTTCGAGATGGACACTGAGATGACCTACGAGGACTATGAAGACACCGTATGGCAGCGCGACGAGGATGGTAACATCAAGACCGACGAGGATGGCAACTGGCTACCCGAACTCAACGAGGATGGTAGCATCAAGACCGAAACCAAGACACGCGCCACGGGTATGAAGAATGGATTACCCAATTTCGCCTACGGACGAGGTAGCGTGACGCTTGACTACGATCAGGACGGACTGCTCGACATACTCGTCTCCAATGCTGGCGGCAACGACACCGGCACGCAGCGCGACATCGTCCTCGTACACAACAATGGCAACGGCACTTTCAGCGTGGTGCCCGATGAGGGCCTCGCTGCCCTGGGCTACAACAACGGCGACGGCAACCTCAACGAGGGTCAGGAGAACTACCATATCGCCGTGGGCGACTACAACCGCGACGGCTACCCCGACCTACTCATCGAGGGGGCATCCAACATCGGACGTTTCATTCGCTTGCTCCGCAACAACGGCGGCGAAGGCTTTGAGGTTGTCAACGATATCTTCAATCCTATGCCTTTAGAAAACGACAACAACATCCGTGACGAATACAGCTATGTCGCAGAATATGATGAAGATGGAATAGAAATTGGGGGCGCTTGGGATCTCGAGAATCCCACGAAGGCTATCATTAATATGTCGCACGGCCCCGTGGGCTTCGTAGATCTCGATGGCGATGGCTGGCTCGACATCACCGTCAATGGTTATCGCGACGGCCTCGACAATGCTCCTGATGACAAGGGCCACGGTGGCTACACCTGGCATATCTATCGCAACCTTGGCAACGGTGAGTTCCAGGACATCACCCACACGCTCGTCATCAATGGCGAGCAAGCTACAGATGCAACGTTGCTCTCGCAGTTTGCTGCTGAGAACATCATCACGCATCCCATCGACTGGAATCAGGACGGCAAGGCAGACCTATACATCGCAGGTGATATTGCTGGTTCACGACGCTCGATTCTCTTCCTCAACGTCAGTGACGACGAGGGCATCAAGTTTCAGACGGTAGACCTCGAACAAGGTATTGGCGATCCGGGCAACCGTCTCTTCTTCATTGCCGATTTCAATGGCGACGACTATCCCGACATCGTCACCTCCGGCCATTCCAAGTTCCTTGGTGACTGGGGCGTTGACTATATCCTCAGCGATGCTGCCGGAAACTACCATATGGAGGCTACCCACGAGGGTCAGCCAACGGAGAATGGTATGTGGCGTGGAAGCGAGCAGGGCACTTTCGGCGACTGGAACGGCGACGGACAGTTTGATTACTTTGTCGCTGCATGGTGCGGCGCACCCTGGAAGACTGAAGAGGATGGCAACCGCTACGACGGCGACAACGCCTTCATGTCTATCAATACCTCCGATTTCGAGGTTGCAGCACCTGATGCACCTACAAATGTCAAGGTTGACATGGATTCTGAGACTAACGATATTACAGTCACATGGGATCCAGTCTACATGAACAATGGCAACCAGCCTATGTACAATATTTATCTCAAGAACAACGCCACGGGTAAGGTCTTCATGAACGTTCCTGCCAACCAGCAGACAGGCAAGCAGCTGGGCTATGCTGCATTCGCTCAGTACATTCTTGGTGCCGACGAGCCTTCGTATGTCTTCCCGCACGTTGAAGAGGGCGAGTATGAGATTGCTGTGCAGGCTGTCAACTATGCTTATCAGAGCAGTAAGTTCACAGTGGCTTCACAAATCATTGTCACTGGCGTAGGTGCTGTCAAGAACCACGACAAAGCTGCAGGCCGCACACAGGTATACACCACCGACGGCCGCCTCTCCGATGGCCGTGGCCATGGAATCTTCGTGATTAAGCAGGCCGACGGTTCTGTTCGAAAAGTTGTTAAATAATAATTTTGTGGATTTAAGTTAGTTATTGTTTTGAGAGGCAAGTGCCATCTGCATTGCGGCGCTTGCCTCTTTTTGTTTATCCGTCATTCACCGTTATGAAGAAGATTTGTTATTTCCTTTTTGCATTGACGATTTTCGCTGCTCCAGCGTTCGCAGAAGACAACTCTGATGTTTTATGGTACCAACAACCGGCTTCAAAATGGATGGAGGCCCTGCCTATCGGCAACGGACGTCTCGGAGGCATGG
>CAMOSA010000020.1 GCA_946624335.1 uncultured Prevotellaceae bacterium
ATCGGTTATGTCTTCTTGCGCCATGATGGTAAATGGTACAAGCAAGAAGAACATAAGCGACAGGAAATGCCTTAAGTCCTTCATAATAGATGTGTTAATTAAGGAATGATACATAATTTTTTGGTTTAGGAATAGATGCAATGTCGGCACAAAAAAAGCGTGAGTTCGAACCTGTCGCCCGTCTCACACTTGGAGGCCTTCGCATTGCCCAGCTGGTCGAAACGAGCAACGCGAAGCCCACGCCGAATATGCCTATGGAGAGTCCTTCATATACCATATTATATAATAGTACAATCGGACACGCTTATTGCATATCCCATGGACATTCACCGTTGCTTTGTCTTTGACCAGCGAAAGTTGCGAAGTTTCCAAGTGTCAAGAACAAAACGTTTTTGGTAAACGCCTTTTCCGTATGTCGTAACTCTTTCCCACCCATTTCCACAGCCACACATTAACAGGTTAATATATCAACTGTGAAATGCCCGCTTCAGCTGGCTTGGCCATCGCTGGTTATGCCACCCTCAGCCCGGCGTAGGCTGTCTTGGCGATAGTGCGTTGTGAACACGTTCACGGGGCAAAATCAGCACAAAACATCAAGAGTCGAGGACAAAAGTAATGATTATTTGATAATTGACAATGGAAAAAGGATTTTTTTTCAAAAAAATGAGCAAAAAGCTTAATTTAGGGACATAAAGATGTATAGATGGTGTTGTCCCCAATCCATTTTTTTCCATCGATTTTATTTGCTTATGAATATTTTTGTTCTTCTCACCGCCTTCATCATTGTTTCGACGCTGCCAGATGGCACGAAATGGGTTGGAAACAGCAAAAGAATGAAAAGATTCACTGAATAAATAGCTGATGCTATCGTTGTTCCGTTAAGATTTGATCGGACGTTTCCTGCGGCTCACGACGGAGCCGCTTCGTGCCCTTTCGGGCACAAAGTTATGCCATTCTTTGGATGTGGCAAAGGAAAGACGGAAAAAACTTTTTATCTTGGCTTTAGCGGGTTGGCTCGGACGTGATCTTTATGGTCACGTTATCGCTGCGTTTGAGACGTTCGTCGCTGAGGAACCAGCCCTTGAGACGTCGGCCGTCGGTCTGTATGGCGTGGATGCGCCGTCCGTTGCCTTCGCGTCGGATGGTGGTGACGTGTCCGTCGGCGAAGGTGATGCGTGCCGTGGGGAAGAGGGGCACGGTGACGATATACTCGGGGTCGGCGGGCGAAAAGGTGTAGAGGCCGAGGGCGTTGAGGACGTACCATGAGGACATCTCGCCGGCATCATCCATACCGGCGTATGCCAGGTGTTCGCGGCCCATGTCGTAGTAGTGGTTCAGGAGGCTGTCGATGACAGCCTGCGCCTTTTCCTGGCGGTCGACGAAGTAGTAGATGTAGGGCAGGCTGTGTCCAGGCTGGTTGCCATGACAGTAGTTGCCGATGAAGCCTGTCATGTTGTGTACCTCGTAGCCGCGCCATGGCTCGGTGAAGAGGGAGTCCAGCTTGAGCTCGGCGGCGCGCTTTGAGGGGTAGAGGGCTACGGCGCCCTCGGGGTCGTGGGGTGCGAAGAAGAGGGCGTTCCAGGCGTTGGCCTCGCGGTACTGGTAGGCGAAGTAGGGGTAGTAGGGCTTGAAGTCGCGTATCCAGGTGCCGTCGGCAATCTTGCCGCGGAAGAAGCCCGTCTGGCGGTCGAAGAGGTGCTTGTAGTTCATGGAACGCCGGCGCAGCTCACGCTCTGTCTTCTTGTCGCCCAGCTCGTGGGCGATGAGGGCCGTGGCATAGTCGTCGTAGGCATACTCCACGGTCTTCGTCACAGCGGCTTTGTACTCGTCCTGCGTCGGCACGTCGGTGGTGTCCTTCTCGGCAATCCATCCCTGCCGCAGGTATTCGTCGAGGTAGGGTCTTCCGCCTCGTCCCGGGCGGAAGGCGTTGTTGTATAATAAGGTGTAAGCTCGCCGTAGGTCGAAGCCTCGTACGCCGCGCAGCCAGTTGCCGGCAACGACCGCCGAACCGTGGTCGCCGTGGAAGAAGGTGGGGAAGTAGCCGCCCCGCTTCTCGCCGCGGTCGATGCAGCTGCTGATGACGTCGCTCATCACGTCGGGACGCAGCAGACCGAGTAGGATGTCCTTGTTGCGGTAGTCGTCCCAGAAGGAGGGATCGGTGTAGTAGAGGAAGTCGGCGTGTGCGACCTGGTCGCGGGCATCGCGGTACTGACCGTTGACGTCGCTGCGGAGTGACGGCCATAGGAGTGAGCGGTATAGGGTGGAGTAGAAGAGGCCGCGCTGTCGCTCGGTGCCGCCCTCGACCTGTATCTTCTGCAGCTCATGCTCCCAGGCGGCATCGGCTTCGTCGCGCACCGTGTCGAAGTCCTTCTGTCCGACCTCGGTCTCGAGGTTGAGACGTGCGCCCTCGATGCTGACGAATGAGAAGCCAACCTTCACCTCCAGCGGCGTCGCGCTGCGGCTGTCGCGGAAGCTGATGTCGGTGATGACAGCCTGGTGGTCCTGGCACTGCTGGATGGCGGCAATGGCATAGTTGGTGACGGCATAGAAGTAGATGCGTCCTTCTCCGTTCTGCCATCCCGAGAAGGCATGGTCACCCTCGCGCTGTATTGTCCAGTCGCGCACATCGTTGTTGGAGTGGGTCATGTCGGCCAGCAGATGTTTGGCGTCGGTCGGCCGGAAGGTGTAGCGGTGGATGGCACAGCGCAGGGTCGTCGTCAGTTCGGCGTTGACGCCATAGCGTTCGAGGTAGACCTGATAGTAGCCAGGGTGGGCGCTTTCGCGTTCGTGGCTGTAGGGCGAGGCATAGTCGGTGGCGGAGTAGTGGCGGGTGGCTGGCAGCAGCGGTACGTGCAGTCCTCCCCAGTGCCCCTTGGCGGTATGGCCGAAACCGAGGATGGTGGTGTCCTCGTACTGGTAGCCTGCGCCGCTATGGTACATCGTGGCCGGCGTGCATTGCACCATGGCGTTGGGCAGGCTGCTTCCAGGGAAGACCTCGGCGCCCCAGGTGCGCTGTTTCCAGGAGCGGACATAGCCCAGGTCTTCAGGTTCCCATAGCGTCGCCGTGCCCAGGAGGGGATTGACGTAGGAGGTGAGTCGGTAGGCAGCATGAGCCCACGGGCCCAGCAGCAGGAAGGACAGCAGGAGGACGCTTCTGCTCACGCCCTCAAGCGTTTGTGGTGTGTCGTTCTTAAGCATCTCTGATTCTGATTTTTTGTGGTTCGCGTTCTTACGGCGACAAAGTTACAGCTTTTTCTCTGAACACATACTTCCGCAGCGTTAAAAGAAATGAAAACGAGGTTCGGCAAGTGGCTTTTCAAAAATAATGCTTACCTTTGCGGCATGAAAGATGAGAAGCGAGCTTCACAGGGCACAGCGGACAGTGCCTTCCCTGCGCTGAACCTGCCTGTCGCCGACCTCAAGCTTGGCCGCGACGAGGCTGGCGGTGTGACGGTGTTTGATCCGTTACGTCGCCGTCGTGTGCGTCTGACGCCAGAGGAATGGGTGCGGCAGCATTTCACGTCATACCTTATTCATTACTGCGGTTATCCGGCCGGTCTCTTGGGCAACGAGGTGAGTATCACGCTGAACGGGATGTCGAGGCGTTGCGACAGCGTGCTGTTCGGCATGGACCGGCAGCCGCGCATGATCATCGAATACAAGGCGCCGTCGGTGGCGTTGACCCAGCGGGTTTTCGACCAGGTGTGGCGCTACAACACGGTGTTGCGTGTCGAGTGGCTCATCGTCTCGAACGGCTTGCGGCACGTCGTCTGCCATCTGGACAAGACGACGGGCACCTATGAGTTTCTCCCACAGGTGCCCGATTATGATGCGCTCTGACGGCGTCAGTACCGCGATGCGATTGTCTGTCGTTGTCAGTCGGTGAAGCTGGAATCCCAGAACTCTTCGTTCTCCTCCCATTCCTGTGCCTTGACGCCGACGGCCGGCGTGTCGGGGGTGCTCGGCAGTGGCGACGAGGTGGGGTTGGGATTGAAGAGGAAGTTGTCGTCAGCAAAGACTTTCCAATCTGTCAATGCCGGTTTGCTGTAAGTCTTCTTTTGCTTATCCATTGTTGAAAGGATTACTTCATTTTTTCTCTTATTCTCTTTTACTTTACCGCTACCTTCTTGCCCTGGTGGATATAGAGGCCACGATGGGTCGGGCGCTGGATGCGGCGGCCGTCGAGCGTGTGCCAGGCGTCTGTAGTTGCCGGGTTGCTCATGGCTTCCCGCAGGCCCTGGATGGCGGTCGGCGTATCGCTGACGCGGACACGGTAGGCGGCGCTGCTGCCTGCTGTGGACTTGGTCGGCGCGAAATAGGCGCGGAAGGCCTCTATGGAGGTGTTGTTCTTCTCAAAATGGTTGCCCGCGGCGTTGAGGACATAGACGCCGATGACGTTCTCCTCGGCGACGGTGCCTTTCATCTTGAAGGCTTCGCCCATGCTGGCTGCCACGAAGCTCGGGGAGAGATGGACGTCGGTGGCCTTGAAGTGGAGGGGCAGGCCGGTGAGGTCTGCATCGTCGCCCCATTCCGGTCCGGGCACGGCGATGATGTAAGGACGGCCGGCACGGAACTCGTCGGCGTGGCTGAAGTAGACGACGCTCTCGTCTTCGTGGTCGAACTGCATGATCCAGAAGTTCTTCTCGGTGTCGGCGCTGCTGCGGAACCAGTCGATGGGATACTCTATCGCGTTGTAGGTGACGGTGACCGTGCTGGCGGCGAAGGGCAGCGTGATGGTGCTCCATCCGTTGCCGCTGCGGTCGTAGCCCGTGGTGAACGTGCGGTCGTAGGTGATGTCGTTGGCGGTGATGTCGAACGGCGTGGCGAAATTGTAGCCGTCGGCGAGCACGAGATGTTCGGCTATGCCGTTGCGGACGATGTTGGCGTTGGCACCGGTGGGCGCCGTGGCAGTCTCATCGAGGAAGTAGAGCGTGTTGGGGTTGCCACCGGTGACGGTCGTGACATTCGTGTTGCCGCGCAGATCGACAGCGGTAGCCTCGGCCGGTACGGCGATGGAGGCTGCTGGCTCGATGTAGGCCTTTGTGCCGTCGGCCATATAGTAACTCACAGCCGTGGCGATGGGATAGGTCTCGTAGATGTGCTCCTGTCTATTGGTCACATTACCGTCCTTGGTCTGTTCCATAGTGAAGGAATAGGTGTTGGCGGGGTTGAGATCGGAATAGACGACAGTCCAAGTGATGGAACTGTTGGCGGGTATGACGAGCTCTTCGACAGGTCCCCATCCGGAGCCGTTCATGCCCGTCCATTCGTACCGATAGAAGTAGAATTTACCCTGATAGTTGTATTCAGTGGAAGGATTAGTGAGGGTATAGGTTACGGTGACCTCGTTGCTCAGCAGCTTGGTGCCATCCGTCGAGAGGGGCGAGATGACGCGGGTGTAGCTGATGTTGATATCGTCCGTCGTGCCGCTGACGCCCGTCGTGGTCATCGTTGTCTGCCCGATGACGTTGGTGCCTTCCTTGTCGGTGGCGACCCACAGGTTGAGCGTTCCGACCTGGGCCAGCTGGCAGCAGAACTCGACGGGGAACGTCTCGCCGGAGCGGATGGTGCAACCTGTCGTGGCCACGGGTGTTCCCTTGAAGTCGGTCGTGCTGGCGAAGAGGAACAGCTGGCCATAGAATTCATCGCCGCTGTTCTTGACATTGGCCGTGATGGTCAGTGGCAAGCAGACCTTAGCCTCGCTGGGCAAGTCGAAGGATGAGGTGGTGAGGGCAATGTAGGGTGCTGCCGGCTTGATGTGCGTCAGCGTGACTACGCCGCCGCTGATCTCGGCCAGGACGTATTCGGTTTCATAGTCCACATAGGTCATCCATTTCTCGGAGCCCGAGAGGCGGCAGATGGGAACGACCTTGTAGGTGCCGTCGGTCAGGCCAGAAACGGTGGCTTTCAAAGCGGAAGCGTTATAGCCTTGATTGTATTCGAGTGGGTTGTTGAACCATCCAGTGATATACTCCAATGACAGGTCGGTCTTGACATATCCTATGCCGATGTCGAAGGTGTTGGTGGCGCCCGTGGCGTTCCATGCGCTGAAGCTCACGCTGTTACCGCTGACGCTGGCGATCTCTCCGCTCATGACCGGCTTGACCTTTTCGGGCACGATCTCGCCCTCGTTCTTCTTGATGCCGATGACGGCTTCCTGGTCGAAGCCGTAGCCGTCGCTGGTGGAGCTGGCACCGGCACCTTCGTTGCCTTCGGAGTTGAGCACGGAGAGCAAGAAGTGACCGTTGTGCAGTCCTCCCCAGCCCCAGTTGACGTGGAAGTAGCCTTCGCCGTCGAAGCCGTCGACCACGAAGGCGTGGCCACCGCCCGACGACTGTCCGCTGTAGAAGACGGGGCGTGCCTCGGCGATCTCCTTGTAGATGAGATCGGTCCAGTCCGTGTAGTTGTAGTCGCCACGGAACACATACTGTGTCGTAGCGCTGTAGTCGAAGTAGTCTCTCAGGGCATCGTCGACGTCGACGTTGTAGGCCGACGATCCGCCGTTGGCGTCATCGGCGTAGTTCATCTTGACAGATGCGCCGGCGACTGCCATCAGCTTCGCAATGGCATTCTTCTGCATCTCACTCTCGGTGCCTGAGTAGCTGGGCAGCATATTGGACCAGTCGAAGGTCGTGTTGGCCGGTATGGCAGCGACGGTCAGGGGGCCGCCGCTCCATCCTTGGGCATACTGGAAGGATGGTATCTCCTTCGTCGTCGCTGCAGGCCACTGGTGATAGTACATCACCTGTGCCATCGCCGTAGCGACACATCCGGTGAGCGACTGGTTGTTGTTCACGAACTTGGGGCATAGGTCGTTGTAGGGTGACGTCTGGTTCCATGTCGTGGTCAGCAACGCCGGTATGGCATTCTTGGTCGTGGCTCTGCGGGGTGCACGAGCCAGTGTCGCCGTGTTGTCGTACTGCGGATGCTCGTCGAGCCAACGCAGCTGGTCGGCATAGCCCTTTAGCCATGCTTGCAGGTTCGAGGGCAGGCGCTGCTCGTCGAAGCTGCCGGCATCGGCATAGCCGAGGATGGGGCTGGTGCGGTCGTCGCCGCTGACGATGACGAAGCCGTCGTCGTCGCCGACGTTGAAGACGTAGTAGTAGGACTCAGTGGAAACGGGCTTTAGCGCCTTGGCGTTCTGGACGGCGCGAATGGCTCGGCGGGCGTGCTGGGGCCGCCGCTGCGACAGGAAGTCGCGAGCCCGTTGCTCAGCATCGTCACGAGTGACGGGAGACGCCACGGCGATGGATGACGCGAGCAGGAAGGAGAGAAAGAGGATGGACTTGCTCATGATGAATAAGTGTTCTTGTGAAGAATAAAGTCTATTTTTCGTGACAAAGATAGGTAAAATAATGATATGTGCACCATTGCGCGTGAAAAATCTTACGTTTTAGTGCTTTTTTCTTGACGGACACCATGGCCGTGACGTCTGTGTGCCCTTAGAAAGGGAACCACACGAAGGCGGCGGCATCCCATAGGGCATGGCTGACGACGATGGCGGTGAAGTGCTTGGGGATGAGGCGATAGAGACCTCCCCAGGCGATGCCGCAGACCATGGCCGCCATCGTAAGCATGAAGTTGAACGAGGCGACATGGATGAGGGTGTAGGCTGCCGTGGCCAGGAAGAAACCGGTGTTGGGCGAGAAGTGCTCCGACAGGCGTCGCTGGACATAGCCGCGCCAGAAGATTTCCTCGCCGGGACCGATGATGAGCAACAACAGCAGACCAATGAGCGTGGGCGACGAGCCGTCTTTGATGCCATAGATCAGGTCGACCTGTGGACGGGCGAAGTCGAAGAGCAGTTGTGAGCATTTGTCGCCCAGCCAGAAGACGCCCCACAGCACGACGGCGATAGCGGCGCCCAAGGCGAACTCCGTCCAGCGAAGGCTGCCGCGAGGCTTGCCGCCAAGGAACAGCGCCAGGGTGGTCAAGGTCAGCGATGAAATGGTCATCAGCAGCCAAAAGTTGATGTCCAGCCCCACCCAGGGACTGAACATCATGAACCACAGCAGGGCAGCGATGATGATGGAAGCACCGACAGGTTTCATGACGGTCACGGTTATCGTTAAAGAATGCGTGAGAGGATCAGGCCGATGACAAGCAGTATGCTGAACAGCAGTTGCAACTTAGCCGTGAGTTCGTCGAGGTTGGCGTAGGATGCCTTGCCGCCGCGCTCGTAGGACAGCATCGTGCGGGCGTTCTTCACCGCCACTGGCATAGCCAGGAAGGCGGTGCCCAGCCACCAGGGCTCAATACGGGCAACCATGATGCCAACGAGCCACAGGAAAGGCACCAGCACCTCAGCCGCATAGAGCCAGGCACCGACGTGGCGGCCGGTGAGCATCGGGAACGTGTGGATGCCGGCACGCTGGTCGGTCTCGATGTCGCGGACATTGTTGGCGTGGAGGATAGCCACCGTGATGAGACCCACAGGCACGGACAGCCACAACACAGGCCAGTGGATCTGCCCCGTGACGATGAACGACGTGCCGATCATGGGCAACAGTGAGTAGCACAGGATGATGACGACATCGCCCAGCGCCATGTACTTCAGTCGTGGATAACACAGCGAGAGCAGCAGACCGGCGATGCCTATATATAATAAGGTGTAGCCGGTGAGCGCCACGAGGGCCAGACCGCCGATCACCGCGATGCAGTTCAGGCAGAGTGACAACCGGCGGAACTCCTCGACGGTGAACTGACCGTCGACGAGTAGCCGCACGCCGAAGGTGTCGTCGGCATCGACGCCGCGCCGATAGTCGGCGATATCGCTCCAGACATTGCCGGCGGCGTGAACGAAGATGATGTTGACCAGCGCCCAAAGGCCCAGCCACCAGTTGACGTCGAAACCTGATGCCCACGACCACGCGATGGTCACTACGACGGGCATAGCTGATGCAGGGAATGACCACGGACGTGTGGCTAATACCCAATCCTTGAATGTGTGTGTCTGCATTATGTGATGGATTCTTTGATGCTACAATGGACTCATTGCACGACGATGCGCTTGCCTTGGTGGACGTAGACGCCACGCCGGGGATGCATGACGCGTTGTCCTGCGAGATTATACCACAGTCCGTCTGCCTTAGCACCGCTGACGGCAGCCACACCGTCGAGGTCGGGCTCATAGCGGCGTATGTCGGCGCCGTCGTATTCGTTCCGGATGACGGTGTCGCCCACACATACCATAGGCCAGTAGAACGTGCCGGGTGTGAGCCCTTCGACGCTGAAGGTGACCTCAGCGCTGGCGCCTGCTGGCACGACGGCGTCGAAGTAGACGTCCTTTAGGTAGCTGTATGTGCCTGTGAGGCCTTCGACATTATAGAGGAGGCGCAGGAACATCTCGCCGTCGAAGTCCTCGCTGCCGGCATTCTTCACGGTGAGCTTACCGGCAAAGTCGCGGATGACACGCAGCGTGGCGTTGTCGTTGTCGTAGGCGAAGGCCGTCACGCTCAGGTGTTCGCCTGTCTCGCCCTGCGGGTTGATGTTCAGCGTCGTCTGTCCGATGATCTGGCTCATCGACTGATCGGTCGCCACGACGAGCACGTTCTCGCCCACCACGGAAGGATCGAAGCTGAAGGGTACGGTCTGCGAGGCACCGGCTTCGACGGTGATGCCTGTGTAGGCGATCCTCTTGAAGCTGCCGCCCTGGCCGACGAAGAAGAAGACGGGGCCGTAGAACTCGTCGCCGCTGTTGCTGATGGTGACGTTGACCTTCTGGCGTCTGCCGATTTTATGCCTGCCCGGACAGTCGAAGGAGGTGGTCGTCAGCTGGACGACGGGTTCGTGGTAGCTCAGCGTGACCTGACCGCTAGCGACGGTGGCCGTGACATAGTCGCGCTTGGCATTGCTGCCCGACCGCCACTCTTGCGTCCCGGTGACGCGGCTGATGGGGACCAGCTTGTAGACGCCGTCGGCAAGACCGCTGACGGTGAAGGTGACGCTCGAGTAACCGTAGTGGCGGGGTAGGGTGCCCTCGGTCTGACGGGCTGAGCCTACGAGCACGTAGCTGCCGTCGCCCTTGGCATAGCCTATGCCGAACTCAAAGCTACGCTCCTCGCCGGAGTAGTTGAAGTAGCTGCTGCTGATTTGGGCACTGCCGACAGCGACGATGGCCGTCCTGAGGAAGGCCGGTGGCGCTGCCTCGCCCTCGTTTTTCTTGATGCCGATGAGGGCCGTCTGCTGCATACCGTAGCCGTCCAGCGTGCCGCTGGCGCCAGTCCCCTCGTTGCTGCCGGGATTGGCCAGCGAGAGGGCGAAGTAGCCGTCGCAGAAACCGCCCCAGCCCCAGTTGACATGGAACAGGTTGCCGTCGCAACCGTCGACGATGAAGAAATGGCCGCCGCCCGATGACCGACCGCCGTAGATGACGGGCCGACCCGCCTGCAGCTCACCGTAGATCAGGTCCAGCCAGTCGGCGTAGGCGTAATCCTCGCGATAGGCCATGGTGATGATGCGCGAGTAGTCGAAATAGTCGCGGAAAGCCGTCATGGCATCCTCGCTCTCGGCACCCGAGCCACCGTTGGCATTATCGCGGTAGTTCACTTTCACAGCCGCTCCGCAGACGCGCATCAGCGTTGCCACGGGCAGCACTTCCTCATCGCTGTCCTCGGCTGAATAGATGTCCTTCATCTTGTCCCAGTCGAAAGCAGTGCCGGCAGCAGCACCGGCGAAGGTCAGCACGCCGGTGCCCCAGTCGGTGCGGCCGGTGTATGAGGGGATGTCGGCTGTCGTGGCTGCCGGCCAGCGGTGGTAGTACATCAGCTGCGACATGGCCGTCGGCACACATCCGGTGACGCCGCGTACGCTGTTGGGCAGCACGGGACATTCGTTGTTATAGGGCTCGTTCTGGTTCCATACCGTGGTCAGCATCGGCGCGATGGCCGGGCGGTGCCAGGCTGCTGCTGCGGTGCCGACAGCGTCCTGTGCCTGCAGACGGCGCAGCTCATGGGCGTAGCCGTCGAGCCAGACCTTGACGCTCTCGGGGATAGACTGCGTGTCGAAGTGACCGCGGTCGGTGTAGCCCAGGATGGGCTGTGTGCGGTCGTCGCCGCTGACGATGACGAAGCCCTCGGCTTCTCCGACGTTGAAAATATAGTAGCTGGCATCCACGTCCTCAGAAGCCACGGTCAAGCCAGGCTGCCGGCGGACGGCCTTGAGCTGCTTGCCGTTGTGGGGATGACGGGCGCGGACGAAGGCCGACGCCTTGCGCAGGGCTTCATCCTGGCTGACAGGAGCGGCAGCGACGGTGGCCCCCATGCAGCCTATCAGCACGAATAACAGTACTTTCTTCATATCGTTATAGCGTTTGGTGTTCTCGGTCAAGATCCTTCGTTGATCTCATCTATTGCGCTGCAAAGGTACGATATTGATTTTACCCCCACAAGAAAAGGCCTAACATTTTTATTTTTCAGCCACTTTTACTTCTTGCTTGCGGATGGAGCATTGCTGTTGGCAACACCCGTAAGCAAGGTACGTAAGTCGGTGAACGCAACGTCACCTACCATCTCAAATATAGTTAAATAGTTTTGTTCACCTACTTATAAAAAAGGTGACGAATCCCGCATTGGCAAAAAGGCCTTTGTGGGATTCGTCGGGCAGGGAGGGATGGAGGGGTGACTAGTGGGACTCGAACCCACGACATTCAGAACCACAATCTGACGCTCTAACCAACTGAACTATAGTCACCATCTGGGAGCTTGTCGCTCCATGTTTGGGCAGGCTCGCTTGCCTGCTTCTTTGCTTTTGCGGGTGCAAAGGTAGTGTATTTCTGCGAAACCGCCAACTATTTTGCGCATTTTTTTATCGAAAAGGGTGAAAAGAGTAGGGTAGAAGGGGACGGCGAAGGGCCTTCGACTGCCATTTTGGCATAAAAAAGCTTAAACTTTTGGTCAGTTACAAGCTTTTGACTACCTTTGCAGAACAAAAGCGAATATCAGCGTGCTTGCCTTTGTAATATATATATATTATATAAGGTTCGCGCGCGAAGAAAGATTATGGAACAAGCAACACACTTGACACCGCTACTGGGTATGACGCCCGACGAGCTGAAGGCTGTAGCCGCCGTGGTCGGCGCGCCGTCCTTCGCGTCACGTCAGCTGGCGCAGTGGATCTATCAGAAAGGCGTCGGCGATATCGATGCGATGACGAACCTCAGCCTGAGTGTCCGTAACCGCATGAAGGAGCGCTACACGGTGGGGCTGATGGCCCCGCTGGCCGAACAACACAGCGTCGACGGCACGGTGAAGTACCTGTTCCCGACGCACTCGGGCGAGCGTGTCGAGACGGTTTTCATCCCCGACGGCGACCGCGGCACGGTATGTGTCAGCTGTCAGGTGGGCTGCAAGATGGGTTGCCGTTTCTGCATGACGGGCCGCCAGGGCTTTCAGGGTAACCTCAGCGTTGCAGACATCCTCAATCAGCTCTATGCCCTGCCAGAGCGCGAACGGCTGACGAACATCGTCTTTATGGGACAGGGCGAGCCTATGGACAACCTCGACGCCGTGCTGAGTGCTACACGTCTGCTGACGGCAGATTTCGGCTGGGCGTGGAGTCCACGGCGCATCACGGTCTCCACGGTGGGGCTGCGCAAGGGGCTTCAGCGCTTCCTCGATGAGAGCCCATGTCATCTGGCCATCAGTCTGCACAACCCGTTCTCCGACGAGCGCGCCTCCATCATACCGGCCGAACGCAGCTACCCGCTGTCCGAACAGCTTGAATTGCTGCGCCAATATGACTGGACGGGTCAGCGTCGGCTCTCGTTTGAATATATCGTCTTTGGTGGCATCAATGATACGCCTCGCCATGCGCGTGAACTGGTTCGTCTGCTTGGTAATATCGAGTGTCGTGTGAACTTGATCCGATGGCATAAGATTGAGGCCTCGTCCGATGTCCCCCAAGGGGATGCACCCTCCCTGTCTGAAGCTGATCCCGTGCGGATGGAGGCATTCCGCGATTACCTGACGCACCACGGCGTGCGTTGCACGATACGTGCTTCACGCGGACAGGACATTGATGCCGCCTGCGGACTGCTGAATACAAAGTCAAAGGTGAAAGACTGAAAAGTGAAAATAAGAAAATGTATTGACAAATGGAAAAGTTCTATCAACTGAATATGAATGCTATTAAGTGGAAAGCGATGGCGAAAAGTAATCTTTATTTTTCACTTTTCATTCTCTCACTTTTCACTTTACTCTTCACCTCCTGTAAGAAGGAGATGGTCATTCCGCGTGCCAGCGGCCGTCCCTATGAGGTGATGGTCGTCATGGGCGACCGTGAGTGGCAGGCGCCGCAAGGGCGTGCTCTCTTCGCGGTGCTCGACACCGACATCCCCGGTCTGCCGCAGCCTGAGCGCTCGTTCCATATCTCGCAGGTCGACCCGAAGCGATTCGACAGCATCCTGAACATCTTCCGCAACATCATCATCGTGGATATCAACAAGCAGATATACTCCAAGACGACGATGAGATTCACGCGCGACAAATATGCCATGGAGCAAATCGTGCTGACTATTCAGAGCCCGACGCCTGAGGATTTCGTCACCTTCTGCAACGACCATGCACAGGAGATCATCGACTTCCTGACGAAGATGGAGATGAACCGACTCATCAAGGAGCTGAAGACGAAGTATTCCAAGCCCACGGCGCAGTTGGCGCAGGAACTGTTTGACTGCGAACTCCACGCTCCAGAGGAGATAAAGAGCTACAAGCGCGGCCAGAACTTCTTCTGGACGTCGAGCAACAGCGCTTCGGCGATGGTCAATATCTGTATGTACAGCTACCCCTACGAAGGCCCGCAGACGTTTACGAAGCAGTATGTCCTGGCCAAGCGTGACAGCGTCATGGCTGCCAACATCCCTGGCACGCTGCCTTCGATGCACATGGCTACGGACACCCTCTGCACCTTCGTCAAGCCCATCGCTGTGCACAACCAGTATGCCCTCGAAGCCCGAGGCCTGTGGTACATGGAGAACGACGGCATGGGTGGTCCTTTCGTCAGCCATTCGCGTGTCGACACGACGCGCAACCTGGTCATCGTCGTCGAGGGCTTCGTCTTTGCACCCGAGAAGATGAAACGCGGCCTGATGCGTCGCCTCGAGGGGTCTCTCTACACGCTCAACCTGCCAGACGAGAAGGCGATGGATATCGTCACGACACTCGAGGAGGTGGCTGTCACACCTGAGGAGCGCAAAGCCGCACGACAGAAGAACTAAATAACATAAGATATGGAAAAACTTAAAGTAGGAATAACTCACGGCGATCCTAACGGTATCGGTTATGAGGTCATCCTGAAGACATTCGCAGACCCCACCATGCTGGAGCTCTGCACCCCCATCGTCTACGGTTCGCCCAAGGTGGCGAGCTACCATCGCAAGAGCCTCGACCTGCAGGTCAACTACACGCCCATCAGTCAGGTGGCGGATGCGCACGACGACACGCTCAACATCCTCCACTGCACGGCTGATGAGGTGAAGGTTGAGCTCGGTCAGGCCACGGCAGAGGGCGGTCAGGCCGCTCTGGCCGCATTGGAACGTGCCGTCAAGGATTGGCGCGAGGGGCTCATCGACGTCCTCGTCACAGCACCCATCAACAAGCACGCCATCCAGAGCGATCAGTTCCATTTCCCTGGCCACACCGAGTTCATCGAGAAACGTGTGGGCCACGATGGGCAGCAGGCACTGATGATACTGATGAATGAGCGTATGCGGGTAGCCTTGGTCACAACGCATGTGCCCCTGAGAGAGGTCGCTGCCGGCATCACCGAAGAGGCCGTCATGGGCAAGCTGCAGACGTTCCATCAGTCGCTGCGTCGCGACTTCAGCATCGAAGCACCGCGCATCGCTGTGCTGGCGCTGAACCCCCATGCCGGCGACAACGGGCTGTTGGGCAGCGAGGAGCAGGATGTCCTGCGACCCGTCATCGCCCGTGCCAACGAAGAGGGGCTGCACGTCTACGGCCCCTTCGCGGCCGACGGTTTCTTCGGCTCAAAGGCCTATACCTACTACGACGGCATACTGGCGATGTATCATGATCAGGGCTTGGCGCCCTTCAAGCTGTTGGCCATGGAGGACGGCGTCAATTACACCGCCGGCCTCGACATCGTACGCACGAGCCCAGACCATGGTACGGCCTACGATATCGCTGGTCGTGGCGAGGCCAACGAGAATTCGCTGCGTCAGGCTATCTACACGGCCATTGATGTCTATCGTAATCGCCAGGCCTGGGACGAAGCCCACAACAACCCTCTTGAAAAACTCTATGTCGACAAGCGCGACCGCGCCGAGCGCGGTTGATACCTATTGCATCGCGGCACCTGTTCGCGATAGCAACCCATAGTGACTATGAATGTAAAAGACCTTCAACCTATCAAGCAGCGCTACGGCATTGTCGGCAACTGCGAAGCCCTCAATCACGCTCTCGACACGGCCCTGCAGGTGGCGAAGACCGACCTCTCGGTGCTGATCACTGGCGAGAGCGGCGTCGGCAAGGAGATCATACCGCGTCTCATCCACGACAACAGCCTTCGCCGTATGCGCAAATATTTTGCGATCAACTGTGGCTCCATCCCCGAGGGCACGATTGACAGCGAGCTCTTCGGCCACGAGAAAGGCGCCTTCACCGGAGCCATAGGCGAGCATGAGGGCTATTTTGGCGCTGCCGACGGAGGCACGCTGTTCCTCGATGAGGTCGGCGAGCTGCCGCTGAGCACACAGGCCCGTCTGCTGCGTGTCCTCGAGAACGGCGAATATATCCGCGTCGGCAGCAGCCAGGTGCGTAAGACCAATGTGCGTGTCGTGGCTGCCACGAATGTCAATATTCAGGCAGCCATCCGTGATGGACACTTCCGCGAGGACTTGTTCTACCGTCTTAACACCATCCCCATCAAGATGCCGCCCCTGCGTGAACGCGGTGATGACATCCTCTTGCTGTTCAAAAAGTTCGCCATGGAGATAGCCTCCAAATATCAGATGCCTGAGCGTATATCTCTGTCGCCCGAGGCCGAGGAGGTCGTGAAGCGCTATAAATGGCCTGGCAATATCCGTCAGCTCAAGAACGTCACCGAGCAGTTGTCAATCCTCCTGCGTGACACTCGCGTCGTGACGCCCGAGATCCTCTCCGACTATGAGATATGGCCGACGATAGAGGAACAGGGCGGCCTGGTGCGTGTGGGGCGTCCCGGAGCGGAGGCGCACTCCTATCAGGCTGAGCGCGAGATGCTCTTCCAGATGATCAACGCCCTCCATCGCGAGGTCAACGAACTCAAGACACAGCTGGCAGATCAGGGTAGGGGTGCCGTCGCCGCCGAGTCCCACGGCCTCGCTCCTCACCCACTCACCCCTCACACGCTCGCTCCGGAGAGCTACGGCACCGAGGCTGTCAGCCCTGCTCCTTCGGCTACGGACAGGGGCGTGATCACCGTCGTCGACGGACATCCCATCAGTGCTCACCCAGGCTACTCCCCGGTGATCACCCGGGGTGGCAACAGCGAGCACACGCCCTATGCCGAGGAGTATGTCGAGGAGTCGCTGTCAATCGAGGAGCAGGAGAAACGACTCATCATCCGTGCCCTCGAGAAAAATAGGGGGCGGCGCAAACGTGCAGCCGACGAGCTGCACATCAGCGAGCGCACCCTCTACCGGAAAATTAAAGAATATGGATTGGAAGATATTTAATATAAGGTATATAGCCGTCCTCGCGGCAGCATTGGCGCTGGTGTCCTGCTCCATCAGCTATCGCTTCAATGGCGCCAGCATCGACTACGCTACGACGAAGACGATCCAGCTGGATCCGTTCCCCATCCGCTCGTCCTATGTCTGGGCGCCGATGCAGTCGATTTTCAACAACCGCTTGACGGACATCTATGCCCAGCAGACGAAGCTCCGTCAGGTCAAGCGTGGCGGCGACCTTGTCGTCTCGGGCGAGATCACCGGTTTCGATCAGTTCAACAAGGGCGTGGGCAGCGATGGCTACAGCTCACAGGTGCAGCTGAAGATGACGGTCAACGTGCGCTTCACCAACAACAAGAAGCATAGCGAGGACTTCGAGCGTCAGTTCTCGGCCACGACCGAGTATGATGCTACACAGCAGCTGGTCAACGTGCAGGAGGAACTCGTCACGCAGATGACCAAGGACATCGTCGACCAGATCTTCAACGCTACCGTCGCCAACTGGTAATCCCTTCACACCCACACACCTACGTCATGCAACCACTGACCACCTATATCGAGCACCCCGAACAGCTTAGTGCCGAGGTCGTGCGCAACCTCCAGCAGCTCGTCGAGCGTAACCCGTCGTTCCAGACGGCGCGCCTGCTCTACCTGCTGGGCCTCTACCAGCTGCAGGACGCCCGCTACGGTGCCGAACTGCGCAAGGCGGCGTTGTGCCTGCCCGACCGTCGCAAGCTCTTCGACCTCTTCGACAACGAGTATTATAAGCTCTCGTCGCCCTCCGACGTCGACACGGCCTCCGCTGCCACGGCGTCGGCTGCCGATCCTGCGGCGGCATCGTCGGCCGACGTACCGGCTGACCGCACACAGTCGCTCATCGACTCGTTTCTCAACCAGCTGCCCGAGGCGTCACGTCCACGGCAGCCGCGTGTCGTCGATGCCAGCGTCGACTATATGTCCTACCTGATGCAGCTGGAAGATGCTGTGCCGGTACAAAATCCTGACAGCGATGACCTCGCTGACGACGATGACTTCGTCGAGGAAGAACCGCCGGCACCTGCACCGCCAAAAGTGACGTCAAATGACCCTTCCGACACCTATTTTACCGAAACTTTGGCACGAATTTACATCAAACAGGGCAAATATGCGAAGGCAATTGAAATTATTAAGCGAATAAGTTTGATTTATCCAAAAAAAAATCGTTACTTTGCAGACCAAATCCGCTTCCTCGAGAAATTAATCGTCAATGAGCGGGCTCTAAACGAAGAAAGTTAATAAACAAAATATTCAACATTATGTACAATCTATTTGTTATTCTTGTGGTCATCGCGTCCATCTTTATGTGCCTCATCGTGCTCATCCAGGAGTCCAAGGGAGGCGGCCTCGCCAGCGGCTATGCCAGCGGCAATCAGGTGCTGGGCGTTCGCAAGACCACCGATGTCATTGAGAAAGTAACCTGGGGTCTGGCCGCTGCCATGGTCGTCTTCAGCATCCTGTCGGTCTACTTCATCCCCAGCTCCAGCAGCAACACATCCGTCATGGAGAACAGCGCTATCGAGCAGCAGACCACAGCGCCCACCAACCTGCCCGGCATCCCTGCCACTGACGTGACCGAGACGCCTGCCGCCGAGGAGGCTCCCGCTGAAGCTCCCGCCGCTCCTGCCAACTAAACAGTGCGGTCATGCCCAGACGGATTCTAAAGACTTTCGCCACGACACTCGTCATGGCAATGACAGCGCTGACCCTGCAGGCCAGCGCTTTCGTTTTACCTGCCCGCCAGCCGGTCACTGCCTTCATCGACGAAGACGAGTCGTCCGTCGTGGCCACGGCCGTGTCGCTCCTCGAGGGCGACCTGTCACGCGTCCTCCAGGCTCCGCTCAGCCGTGCCGGCCGTGGGGCCCAGATCATCATCGGCAGCCTCAACGGTCCTGCCGCACGTCAGCTCAGCCGCACCGGCGTCGATTTCTCTAACCTTGCCGGTCATGCTCAGAGCTTCCTCGTCGCCACGACGGCCGACGGTCGTCTCGTCGTTGCCGGCAGCGATGCTGTCGGCACGGCCTATGGCATCATCCATCTGACTCGTCTCTTGGGTGTCACGCCGTGGGAGTGGTGGGCGGATGCCGAGCCTGCGGTGCTGCCCGAGCTGCGTCTGCCTGAGGGCTATGTCAGCCTCCAGTCGCCCGATGTCGCCTACCGTGGTCTGCGTCTGAGCGATATCGAGTGGGGCCTGCAGCCTTGGGCCAATGCCACCTATGAGCCCGGCACGCCTTTCTTCGTCGGGCCCCGCACGATGCAGCGTGTCTTCGAGCTGATGCTGCGCCTGCGCCTCAACCTCTTCTGGCCCCCCACCGAGGGCGCTGCCAATGCCTACTTCGTCAGCGACGAGTGCAAGGCACAGGCTGCCGACTACGGCATCCTCTTCGGCCACGGACCGGCACAGGCACTGCCCGATGCGATGGCGCAGCCCCTGATGTGCGTCGACGACGGCTTCGGCTACATCTCTCACTTCCCGACGCCCGAAGAGACGGCGCACGCCGGCGGCAACGGCGTCTACTATCACGTCTCATACCGTGGCGAGCCCCATGACTACCTCTGGCTCGGCACCGCAAGCCCTTTCCTGATGTACCAGCAGCTCAGCGAGGCCTATTATCACGGCGCCTATCGCCTATGGGTCCTCGACGCGGGCGACATCAAGCCCTTGGAGTATCAGCTGCAGCTCTTCGCTGACATGGGCTGGGATCTTGCCGACGTCGAGCAGACCACCGTCGCACGCCACATCGAGGAGTTCATCGCCGCCAATGTCAGCCGCGACATCGCGCGCCTCTCATCCATATACCTCAAGGAACACTACCACCTCTCGTTCCAGTGCAAGCCTGAGCATCTTGCCGGCACGCGTCTCAACGGGAGCACCGAGGATGGCGCTGTGCGCGACCTGCCGTGGGGCGAGCGCCGCATCCGTCATCGCCTCGGACGCTATGACCAGCTGCAGCGCAATGTCCGCTGGATTGCCGATTCGGTGCGGCGCGTCCATCCCGAGCGCTACTACGCTTTCTACCAACTTGTGGAGTATCCCATCCTGGCTGCTGCTGCGCAGAACGACAAGTACCTGATGGCCCAGCTCGCCCGTCACGGCCGGTCCTATCTGCGCACCGACAATGTGCAGTCCACATGGCGCCGTTCCGACGAGGCTCACAACCTGGTGCAGACGCTGACGCTGCAGTACAACGCCCTGCGTGGCGGCAAATGGCAAGGCTACATGAATTCCAATCCGAGGGCGCTCGCCGTCTTCCAGCCTGTGCCCCACGTCAACGATGCCGCCCCGCTGCCTGCCGACCCTTCTGACATCGCCGTCTTCTACGGCGCCAGCTATAACGCCTCCAGCTTCGCCGGTTCCAGCGTCCTCGACCCCGTCCTGGGTCTCGGTGCCAGCATACGCGCCATGCCCGTCCCCAAGGAATGTAACGTCACCTACCGCTTTGCACATCGCTTCGCACAGCCGCAGGACCTCGAGGTGGAGCTCCACCTGCTGCCCACACATCCCATCGAGGCACAGCAACGCTTCACCATCGCCCTCGACGGCGGTGAACCGCAGACCTTCACCTACGATGCTGCCGTAGGCA
This sequence comes from uncultured Prevotellaceae bacterium, assembly GCA_946624335.1. Lineage (GTDB taxonomy): Bacteria > Bacteroidota > Bacteroidia > Bacteroidales > Bacteroidaceae > Physcousia. Next base: position 20,290 of record CAMOSA010000020.1, read on the forward strand.
GTGAGGTATGGCGGCAGAACGTGACACGGAACTACGCCGTCGTCACCGCTCGCCTGCCCCTGACACGCCTCGACGGCGACCACGACCTCATCTTCACCGCCCTCGACGACGGTGTCGTCATCGACGAGGTGTTCGTCCGCAACGCCCCCGCCCTCTTCGAACGCTAATCATTCCATTATCCATTTATTTTTCACTTTTCATTGTTCATTTTTCATTAAACTAAATACTCGTGTTTGAAAATCTATCCGAACGCCTTGAACGCTCCTTTAAGATACTGAAGGGCGAAGGCAAGATCACAGAAATCAACGTCGCCGAGACCCTGAAGGATGTGCGTCGCGCACTCCTCGACGCCGACGTCAACTATAAGGTTGCCAAGCAGTTCACCGACACCGTCAAGCAGAAAGCCCTTGGCCAGAATGTCCTCACCGCCGTCAAGCCGCAGCAGATGATGGTCAAGATCGTCCACGACGAGC
>CAMOSA010000021.1 GCA_946624335.1 uncultured Prevotellaceae bacterium
ACGTCCGCCGTCGGGACCGAGGTCTACGAGGTAGTCGGCGCTCTTGATGACATCCAGGTTGTGCTCGATGACGACGACGGTGTTGCCCTTGTCGACGAGGCGTTGGAGCACGCCGAGCAGCACGCGGATATCCTCGAAGTGCAGGCCCGTCGTGGGCTCGTCGAGGATGTAAAGCGTGCGGCCCGTGTCGCGCTTGGCCAGTTCCGTGGCCAGCTTCACGCGCTGGCTCTCGCCGCCAGAGAGGGTGGTCGACGACTGTCCGAGCTTGATGTAGCCCAGACCGACGTCCTGCAGCGTCTTGATTTTCTGGAGGATGTTGGGTTGGTTCTCAAAGAACTCCACGGCACGGTTGATGGTCATGTCGAGGACGTCGGCGATGGACTTACCCTTGAAACGCACTTCCAGCGTCTCGCGGTTGTAGCGGCGACCGTGGCAGGCCTCGCAGGGCACGGTGACGTCCGGCAGGAAGTTCATCTCGATGGTCTTGTAGCCGTTGCCGCCGCACACCTCGCAACGTCCGCCCTTGACGTTGAACGAGAAACGTCCGCTCTTGTAGCCTCGGATGCGGGCTTCGGGCAGCGACACGAACAGGTCGCGGATGTCGGAGAAGACACCGGTGTACGTGGCCGGGTTGGAGCGCGGCGTGCGACCGATGGGGCTCTGGTCGACGCTCACCACCTTGTCGATGTGCTCTAATCCATGGATGGCGTCATAGGGCAGGGGATCGCGCAGCGAACGGTAGAAGTGCTGCGAGAGGATCGGCTGCAACGTGTCGTTGATGAGTGTCGACTTGCCGGAGCCCGACACGCCGGTGATGCAGATCAGTGTGCCCAGCGGCAGGCGAAGGTCGACGCCGCAGAGGTTGTTGCCGCGTGCACCGAGCAGGTCGATGTAATTGCCGTTGCCCGTCCGGCGCGTGGCGGGGATTTCGATGGAACGCTCGCCCGTGAGGTAGAGGCGGGTTAAGGAATGTTGGCCCAGCTTGTTGGGCTTGCCACCTGTCAGTTCCTCATACGTCCCTTGGAACACTACTTCGCCTCCCTTGCGACCGGCCAGTGGCCCCATGTCGACGATGTAGTCGGCTTCGCGCATCATCTCCTCGTCATGTTCGACGACGATGACCGTGTTGCCGGTGTCGCGCAGCTGTTTCAGTGATTGTATCAGGCGCCGGTTGTCGCGCTGGTGAAGACCTATGCTGGGCTCGTCGAGGATATAGAGCACGTTGACCAGTTTCGATCCGATCTGTGTCGCTAAGCGTATGCGTTGGCTCTCGCCGCCGCTGAGGCTCTGGCTCGAACGCGACAGGCTCAGGTATTCCAGTCCTACGTCATAGAGGAACTGCAGGCGCGTGTGTATCTCCTTCAGTATCTCGGGGGCTATCTGTCGCTGACGTTCGGTGAGCAGCAGGGGCGTTTCCGTCGTCGGGGCGTCGGGACGACAGCTCTCGACCAGCTTGCTGATCCATGCGTGCAGATCCTTGATGTCCATGGCGGCCAGCTCGGCGATGTTCTTGCCGGCGATGCGGAAGTGCAGGGCCTCGCGGTTGAGGCGTGCGCCGTGGCACTCGGGACATTCGGCCGTCTTGGAGAACTGATCGGCCCACTTCTGGGCCGTGGCGCTGGCGTCGCCGTCCTGCATCATCTCGATATATTTCACGAGACCGTCGTAGGAAATATAATAGTCATTGGACGTGTGAGCCGTCGCGGCGGGAATGCGCAGCCGCTCAGGGCAGCCGTTGAGGATCTCGTCGATGGCTTCGTCGGGCACTGCGGAAAGCGGAGTGTCAAGTGTCGCACCATGGCGCTCCAGCAGGGCTTCCATCTGCCAGAAGATCATCTGGTTCTTGGCTTTGCCTAACGGCGCAACGCCGCCTTGTCGTACCGACAGCGAGCGGTCGGGGATGACCTTGGCAGCGTCGATCAGATTGACAAAGCCCAGTCCCTTGCAACGAGGGCACCAGCCCTGCGGCGAGTTGAACGAGAAGTTGTGGGGAGCGGGGTCGGCATAGCTCATGCCCGTCGTGGGGCACATCAGGCGGCGGCTGTAGTGGCGGACGCTGTTGTCGCTCATGTCGAGCACCATCATCAGCCCATCGCCCATCTTCATGCAGAGCTCGACGCTCCTGCGGAGGCGTGAGAGGGACGACTCTGCAGCTCCTGCAGACCCACCCCCCGCCCTCCCTGTGAGGGAGGGAGTTGAATGATTTGCTGAAGGAAAACTATCGTTATCGTCGGAATAATCTGAAGGCTGCAAGCTTTCATTTTCATTGGTAACCACTCCCTCCCTCACAGGGAGGGCTGGGGGTGGGTCTTGTGGAACCTTCATCCTGTCCACGACGACCTCTATGCTGTGGTTGCTGTAGCGATCCACTTTCATGTCGGGCACCAGCTCCGTCAGCTCACCATCGACGTGCACCCAGACGAAGCCTTTGCGGCGAACGCTGTCGAAAAGCTCGCGATAGTGACCCTTGCGGTTCTTCACCAGGGGAGCCAACAGCTGGATCTTGTGGCCGCCGTAGTCGTTCATGATCAGGTTGACAATCTGTTCCTCGGTATATCTGACCATCGCCTCGCCGGTCTGCCATGAGTAGGCATTGCCGGCACGGGCATAGAGCAGACGCAGGAAGTCGTAGATCTCGGTCGTCGTGCCGACCGTTGAGCGAGGGTTCTTGTTGGTGGTCTTCTGCTCGATGCTGATGACGGGCGAGAGGCCCGAGATCTTGTCGACGTCGGGGCGTTCCATGCCGCCAAGGAAGTTGCGGGCGTAGGCAGAGAAGGTGTCGATATATCGGCGCTGACCTTCGGCATACAGCGTGTCGAAGGCCAACGATGACTTGCCGGAGCCCGAGAGTCCGGTGATGACCGTCAGGCTGTGGCGCGGAATCTCCACGTCGACATTCTTCAGGTTGTGGACGCGGGCGCCGAGAACTTCTATCTTTCCCTGCTCGCTCATGGCTGACCTCCGCTTGTCGTGCCTTCCTCGCCAGGCTTACGCGTCATCACGTTCACGTCCTTACGGATATGGTACACACGTCCGTCGGCACCCTTCGCTACGACATTAACGAAGTAAACGCCGTCCTTGATGACGCGTCCATTCACCTTGCCGTTCCACGAGCCGTTGACGTCATCCCACGAGTACAGCTTCTGTCCCCATCGGTTGAAGATCGTGGCGTGGAACTCGACGATGCTTCGGTGCGTCTTCTTGGCGCAGTATACGTCGTTCCATCCGTCCTCGTTGGGCGAGAAGCCGTTGGGCATCTCGAGCTGCGACTTTTCGATCGACACGGTGAAGCGCGAGCCTTCGACGCCCTCCTCGGGGTACGACACGACCTCGCCGCCGCGGGTGAAGGTGGCCTTGAGCTCGACGTAGAACGTACCGCTGTGGTTGAACGTGTACTCCAGATTCTCCTCGAAGCGGTGTACGAGGGCTTTCTGCTCGTCGTCCTGATCGTAGATCGTCCATTCGTAGCGGGCTTCGAAGCCTTCATGGTTCGAGGGGTTGGCGCTGAAAACGGCCTTGACAGGGGCCTGGCCTGAGTAGTTCTCGGCGGGCTCGTCCTCGACGGCATCGCCGTCCTCGTTGGTATAGCTGAAAGTTGCCGTCGGCGTGCAGGTCTGGGCCAGGCACGAAGGCATCGTGACGCCTGCCGGCAAGAGACCTGTCAGCATCAGCACACCGCACAGCATCGAGCGCATCGTGCGGCTTCGGAATAAGCGTTGTGACGTGATATTCATGATAGAATCTTACATTAGCGCTTGCAAAAGTACACAAAAAAACGGAATTTTCTGTCAACGAGCGCAAAAATATCAGTTTTTTTATCTACTTTTGCACCTGCAAAGTTTTTTTCAGACTTAACTCACTGTACAATTATGATTGAAGGAATCATCGTAGGACTCATCGCGGGCGCCATCGCCGGATGGATCATGAAGGGCGAAGGCTATGGCTGCCTGTGGAACATCGTCATCGGTCTCATCGGAGGCTGCTTCGGCGGCTGGCTCTTCGAGAAGCTGGGCATCACGTGGGGCGGCACCGTGGGCACCATCGGTACGGCCGTCGTCGGCGCCGTCGTACTCATCTGGCTCTTCCAGTTCATCCGCGGCAAGAAATAACACTTCGACCATGGATAGGGAGATTTTCGAGCGCTATGTGACACAACATGGCGCTTTGTTGCGTGACATCAGGGAGTCGGCACATCAGCTCCACGACAGCGTCAACCAGCACTACGACGGCGTGCACCCCTACGGCTACCATCTTGACATGGTGGCCGATGCGGTCTTCGAGCATGGTCATCTCGTCTGTGCCGCCGAGGCCGACATCCTGCCTCTCGTCTTTGGCGCATACTACCACGACAGCATCGAGGATGCACGTCTCACCTACAATGACGTCAGGAAGTGTGCGGCCCGTCTCATGGACGACGGGCAGGCCTATATGGCTGCCGAGATTGTCTATGCCTTGACTAATGAGAAGGGACGCACGCGGGCCGAACGTGCCGGCGAGCGCTACTATCAGGGTATCCGCCAGACGCCCTACGCCCCCTTCGTCAAGCTGGCAGACCGGCTCGCCAACATCACTTACTCCTGCAGCCATTCCAACGACGCCAACCGTCACATGCGTCAGGTCTATCGTGGCGAGCTGCCTCATTTCCTGGCTGCCATCGCTCCAGCTGATACGGCCGATCAGCGATTCGCGCTACCCGAACCGATGGTCGCTGCCATCCACGCTCTCATTACTGATTAGCCCATAGCGCTCGAACATACGCTTGTACGCCTCTGCCTTCTTCGTGAGGCTCATCGGGTAAGCCCTCGATGAGCTGGGCAGGCGGTAGAGCTCGATGCCGTCGATGGGCGAGGGGAGTGCAGCGCCCACCGCAGGCACCTGCACCCTTCCTTGTTTGTCCTTGATGTTCAGTGCGGTCGCAATGGTGGCGGTGGCTTTCTCGCCCGTCGTCACGATGGCCTTGAGGCTTGGCAAGTGGGTGGCCATAGCCTTGATATCCGTCGGTACAACCACCTCCAGGAACTTGTCCGAGGCGTTGTTGGCCAGGCGGCGCACGGCAAGGGCCGTGTCGAAAAATCCGATGCCCTTGGCACTCAGGTGATCCACGATAGCCCTCAGGCGGAACGTCTTGTGCGCCGTGTCTACGAAGTGCTGTGCGTCGCCGTAGAACACTGCGCCCTCGATGCGCCAATGGTCGTTGGTGGAGTTGGGGTAGAAGAAATCCATGCACCACCGCTTGCGTTGAGGCGGGAACGAGCCGAGGAACAGCACCCGTGTCTGCGCTGGCAGGAACGGGATCAGCGGATGCCATTCCACGGCATCGTCAGCAGCGACGGCTTCCTTGTTCAGGAAGACATCTGCCGCCCAGCCCGCCTCCTCCGTGGACCGGAGGGCGGTTGCGGCCATCTGTAGGTAGTCGTCGGTCGTCAGCATAGGTCATGTCGTAAACAATGATTTATAACATTGAAGGCCGTCACTTCCGCACGATGATCCGTACTGATATATTACTTGACCTTCTCAATTACGTTGCAAAATTAGCAAAAAACAGGCATCTTACCCAATATTTTTCATTAAATACCTTTAAAAACACCCGCTATTTTGCCCATTCCGTCACATTGTCACACCTTCGTCCATCTTCAATTATTGGTCATAATATAGAAATTGATGGCTACACAGGAACAAATTGAAGCATTAAAGATTGACGAGAACGTCTTTGAACTGACAGAAGATACTATGCCATCAATGGCGAAGACGGGACTATTACGTTTGTCGAGCCACACGCTGCAACAAGTGAAGCCATGTGGTAGCCGGTGTTAAACAACATTCCGCTTCGTTGTGGCACAAAAACGGAGGACGCTTATCTATGTCTCACAGGCTTGGTCTCCAGTGGATTGTCGGGCCACGCGTGTTTAGGATAGCGACGGCGCAGCTCTTTGCGGACCTCGAAGTAGGTGTTCTGCCAAAAACTCTGCAGGTCACTCGTGAGTTGTACGGGTTTGAAGCCAGGGGAGAGGAGCTCCATCAGCACAGGCGCACCATCGACCAGTGGGGTGTCTGTCATGCCGAAACATTCCTGCAGGCGTACCCGCAGCACCGGCGCCTCAGCCCCAAGGCGGTAGTCGAGGCGGATGCTGCTACCGGTGGGTACGGCGATGTGTGTCGGGGCCAGACGCTCCACGGCTTGTCGCTGCTCGTAAGTGAGACGGCTCCAGACGACCTCGCTCAGGTCGATCTTCTTCAGCTCCGCTGTCGTCGTCGCCCTGCCGATGAAGAGCGGTCCCCATTCCGTGGCGCTCTGACAGATAGCCTCGGAATCCACTGCCGGAAGCGCCAGCTCCGGATGCCGCAAGGCGATGAATGCGATGCGGCGCTGTAGGTTCTGCACCTCGACGGTGAAGTTGAGCATAGAGGAACCTTCCGTGGTGATGGCTTGGCAGATGACCTGTTGCACCTCTTCACGGATGTCGCCGTTCAAAGGCTTTTCATTCAGGAATATAGCCCCGATACGGGTCTCTCTTCTGGCCACCACCGTGCCAGCCTTGCTGTCCCAGAAAATGTTGTCGCGCACACGGGTGTAAGCCTGCAGGTCGGCAGGATCAACGATACTCGCCATGAACACACGCCCCACAGCGCCAGGCTTCTGGTGCATCGATGCCGCGACGATCCATTCGGCACCGGCCAGTGCGTCTGAAGGCTCCACGGCAACCCGTTCACCTCCTGACAACAGGAAGACGCCGACACCTTCATGCCATGCCTTGCCGATGCGCTCGGGATAGGCTGCTGCCAGCAGCGCGCCCGTATCGTAGGGGTTAACGGCCGTGTTGTCTTCAGGGGCATGTATCATGTCTGCATACTGACGGGCAATTCTGGCGATGCGATGCCATAGACCAGACCTTCCGCTTCTGCGCTCAAGGCGGAGTGCTTCCACGCGGTGGTCCAGCGCCACATCACCCTCTCCGGCAAGCGGGTCTTTCTCTTCCAGCAAGGCTGCGATATCTGCCGCAAGGGCTTGTTGCGCCTTGGTGCCAGCGGTCAGCAACATCCGTGCTATGCGCGGATGACAGGGCAGCCTCGAGAGCCTGCGCCCCCATTCCGTGGCTCGCCCCCTTTCGTCAATGGCCCCCAGCGATGTCAGCAGTTTTCGGGCGTAGGCGAGTGATGCCTTGGGTGGTGGTGTCAGCCATGGTAGGCTTGCCACTTCACGTTCGCCCCAGATGGCAACGTCTAGGAGCAGTGATGTGAGGTCGGCCTCCAGAATTTCTGGCGTTCGCACCTCAGCCATACGTGCTTCCGTGGCTGTGCTCCAGAGGCGATAGCACACGCCCTGGGCCACACGTCCGGCACGACCAGTACGCTGTGTCGCCATATCCATCGAGATTCGTACCGAGACCAGGCGGTTCAAGCCGCTACGGCCGTCATACACCATTTTCCTGCACAAACCACAGTCAACGACCACCCTTACGCCCTCTATCGTCAGTGAGGTTTCGGCGATGGGTGTCGCCAGCACCACTTTGCGCTCTCCCGTCTTGCTGGGGACGATAGCCCGTGCCTGCTCGTCGTTGCTGAGCAGACCATAGAGGGGATATATCTGCGTCGCACCAAGGCTGTCGCCCAGCAGTTCCTGCACCCGTCTTATCTCGCCCTCGCCGGGCAGGAAGGCCAGGATATCGCCCTCATGAGACCGATAGGCTCGAATGATGGTCTTGGCCACGAGCTGTGAGACATTGAACACATCCGCTTCGTCCTTCGTGTGGATGACCTCCACAGGAAACATACGCCCTTCACTCGTCAGTACAGGACAGTGCAGTGCCTCCGCCAGCATGGTTGTGTCTATCGTGGCCGACATTACCACTATCCGCAGGTCGTCCCTCAACAGACTCTGGCACTGCCGTGTCAGCGCGAACGCCTCGTCGGTATTCAGACTCCGCTCATGGAACTCGTCGAAGATGACCGCCGCAACGTCCTCCAGCGCCGGGTCGTCTAAGAGCATTCGTGTCAGTATGCCCTCCGTCACGACCTCGATGCGTGTCCGCTGTGACACCTTGCTCTCAAAACGGATGCGGTAGCCGACAGTCTCGCCCACGGTTTCATCCAACAGCCAAGCCATACGCGCCGCAATCTGGCGTGCCGCCACGCGTCGGGGCTCCAGCACGATGATCTTTCCTGCGCCGTCCGACAGCTCTTGCAGTATGGTCAGAGGCAGCACGGTTGATTTGCCGGCGCCAGGCGCTGCAGTCACGATGGCTCCCGGCGAAGGATGCCCTGTCCGCAGAACCTCGTTCAGCCTTTCTGCCACAGACGCAATAGGCAATGTCTCCAATTCTCTTTGTAGTCTCTCTGTCATCGATTAGTATGTAGCTTGTTTCTTGTGCCTGCAAAAATACAACAATTATTCAGACTGCGCAAATAATAATCCTTTTTACCGCATCCCAACGACACTTTTCATCCTTCATTTTTCATTTTTCGCTTTTCATGGTTTATGTGGCTTATTCGGTGGCAGAAAAAGTGGGGAGAGTGAGAAAAAGTGCAGCAGAAATGGTGTTGGGAAGAAATTAATATGTATCTTTGTCGCGGAATTTGATGGCTGCATGACGCGATGAGGTCCGCCCTAACAGACTGTAATGTCACTATGGTGAAACTACATGCTTTCGCTCTGAGGAGCTTCATGGAACTGAATGGTGTGTCCGCGAAACGAAGAAAGGCAAATGGCCAAGCAGAATCATAAGGTGTGTTCGATTAATTTATAGGCCCCACTAAAAATGAAAGATAATATGCAACGTGTTATAAGTGACATCCGAGATTTCGCGAAGGCTCGCTGGAGGCTGGGCTGGGTGCACGGCGTGTCCCATTGGGACAGGGTGTATGAGAATGGGATGAGGCTGATTACGCCGGAGGTGAATCCGACCGTTGTGGGGCTGTTCGCTTATCTGCATGATTCGTGCAGGAGAAATGACGGGGCTGATCCCTACCACGGACCGCGGGCAGCGGCGCTCATCGATCGTATAAGGTCTACTCGCCTGGCAAGTGTGTCTGACGAAGAAATCATGCTTCTGAAGGAGGCTTGCCGGCTACATACTGGTAGGGCCAGGACGGGCAATCCTACGATTGACGCTTGCTTCGATGCTGACCGTCTGGACTTATGGAGGGTGGGCATCACGCCTGACCCGCGGAGGCTCGCGACGGAGAAAGGAAAGGCAATAGCCCGAAACACGAACTATGACGCTTTGATAAGAAGGCGGTGAGGGTCCCACGTCTTGCCTTCATCCGCCAGCCCTATATTCCATGGGCGTCTGTTTCTGATAGAGGCGGAACATCTTGTTGAAGTATGGGGCGGAGTCGTACCCGAGCCGGAACGCTATCTCCTTGCACGAGAGGCGTGTGCCCAGCAGGTAGTCCTTGGCGCGTTCCATCTTCAGGCGTAAGAAATACTGTGCGGGTGAGAAACCCGTGTAGTCCTTGAAGAGCTTGCGGAACTTGGAGTAGCCCATGCCCACGTCAGCTGCCACTTGCTCCATGCTAAGGTTACTGTGCAGCTGTTGCCTCATGAGCTGCTGCGCCTTCATGATGGCATCGCCGTCGCGGTCGGCGGGGTAGATCTGCTGTCTTTCGCCGAAGTAGATGAGGCTGAGCATCAGTGTGATGTAGCCCGTCAGCATTTGCTGGTAGGCTGGGCGTTGTTGCTCAGCGACCTCACATGCTTTCTCAAAGGTAGCAATGAGCTCTTCGGAGAGTCCCACGTGGTGCACGGGCTGTGTCTTGTCGGGGAAGAATCTTGTCAGGAGTTGCTCGGCATACTCTCCGGCGAAGCCTATCCATGCCTCCGTCCATCCTGTATCGGGGCTGGGAGCATAGCTGTGCCACTCGCCAGGGTAGAGCACCATGGCGTCGCCGGCATGGAGATGGATGCGTGGCTGATGCTCGGAGACGAACCATCCCGTGCCGCGCGGGATGTAGACGATCTGTATCTCGCGCAGTTTACGCCCCATGTCTGTCAGGAAGGCGTAGTCGTCAGGGTGCTGGCCCATGGGGTAGGGGCTGCCTGGCGGTACGTCTTGCAGCCCGACGGTGCGCGTCGTGATGCCCCATTGATGGTCTGCCATGTTAGAGAGCAGGTACTTGATGCTTGCCATTTGTCAGGTTCGTTTTGCGGTTCGCGGGGCAAAGGTAGGAGAAAAAGCTGTGATATCAAAATGTTACATTGAAAAATCAATTATTTATTTATGTGTATGTGAAAGAATCCGAACTTTGCCGTCAGAAATACCACAATAATCAATCAGAGAAAGGCTATGAAACCACTATTTCCTTTCATCGTGGCGTGCATGATGGCGCTTCCTTCCTATGCGCTTGACGTCACCCACCTTCGCACCGAAGACTATCACAACCCCATCGGCATCGACCGGGGCACTGTTCACTTCTCCTGGCAGCTGGAAAGCCAGCAGCGCGGCGTCGTGCAGACCAGCTACAACATCACGGTTGCTACCGATGCAGAATTCGGCAACGTGGTTTGGGAGTCGGGCAGCACTCCGTCCGACGCCTGTGTTTACGTAGAGGGCAAAGGCTTTACGCCGGCTCCCGAGACCCGTTACTACTGGCGCGTCAGCGTCACCGACAATAAGGGTGAGACGGCCATCAGCACCGAGAAGGCTTATTTCGAGACGGGCCTCATGACGGCTGATGCTTGGAGCGGCACGCATTGGATCAAGGCTACGAGCAACAAGCAAGGCGGCGAGGGCGAAGAGCCCGTCACGGACTATGAGGTCGAGGTGAAGTTCACCGTAGGACAACTCGCCGCCGGTCTTATCTTTGCCGCTTCCGACCACAGCAATTACTATATGTGGCAGATCAACACCAACGGCAGCGTCCGGTTCCGTCCCCACCGTTGGAGTGGCGGCAACCCTGCATGCCTGTCAGAAAATGCCATCGCTGGCGTCAGTATCCAGAATGGACAGCAGCACACGCTCACGGTAAAGGTGACCGGCGGCAGCGTCGCACAGACGTATATCGACGGCGTGCTCATCGACACCCGCTCGGGCGACTTTGCCTACGGCGAGTTCGGTTTCCGCGAGGACTTCGACAACGGGAGCCAACCCGAGCAGGCCTCCTTCGACGACTTCAAGGTGATCTCCGGCGGCAAGGTCCTGCTGGAGGAGCATTTCGAGGGCACTTCCTGTATGTTCCAGGGCGGCACGATACAGAACGGCCAGTACTATGTGAAAGGCCCCGGCACCTACGCCTGGCAGCAGGTGGCGGCAACTCCCGTCCGCTTCGATGTGGAGTATGACCTCACACTGGTGAATGACAACGCCAGCATCTGTTTCAGCGCCACCTCGGCCGACACCTACATGATGTGGGCCATCAACACCTTCGAGGTCAGCCAGCCTGTCGTGCGCCGCCATGTCTACAAGAACGGCAACCTCACCTACAGCGACACACCCATCACCGCTTTCAGCAAGGCCGACATCATCGGTCAGCAGCATCACATCGTGCTGGAATGTGAGTCGCCCTACGTGCGTACCTATATAGATGATGTGCTGGTGGACACCTATCAAGATACACAAGGAGTGCTTGCCGTGGGCGACCTTGGCGTACGTGTTAGCGCTGGCGGCAATGTGCGCGAAAGAGCATACTTTGACAACATCATGCAGACCGTATATGACGGGGTAGGTAATGGCACCGTCACGTTCAGTGAGGACTTTGAGGGCGCAGGCAACGCATTCAACGCCACCGACATCCGAGAATATGGCGGCAGCCGACAGTGCTACATGGAGGCCGCCGTGGGCAGTGACAAACGTCTCATGCAGCAGGACGGCAGCATCATGGCTGGCGTGCCCCTCTTCCGCAAGACTTTCGACGTAGACTCGCCGGTGCGGCGTGCCCGCCTCTATGCCACAGCCCTCGGCGTGTACAACGTCTTCATCAATGGACAACGTGTCGGGCAGACCGACGACGACGGCCACACGCTCTACGACGAGCTCAAACCCGGTGCCACTGAGATGCAGAAGACTGTCTTCTACACCACACACGACGTGACGGCGTTGCTGCGGCAGGGCAAGAATGCCATAGGCGCCGAGGTGTCGACGGGATGGTGGAACGGCGCCATCGTGCATGGTATGTATGGCAACAAGCCCAACGCCTTCCGTGCCCTGCTCAAGATGGAGCTGGAGGACGGCACAGTCATCACCGTCCCCACCGATCTCACATGGCTCTCGAACACCAACGGCCCGCTACGTAAGGGTGACATATACAATGGCGAGACCTACGATGCACGCCTCGAGCAGGGCCAGTTCATGCCCGAGTATGACGACAGAGAGTGGTTTGCCGTCGGCGAGTCCGGCGACTTCAAGGGCGAGATTCGTGCCTTCGAGGGGCCTGCCGTCGTAGCCGTGGAGGCGCTGCGCCGTTATCCCCAGACCATACAGATCTACGAAGGCACGAAGAGCAACGGTAAGACCTTCGGCGAGATCAACGTCGTGGAAACGTCCGCTGGGAAGGACAACCTCAGCCTCAAGGCCGGGCAGACGGCCGTCATTGACCTGGGCCAGAACGCGTCAGGATGGGTCAGCTTCACAGCCAAGGGATCCCGCGGCACGAAGCTCCGTTTCCGCTTCGGTGAGATGCCTAACACGACGGGCGACCGTAGTCGTGGCGACGACGGCCCCGCAGGATCCATCTACACCGAGAACCTGCGTTCGGCCGAAGCCACCCTTTATTATACCTTGAAGGGGGCTGAGGAAGGTGAGTCGTTCCATCCCACCTCGACCTACTTCGGCTTCCGATATATCGAGGTGACGACGTCGGCCGACGTCGAGCTGACGAATCTCGTCGGCGAGACCGTGACCAGTGCCGTCGACGAGAACTCAAGGTTCACCACCAGCCACGAGGATGTCAACCAGCTCTACAGCAACGTCATGTGGGGGCAGCGTTCCAACTTCGTCAGCGTGCCCACCGACTGTCCGCAGCGCGACGAGCGTATGGGCTGGACTGCCGACACGCAGGTCTTCTCCATGGCAGGTCTTTACAACGGCGACACCCGCAACTTCTACAAGAAATGGATGCGCGATATGCGCGATGCACAACGCTCGGACGGTGCCTATCCCGTCATCGCTCCTTACCATTGGGGTGTCGAATACGCTTCTACGGGCTGGTCGGAAGCCGGCATCATCGTTCCCTGGAACGTCTATCTGATGACAGGCGACAAGGACATCCTCCGCGACAACTTCGACGCTAACGAGCGCTATATGCAGTTCCTCACGACCAAGGCTGGCGGCGGCTACCAATATAATGGTTCCGACCCCATCCACGGCGACTGGGTGGCCTACGTCACTACCGAAGGCCGTTACATCAGTGTCTGCTACTATGCCTATGCCGCCGACCTTATGGCCCGTACCTGCCGTGCCCTCTCCGAGCAGGAGGGTGACGTCTACAGCCAGAAGGCTGAGCAATACGAACAGCTCTTCGAGAACATCAGGACAGAATGGCAGGGGCGCTATCTCAGCCCGTCCAAAGTGCCCACGCAGGCCACCCAGTGTGGCCTCCTCATGGCACTGCACTACAACCTGCTGCCCGACGAACAGTCCGTCAGCCGGACACGTACCTATCTGCATCGCACCATCATGAGCAACAGCTACAAGCTCAATACGGGCTTCCTCGGCACGGCCATCCTCAACCAGACGCTCACCGAGAACGGTCTCAACGACGATGCCTATACGCTGCTGCTGCAGCGCAACGATCCGTCGTGGCTCTACAGCATCGATCAGGGGGCAACGACTATCTGGGAACGCTGGAATAGCTATACCGTGGCAGGCGGCTACGGCCCCGTCAGCATGAATTCCTTCAACCATTATGCCTACGGCATCATCGCCGAATGGATGTACCGTCACATGGCAGGCATTGTCCCTGACGAGGCGCAGCCCGGCTTCAGGCATTTCATCTTGAAACCTTATCCCGACACGCGCGCAACGCTGAGCTACGGCCAGCAACGCATCACCTCCGTCGATGCCGACTTCGCTTCAGACTACGGGAGCATCAAGGCGGCATGGCGGTGCGACGGCTCGAAGGAGCTCACCTACGATGTCACCATCCCAGCAGGGACATCTGCCACGCTCTATCTTCCCGTCAGCGACGGGCTCTACGTCTATGAAGGCACGTCGCCGGCTGAGGAAGCAGAGGGTGTCACCTACAGCGAGACCGCCGACGGATATGCGGTCTACGAGGTCGTCTCCGGCTCATACTCGTTTCGCATCAGCACAGAGAAGCCCACAGCAGTCCATGAAGTGATGAAGGATGATGAGACGAAGACTGAGGGACTCGTCTACGACATCAGCGGCCGTAAGCTCTCAAGTCGCGAATATGACACTTTGGTTAATGGCGTGGCTCCTCATCATGTCGTCATCGCCAATGGTAAGAAGATCATTGCAAAATGAAAGACAACGGGAACAACTTATTATGGCTTGGCATCCTGCTGTGCAGCCTGTGGTGTACAGCGTGCCATGCACAGGACGAAGGGCCGGTCCTCTTGGAGACAAAGGAATTTGCCAAGCCCTCCATGCCGTGGCGTCCCATCCCCTTGTGGTTCTGGAACAATACGCAGGTCACCGAAACGGCTCTCCTCAGTCAGCTCAGGCAGATGGTGGAGACCGACGGCTACGGCGGCTGTGCCATTCTGCCCTTTGGCGGTGGCTTCCGCCCGGGCTATCTCTCCGACGAATACTTCCGGCTCTATGGCACGGCCATCGAGCAGGCCCGCTCGCTCGGCGCCCATCTGTCCATCTATGATGAGTACGGCTTCCCGAGCGGAAGCATGGGAGCCATCAACGGTTCGGGCGTGACGACCTTCATGAACAATCATCCCGACCACACCGTCAAGCGGCTCGACAAGACAGAGTACCGCGTGGGCAGCGGCGTAACCTTCGACCGTCAGCTCTCCCTCCAAGGCAAGCTCATGGCTTTAGTGGCGTGGAACGCCAATACGAAGGAGATTAAATCACTGCGTGACTGTTATAACGAGGCGACGGGGCGGCTGACGTGGACGGCTCCTCAGCAGAGTGGATGGCGCGTGATGGTGTGCCAGTGCGTGAAGGACGGTGATCCCAACGTCGACTACCTCTCGCCAGAGGCTGTGAAGCTCTTCGTCAAGGATACACACGAGGCCTACTACCAGCGTTTCGACAGCGACTTCGGAGGAACCATCGTCTCCACCTTCTTTGATGAGCCCACGATGTACAGGGCGCAGGGACGGATGTGGACCGGCGACTTCAACGAGAAGTTCGAGGCGTGTTACGGTTTTTCGCCTGAAACCCTCTATCCCGCTCTCTGGTACGACATAGGAGAGAAGACGGCAACAGCCCGCAACCAACTCTTTGCCATGCACTCCACGCTCTACAGCGAAGGCTTTATGAAGACCATTGCCGACTGGGCCGGCGAGCACGCTATCCTGGCCACCGGCCATCAGGATCAAGAGGAGATTGCCAACCCGACCAGCGTGGCAGGCGATCTGATGCTCGTAGGCAAGTATCTACAAATGCCCGGCATCGATAAGATTGGCGGCGGCAGACCTACCGAGGACTTCTACAAGGTGGTGTCCTCATCGGCCAACAACTGGGACAAGGCCTTCGTCATGTCCGAGACCTACGGAGCGATGGGTAACATCTCGGTGGAGAAGCTCTACGAAGTGGCCATCGAGCAATACACGAAAGGCATCAATCACCTCATCCCACATGCCGTGTGGTACAACGACCGCGACGTGACCTTCCTGCCCGAGCTATCGTGGCGTAATCCGCTCTACAATGCAGAGCTGCCGTCGTTCAACGCTTTCCTCTCTCGCCTGAACTATATCTTGGCCCGCAAGGGACGGCATGTGGCCGACGTGGCTGTGTTGTATCCTGTTCAGACCCAATATGCAGGCCATGTGCTCGACGGCCCTAAGGGTTACTATGAGGGTGGCGTGGATGTGCCGGGGACAGACTATCCGCAGATTTCACATTACCTTACTGATGACCTCGGCATCGACTTCACCTATCTCCATCCCGAAGTGCTCGATGACCGCTGCTCCGTAGCCGGAGGCAAACTGAACATGAACAATGTTGTCAACGACGAGCACTTCTCGGTCATCGTGCTTCCGGGCGTGAAGGTCATCTCGCTGACCAATATGAGGAAGATCGAGGAGGCATGGAAGCAGGGCGTCAAGGTTATCTTCACGACTCAGTATCCCCTTCAGGCAGCTGATGGCAGCGAGGGCGACGAGGAGGTGCAGGGCATCGTCAGCCGTATGCTCGGCGCTGCGACGAACAATGCCATCTTCCTGCCCCAGCCGACAGCGCAGGCCCTGGCAGCAGTGATGGGTGACTGTCTGCCAGAGCGCGATGTGACGTTCTCAGGCGGCACTCATCCTTTCAACTATCTGCACAAAGTCATTGACGGTCACGATGTCTGGTTCTTCGGCAACATCGATGCTACGTCGGCCACCAATACCATACGTCTGAGCACGACGGCTTCGAAGCTGTCCTTGCTGAATCCCCATACGGGCCGGACTGAGAGTCTGGCCCTTGACGAGGACGGGCGTACTTTCAGCCTGACCCTTCGTCCCTGCCAATCGGTGTTTGTTGTAGACGACGCCTTGCTCCTGAAGAACGGAACCCCTGACATCCCGGTCAGCGAGAAGCTCAGTTATACGATAGAGATGCAGGCAGAGGTGGAGCAGTTGTCGGCAGGCGTCATTTTCTCTGCCACCGACGACCGTAACTTCTATATGTGGCAGTTTAATGCCTCTGACCCTCAACATCCCCGTCTGCGACCGCATCGCTGGCTCGGCGGAAGCGCATCGCTCCTAGCTGAAGTTGACTTACCTGCCGAGGCGCCCATCAGCACCGGAAAGCCCTTCAATATAAGACTCGAGATAGAGGACGAGGCTTACCTCCGCACCTATATCGATAATGTCCTTGTTGATGAACGGAGCGGACACTTTGCCTTCGCGGGGATAGGTTTCCGCCAGGCTCATGATGACGGCTACGGAAAAACGGAAATCGCGTGGTTCGACGATGTGCGTGTCTCCGTCTGGTCTGGTGGAAAGGAACGTGAGACGGTCTTTCAGGAAGACTTCTCGGCAGCCAATCCCTTCTCAAAAGGTTCCGTCATTGCGGGGCGGTTGAAAGTGGCGGGGCAGATGTCGCACGACATATTGGCTTGGCTCAAGAAAGATGTGACTGCCATGGATGAGGGTCCAAGAATGAAGAGGGGAGATGCGCAGGGGAATCTCATCTACAACCTGGCAGGCCAAGTGGTAAACTGTAATTGGGCTGAGGGCAATAAGCCTCACGGCATCGTCATCCGTAATGGGAAGAAATACTTGACGAGAATGTAGGGCATAAGATATGAAACCAAGTAAATCGTACCTTAATTAATCTTTAACAATCAGACAACATGAAAAGAATGAGACTTTTATTGATGCTGCTGGCCCTGCTGGCAAGCAGCATCCAGGCGTGGAGCTATCGGATTACCGACAACTACACCATCGAGACTAAGTTCAAGATCAATGCCATTGGCGCTGGCATCGCCTTCGCTGGTTATCAGGGCTTTGGCAGCAGTATCTGTATGTGGCAGTTCAACGTGGGCATTGACGGCACGAAATCGCTCTTCCGTCCGCACGACTGGAAGGTGGGTGGCATACTCCTGAGCGAGATCAACACGGCTGATAAGGGCGTGCCCCTGAATACTACCGACTGGTTTGTAGCAACGATCGAGGTGTCGAACAACGGCGGTCATGCCGACACTTACCTGCGCCGTGCCGACGACGATGTCGACGTGCTCATTGATTCGCGTGATGGCAACTTCCGCTTTGGCTTGGTAGGTACGCGGCAGGACCACGACGGCAGCACCAACGAGTCAGCCACCTACGACTACTTTAAGGTGTCGGCCAACGAGACTGGCGACGTGCTCTACTACGAGGATTTCAACGCCACCAATGGCAATTGGAGCAACGACCCCATCTGGGATTCTGCCGCTGGCACACTGACAACAGAAGGCCGTGAGCTCAGCGAGCGTAAGTATTTCCCCAACAATATGTTTCTCGATGCCATAGATATGCACTACACCGTGGAGGCTGATGTGACCATCGTGAACGGTTATGTCTCTTTCATTTTCGGCCTCGACGAGACGAACGGCGGCAGCAACTATATGTGGCAGATTTCGCCTAACTACTACAACGACACCTCCGTCAACATCTATTATCACCTCGATAACGGCAACGAGTCGTGGAAAGCTCATGCCGCAGGTCCACGCTTCCCTGACTTAGAAGCCATCGACGTCTGGGACACGAAGCGGCATGTCATGATAGAAGTCAAGGGCAATGTGGTCAAGACATACATTGACGGCCAGCTCGAGGACACCTTCACGCAGTGCGACATGACAGATCTCGCCCTGCTGAATAAAGGCAAAATGGGCATCCGTGTGGATGCCGCCAACGGGGTGAACCATGAGGTGTACGTCGACAACGTGAAGCTCACGGAGTTTGATGCCCACGGCAACGCTACTGTCGTCATGGAGGACGGTTTCGACGGAGGCGTGCCCCATTACTTCGACCTCAGCGGTAAGAATGCCACATACGCCAAGGTTGAAGAGGTGAACGGTGACTATGCGCTGCACATCACCTGCGATGGCACAACCGATAAGAGTGCCAAGGTGCGTCTCATACAGACTGATGACGTCCTCTGCAGCCACGACTACGCAAACGGAATCTGCACCATCTGTGGAGCTTACGAGGAACCGGGCTACGATACGGAGTACAGTGCCTATACCATAGCCAACCTCGGCCAGTTGATTCGCTTCTCCGAGATTGTCAACGCCGGCGAGACGAATGCCAACGGCAAGCTTCTCTGCGACATCGATATGGGCTACAGCGACAAGTTTCAACCCATCGGTCTGAACAACGATGCCTCTTGGCAGCGTCCTTTCAGTGGCACTTTCTATGGCGAGAACCACGTCGTTCGCAACCTCTATGTCAAGACCGAGTGTGAGGGCGGACTCTTCTCTCGTCTGCGTGGTGGCAAAATCTACAACCTCGGTCTGGAGAACGCTTACATCGAGAGCACGGCCAACTTACGATGCGGTGCCATTGTCGGCGAGCACCACGGAGGGGCACAGATGGCGAACTGTTTCGCTCGCGGCGACATACAGTTTGTCACCAAGCACGCTCAGAAGGATGCCATCGCCGGCGAGTCGGCTGGTGGCTATTACCAGAACTGCTACACGACACTGCCACAGATCACATGCAGCTTCCCCGGCGGCGGCGAGGCAACAAACTGCTATGCAGCTGTCACGACCGAGCAGGGCGCATCCGGCGAAATCACTTATAAGTTGGGCAATACGTTCCGTCAGACCATCGGCGAGGACGCTTATCCCGAGCTCGACCAGACGCACGGCATCGTGCAGCCCATGACCGCGGCAGGCTATGCCACCTTCTACAACGACGCGACGGCCGTAGTGCTCTCCGATAATGTCACCGTTTATACAGGCGCTGAAGGCGCTGACGTCATCTCTCTGACGGAACAGCAGAATACCATCCCTGCCCAGACTGCCGTTGTGCTGAGGGGGGCAGAAGGCTACTACAGTTACACGCCTACAGCATCAGCACCGGCCATCAGCGGTACGAACGACCTGCTGGGCACTGCCGCTCCACTGGTCGCCACAGGCAGCGAGTACGCTTTAGGTCAAGTGGATGGAGTGGTCGGCTTCTACAAAGTAACCCCTGACACCACCATCCCTGCAGGAAAAGCCTATGTCAAGAGCACCAGCGGCGTGAAAGGCTTCGTCTTCGTCGAAGAAGATGCAACCGCAATCAATGAGGTAATCAATCCTGACGGGATGAAGAATATCAGGAGCGCTTACGACCTCAGCGGTCGCAAACTGTCACACATGAAGCATGGCCGTGGCATAGTCATTGTCAATGGCAAAAAAGTGCTGAATTAAGCAGGCGTGTCCTTACCCTGTCCCGCCCCGTGGGGTGGGGCAGGGAATATTTCCTTTTATTGTTAACTGTTAATGTGAATAAATATGAAGTACGTAAGACCAACCATCGTCCAGGTAGAGCTACAGGCCGCTGCTATGTTGGCCGAGAGTCTCTACATCTATAACGACAAAAATATTGATGGCAGCCAGGCGCTCATCAAAGAGTATGATGACTGGAATATTTGGGGCGAAGAATAAGCATGACGGCCTCTGTACAGCGGGAGGGGCTATCGTCCCCTCCCTTTTTTAGCGAATAAATATATTAAAGGTACGCGCGCGAGGCCGTTGACCTTCGTCAATGCCGGCAAAATAT
>CAMOSA010000022.1 GCA_946624335.1 uncultured Prevotellaceae bacterium
AGATCGACTTGATCGCTGCTGGATTTCAGGTGGTCTACGAGCTGCCTGATGCGACTGGGATAGTACATCGTCTCGTGCTTGATGGTCGAGAGGGCATTGTCGATGATCATGTTCTGCACGTGCAGGCGGCTCTCTTCGAACAGCCGTCTGCGATGTTCATCCTCTGCCATCTCGAAATCGCTCTGGCGTCGTTCGTGCTCGGTAGCCTCCTGGTGTTGCATCTGAGCCAGCCGCTGGTTGTGCAGCTGAGCCATTTTCCGGCGGAAAGCCATCTGCGGACGGACATAGAAGAGGCCGAAAGCCAACGTGGCTAAGACAAAGACGATGCCGAGGACGATGATGGCCCAACGCTCGGTCTGCTGCGAACGCTCGGTCTGCTGGCAGAAGGACTCAAGCGTCGTGTCCTGGTTGGTGAGCTTGTAGAGCCGCGTATATATGCGGTTGTTGTAGCGGTAGAGGGGCCAATCGTGCAGCGCCAGTGCTGCGATGGCAACTTCGTTGCGCAATCCGAGCAGGAGACTGTAATCGACGTCCGCCTTCTCGCGCCACCATTTCACCTCAGCCGCTTCGGTATCTTGTTCGAACAGAGTAAGATGACGACCTGTTGTTCGAGCGATGCTTGCATAGTGCTGGTTGAGCGCGAAGAAGGCTGAGTCGGCAAAGGCTACGGCATCGGTGTAACGCTCGTCGAGGTTACAATAGTAGACCGAGTCGGCGAAAGCATAGGCCCGGCCCAGCGCCACGTGCTGCTGTGACCGGGCAGCAGAACGGTCGGAACGGTGAGTGCTGACGGCCGTCGGCAGCGACTGACCAAAGCATGGCAGGACGGCAGCCCCGACGTGCATGGACATCAAGACGGCTATCACCATGGAAGCGACGCGCGGCAGGCGGAACCAGAAGCGACTGCCCTCCCCCACCCGGCTCTCGATGCCGAAGCGGCAGACGGCAAACAGCGGACTGGTCTTCCGATATTTCTCAATGATTCCCTTGCAGTTCATCAGGCCAAAGCCGAAACCTTTCTGGCCGTCGGACGGAGTCCCATTAGTGGGACTCGCCTTAGGAGTTAAGGGTTTTGGCGTTTCCCACTGGTGGGAAAAGTCGTCAGGCTTAGGCGTGTGACCAATCTTGCCTGCATCGTAGACCTTGTTGTTCAGGATGAGGTCGACGTCCTCGGCGGTCATGCCGCAGCCCGTGTCCTGCACGGACAGCTCGACATATCGGCCGTCGGTGTCAGCGCCCTCGGTGGCGGCGATGGCGACCCTTCCGCCCTTGGGCGTGAACTTGCGCGCATTGTCGGCCAGCGTGTTCAGCATGAAGAGGGTCAAGGCACGGTCGGCCTTGACGCTAAGGCCAGTGGACGCTACGTCAAGAGCTATCCCCTTCTGGTCGAAAGCGAAATGGCTGTGACGCAACGTCTCGAACAAAGGCTCCAGCGGGAATGACGACAGCTGCAGTGCGAGCTGTCCTTGTCGCATCTGAATCCACTCTGTCAGCAGCTCATTGTACTGGGTGATGCTCTCGGTGAGTTCGCTGATATAGTCGAGGGCGGCGGGTGACGTCTGCCCTCGTTGCTTCATACGTTCCACTTCATGGATGACGCGGTTGAGCAGAGGTTGTATGCCCGCCACGAGCTGCAGCTTAGCGCGCTTCTCGACGTTCTGCTGCTTGTCACGCAGCAGACGCAGTTCGGTGGCAGCCTGCTGCTCTCTGAGCTGTTCCTGTTCCTCTTCAAACGCTTCACGCTGACGCTGTGCCTCGTCGTGAAGCTGCTGTATCTTCAGGTCGATGAGCCTGTTCTGTGTGCGAATCCGACGCCGCCAGTTGTGCAGCAGATAGAGCACGAAGGCGATGATGAGCGCTGCCACGATGCCTACGGCCGCCCACGTCCTGACGAGTTTCCGGCTCTCGGCGTTGAGCTCCGCCGCACGGCTCTCGAGCTCGGCGTCCTCGCGAGTGACGTCGAGCAGGTCGAGATAGATGTTCCGGTTGAAGTCGCTCTCGGCCTTCATGTCTAAAGCGCTGAAGGCAACAGACAGATGCTGTCGGATGCCAGCGATCCACTCGGGCACGGTCTTGACTTGCGGCAATCGCATCCATAGCCGTTCGACGGATTCTGTCCGCGGCGAAGGATCGTAGACGCTGAGCAGGTCAGGGGACGGCGCTGCGGAGGATGCTGAGGGCTGAGCCTCGGGCATGCCGGAGGGCGATGCCAGCACCTGATCGGGAGCGTAGTAGCATTGATGATGGAAATTGCCGCACGCCAGGGCCTGAGCGTAGAAGCCGATGGCATCGTGGTAGCGCCCGTCGGCAAAGGAGAGCTCGCCGAGTGTGCGGAGGGCGCACGCCTGCTGATAGAGGTCGTCGTAGACGAGGAAGTGTTCGAAGGCAGCCTCGGCCATGCGCATCGCCGTGTCGAAGAGTGGCGAGGCAGCGCCATTGGCGCCGTCATCCGTGGCTGCATGATGCTCCGCGGCTTCATCGTCGGGGATATAGGTCTTGGGCGATGACGAGAAAACGCTCGTGAGCATCGCGATGACCTCAGGTTGCGTGGCCGCCACGGCCTGCAGACGCAGGCTGTCGGCAAAGAGCGTCGCCAGCGACTGCTCGGCATTAGCCTCGAAGAACGTATAGCCCTCGCGCCGCGCCAGCCAGAAGCAGGGCAAGAGATAGTCGAACTCCTCACGGGCGATGGCCACGGGATCGGTGTTGTCGCTCAAGCCACCCGAGCCTCTCATGTAGCTGTAGTATAGCCACTGAGCCGTATCTTCCGACAGACGGCAGTAGGTCTCGGCGTCGCGTATCTCAGCGATGGCCCGTTCTTGCTGGTCAAGATAGTAGAAATAAGTCGAGGCGACGATGTGGAGGTCGCCGCGTGCGAAGTCGAATCGACGGCGACGGCGTGGTGTCATGCGCTGCTGTTGCCGCTCCAGCCGTTCTATGCGTTGGAGAGCAAAGCTACGGTGGCGGAAGAAAGCGAGATTGTCGCTGGTGCGCTGTGCCACTTTCATCAGCATGACATCGGCCACGAGACGCTCTACCTCGTCGGCCTCGCCTGCCGCGATGTCGGCAGCTATGACCTGAGCGCTGTCGAAGTCCATCTGCTGAAATCGCTCGAAGGCCAGGTTGTTCAGCGCCTCGGCCATACCGTCGGCATAGCGGATGCTGTCGGCCTGTTCATAAGCCTCGGAAGCCAGCTGGCGTACGACGTCAATGTCGCGATAGTGGCTACGATAGGCCAGGTCGTTGATCGAGTCTACCCGGGCACGTGCCATCTCTGGCGAGGCGTTGTGGCGTCTCCCGCAAGCTCCGCTCGACAGTCCTATGGCGAGCGCCAGGAGCCATGTCCAGAGCGACGTGGCGTGATGCATAGCAGACTCGTTTTTGCGCTATTTGAGGATTTGGTCGATCTCGTCGAACTCCTTGCCCATATTCAGGTTAAGATAGATGCGGTAGAGGGGCGCCGCCCAGCGTGCCTTGTCGTCGGGAGCGAGTTCTCGAACCTTCTCCATGGGCTGCTTGGCCAGCAGGTAGAGGCTGCGGATGATCTCGTGGTCGCGACGGTACTGCGGATCGTTGATGTCCGACGAAGCCTGTTCGGCGTAGATGACGGCCAGGTTGAGCGACGCTATACCTTTATTATAATAGGCGTCGACAAACTTGTCGTCACGAACGAGGCACGAGTCGCAGGCGTCGATGACTTCGCGGTCCTTGCCTTGCTTGAGATAAACGATGCTCTTGGCATACCAGTAGAGGGCGACGGAGTCGGCGATAGTAATCATCGAGTCGGCCAGCGCCAGACTCTCATCATAGCGGTGATTGGAGACGTTGTAGTCGATGATGTTCGTGAAGAAATAAGGATGCGAGGGGTAAAGCCGGACGCCCTCGTGGAGCGTGTCGAGCCATCGTGCGGTGTCACCCTTGGCGAGCCACGCCTTGGCCAGATATTCCTCGATGATATAGCTCTGCATGCCGGCATCCTTGGCCATGGCGGCGTGGCGGATGACACCGTCGTGGTTGGCGCTGGTGTGAGCCGCCACGGCAGCGAGATAGGCCGTCGGCCGGATGAGGGTGTCGGTCTTCAAGAGCGAGTCGGCAGCGAAGAGCGGGTGGGTGGCCGTAGCGACGTAGGTGTCGAGGAAGGGATAGGCCTGTGCCATCTGCGCCTTGCGGAAGTGCCATCGTCCGCCATTGAGGAGATTGGCACGGAAGGGCTTCAGGATGTCGTGGTTGCGGCGCCGGTTGACGGGCTTGACGCGCCCTTTCTCGTCGGGCTGAGCGCCTATGCTGTCGGCCATCTCGAGGCGGATGAACATATCGAGTATCGACGAGAAGAACTTTGTCGTATCATACTTCTGCTTGAGATAGAGGCGCAGGTTCTCGGCTTCGTAGAGGCGCTGGCTGCACTCTGCCGCCAGCTGCAGGCACTCGATGCGTTCCTTGCGCTTCGTCTCGGGCTTGGCCGCTTCGGCCATCAGGTTCTTGGCCGTCTGCTCGAGGTTCTGCTTCTTCTTCAGGTTGTCCTTGGCCTGACGGATGACGCTGACCGACATGGCAGGCATAGCCACCATGAGGAGCAGCAATAAAATATGATTTCTTAGCTTATTCATTTCAGCCGCAAAGATACGTAAAACTTGCCGCTCGGGCAAATATGGCAGGTTAAATCTTGTTATATCCCCCAATTTCGGGTACCGCACGAACGCCGAAGCGGGCGCTCCCTGTGATGGGGAGGGCCCGCTTCGCCTATGTGTGCCTCGTCGTCGGCGTGCTCATCAGGCGCGTCGTTCGGCAAGGTCATGAGTTCATGCTGATGAGGAATTCCTCGTTGGTCTTAGTATGCTCGAGGCGGCTCTTGAGCTCGTTCATGGCCTCGATGGGATTCATGTCGGAGAGGAACTTGCGCAGGATCCACATCCGGTCGAGCGTCGTCTTGTCGTGCAGCAGATCGTCGCGTCGCGTGGAGCTGGCAACGATGTTCACGGCGGGGAAGATGCGCTTGTTGGCCAGCGTGCGGTCGAGCTGCAGCTCCATATTACCTGTACCCTTGAACTCCTCGAAGATGACCTCGTCCATCTTGGAGCCGGTGTCGATGAGTGCCGTGGCGATGATGGTGAGCGAACCGCCGCCCTCGATGTTGCGTGCTGCGCCAAAGAAGCGTTTAGGCTTCTGCAGCGCGTTGGCGTCGACACCGCCGGTGAGGATCTTGCCGCTAGCAGGTGCTGCCGTGTTATAGGCTCGGGCCAGACGTGTGATGCTGTCGAGGAAGATGACTACGTCATGTCCGCACTCGACCATACGCTTGGCCTTCTCCAGCACGATGCCGGCGATCTTGACGTGCCGCTCGGCCGGCTCGTCGAAGGTCGATGCGATGACCTCGGCGTTGACGGTGCGAGCCATGTCTGTCACCTCCTCAGGTCGCTCGTCGATGAGAAGCATCATCAGGTAGGCCTCGGGATGGTTGGCGGCGATGGCGTTGGCTATATCCTTCATGAGTATGGTCTTACCCGTCTTGGGCTGTGCGACGATGAGCGCACGCTGGCCCTTGCCGATGGGCGAGAACAGGTCTACGATGCGCACGCTGGTGGCATCGTTGTAGCCACGGCAGAGCTTGAACTTCTCGTCGGGGAAGAGGGGTGTCAGGTGCTCAAAGGCCTGACGGTCTCGTATGCGAGCAGGATTGCATCCGTTGACCTGATCCACCGTCATGAGCGGGAAGTACTTCTCGCCTTCGCGGGGCGGACGAATGGCACCCTCGACGACGTCGCCGGTCTTCAGCCCGTATTGCTTGATCTGCTGCTGGCTGACGTAGACGTCGTCGGGACTGGCCAGATAGTTGTAGTCGGATGACCGCAGGAAGCCCCATCCGTCGGGCGTTGTCTCCAGTACGCCTTCAGCCTTGACGAGATCGCCGAAGTCATAGCGCATGACGGGCTCTTCGTGCTTGTTGTCGTTAGCCTTGGCCTGAGGTACGCCGTTCTGCGGAGCCGGTCCTTCAGGCTCTGGCATATACGGCCCGTCATCGACCATCATAGGTCCGTCGATCATGCCGTAGGGCTCGTCGTAGATTTCCTCGGGGATGGATTGTATGATGACGAAGTCGGGCTCGTCGGCGTTGAAGAACGCCTCAACCGCTTCGGGTGTGAGCTCGTCTTCTGCCTGCGGAGCACTCTTCCAGTCGCCCTCCGTCATGGCAGCCACAGGTCCTTCTGCATTCGGCATTGTCTGCCCTTCGTCCTTGGGCTGAGCTACCTTGTTTTTCTTGGACATCACCTTCTCGTTGGCCGTCTCGGCATCGGCGCCCCCCGCCTGTGACTCAGCAGCCTTGCCTGCATCGTCGAAGAGTTGCAGCTCGGCAGCACGTGCCGCAGCCTCCATAGCTTCCTTCTCGGCTTTGGACTTCCGTCCGCGCTTCTTGGGTGCAGGTGCGGCTTTCTCTGTCTTGGCGTCGTCGGCGGCAGCTGTCGTGTCAGCCTCCGACGCAGCGGCACGGGCTTCGGTCACGGCCTCGGCCATGGGCTCTTCAGCCTTTTTGTCTTTCTTCTTGTCCGCTGCGGCCTTACCTTTCTTGGACTCAGGCTTGTCGGCAGCGACTTCGGCAGGCAGCGCCTCTTGCTGCTGCGGTTTCTGCTGTGCCTCGTTCTTAGCGGCCTCGGCAGCCTTCTCCGCGTTGCTCTTGCGGCCCCGCTTCTTGGGCTGCTTCACCTCGGCAGGAGCAGGGTTCTGCGTGAGTTCTGCTTCAATGATGCTATATATCAAGTCCAGCTTATCTGTGTCTTTCTTCGTGGAGATATCCAGTGACTTGGCAATGTCTGTCAGTTGTTCGATGGGCAGTGCCTCGAGTTCGATCTTAGTGTGCATGCTTATGGTGTTATTCGTATTCTCATAAGGTACGGGCGTACCTTATACATTAACTACATGTAAGGAATGTGATTCAGTAGAAAAAATGATGTGGAAACTACAAATGGATAGTGCGCTATTAACGCTACCCCTTCATAAATTCGAGTGCAAAGGTACAAATTTCTGCTGAAACAGCAAGCGTTTTTCACTTTTTTTCTGTAATTTCGCGCCGAAATCTTCAATATGGCAGCAGTTAATCCCTATTTACAAGTCGAAAACCTACGTTATGCCGTAGGCGACAAGACACTTTTCCACGACATCAGCTTCGGTATCGCCGAGGGTCAGCACGTCGGCCTGATAGCCCAGAACGGCACGGGCAAGACGTCACTGCTGAATATCCTTGCGGGCCATGAGCAGCCCGAGAGCGGCAGCATCATCTTCCGCCGCGACCTGCGCGTGGCTTATCTCGAGCAGACGCCCTCCTACCCCACTGATATGACGGTCATGGAGGCCTGCCTCTGGCACTGCAAGGAAGAGCCCCGGCGCATACAGGAATACCTGACGAAGCTACACATCGTCGACCACGGCCAGCGCATCAGCCAGCTCTCCGGCGGACAGCTCAAGCGCGTCGCCCTGGCCAATGTGCTCTGCCAGGAGCCTGACCTGCTGATCCTCGACGAGCCTACCAATCACCTCGACCTACAGATGATCGAGTGGCTGGAAAGCTACCTTTCGCGATCATATATGACCGTGCTGATGGTGACGCACGACCGCTATTTCCTCGACCGCGTTTGCAACCTGATCCTCGAGCTCGACGACGAGACGTTATACACCTACCGGGGCAACTACGAGTACTATCTCGAGAAGCGACAGGAGCGCATCGACGTGACCAACTCAGAGATCGCCCGTGCCAACAACCGCTACCGCACCGAACTCGAGTGGATGCGTCGTATGCCGCAGGCCAGGGGGCACAAGGCGCGCTACCGTGAGGAAGCCTTCTACGACCTCGAACGCAAAGCCAAGCAGCGCACCACGGAGGAGACGGTGACGCTGCAGCTCAACAGCACCTATATCGGCTCGAAGATCTTCGAGGCCGAATACGTCAGCAAGACCTTCCCCGCCGACCCCGACAACCCTTCGAGCCAAGCCAAGGTGATCGTCAAGGACTTCTACTACAACTTCTCGCGCTACGAGAAGATGGGCATCGTTGGGGCTAACGGCACGGGCAAGAGTACGTTCATCAAGATGCTCCTCGGCCTCATAGCGCCCGACAGCGGACGTTTCGTCGTGGGCGAGACGGTGCGCTTCGGCTATTTCTCGCAGGATGGTATGCAGTTCGACCAGCAGATGAAGGTCATCGATGCCGTGCGGCGCGTAGCCGAATATGTCGACCTGGGCGGCGGACGCCACCTGACGGCGATGCAGTTCCTCCAGCACTTCCTGTTCACGCCCCTGCAGCAGCAGAACTATATCTACAAACTCTCGGGCGGCGAGCGGCGCCGCCTGTACCTCTGCACCGTACTGATGCAGAACCCCAACTTCCTGATCCTCGACGAGCCGACCAACGACCTCGACATCGTCACGCTGAATATCCTCGAGGACTACCTGCGCAATTTCCGGGGCTGCGTCATCGTGGTGAGCCACGACCGCTACTTCATGGATAAAGTCGTCGACCATCTCCTCGTCTTCAAAGGCGACGGCGTCATCAGGGACTTCCCAGGCAACTACACGCAGTTCCGCCAATGGGAGAAGGAGAGGGAGAAAGCTGAGACCCCGACAGCACCGAAAGAACGCACCGAGAAGAACAGCGCCGAGAAAAATGCTGCAGACAAGAGCAGCGCCAGCGCTGCACGGCCCCGACGCCTCACCTTCAAGGAACAACGCGAGATGGAAACCCTCGAAAAGGAAATAGCCGCCCTTGAGACCGAGAAAGCGGACATCGAGACAGCCCTATGCAGCGGTACACTCAGCGTTGAAGCTCTCACCGAGAAAAGCAAACGACTACCCCTGCTCCAGGACGAGCTTGACCAGAAAGAGATGCGATGGCTCGAACTGTCGGAGATAGAGACACATTGAAAGGCTAAAGCCCCCCTCTCCGCTCTCCCTAAAAGTGGAGAATGGAATGTCTTGCATATTGCCTACTGCACTGGAGAGGTGACCGTCCTCCCTTTTATGGGGAGCGGAGATGGGGGCTGGAATCGAAAGTTTAACACGTCTTAAACCAATAACAAAACAGATAAGACCAGCTATGTTAATTGACAACACCGTGATGGACGAGCTGACGGCCCAGGCCGCCGCCAGCCCCCGACTGAGAATGAACCTGGATCTGCGCACGACGTCCGACGACCGTTCGCAGCGAATGCTCAATGCTATGATGCCCGGCACCGTCCTGCCCATCCATCGCCACACGGCCAGCACCGAAGTCGTCGTGATGCTGCGCGGCCGTATGGACGAAGTCTTCTATGACGATGAAGGTCGGGAGACCGCGCGCTACGCCCTCGACGCCGCCACGGGCAACCGCGCACTGAGCATCCCCCTCGGCCAATGGCACAGCGTGGAAGTCTACGAGCCCACCGTCATCTTCGAGGCTAAAGACGGCCCCTACGCTCCGCTCCAACCCCAGGATGTGCTGACGCCGTCGGCCAGCTGAGCCACCTGAGCCGCCCGCACATCCGGTTTGCACACACGTCAGCCCTGACGATCACTCAACGGCTGTCATCAGCCCTGCGCACAAACCGCTGATAGGCCAGACGTTCGTCGCCGTTCTGCAGGTATATAATGCCGCAGTATTCAAAGCCATGTTTAGCGATGTTGTGACGCATAATGAGGTTGTCGCGGTGAGTATCGATACGGATGTTATTCGTCTGCGACAGGCTGAAGCGGATGATATCTTCAAATATGCCATGCACATCGGCGCGGCTGGCGATACGGTGCAAGACATAGTATGGGCACGTGTCGTCCGCCCATGCGCCGTCGTAGATGTTGGCATAGGTCGGCTCTGGCGACGGCAGGAAGGCGAAATAGGCGATGATCTCACGCCGGCTGCCGTTCGTCGACAGCGCCTCCTGCGCCTTCGTCTCTTGCGGCGTCAAGCCCTCGGTCGCACCGCTTAGCTCAACTTCCTCGATGACATAACCTCCGTGACGCTCCACGTCGGCCCGGATGGCGTCGCCCGACGGATAGTTGCCGACCCACTGCTGACTATTGCCCGACGCACGCATAATCTGTTTGGCTGCAGCTATGACGGCCAAGATGCCCGCCTCGTCCTCAGGCCACGATGCCAAGCGTATAATCCTCTCTTTTGCCATTGACTATAATCCATTAAATAATAATCTCGTCGCCGCGACGCCCACCCCTGTCGCTTCAGCGAGCGCCGAAAACGCGTACAAAGGTACAAAATAAATAGGATAAGACAATGCCGAGTGCAGATTTTTTTGTACTTTTGCATCGCTAAACAAATGTCAAACAAACTATTCTCATGAAAAAGAAACTCTTATGGTTATCGGCTGCTATCCTTTTGCTGTGCAGCCCTGTGATGACTTCCTGCAAGGATGAGGAGGGAGTCTGCGTCGAGCAAGTGTCTTTCTCGTCCTGGAACCAGTGCGACGCCCTCGCCGCCTTGCGTGAGTACGTCGAGGATGTCACTGACCCCGCGTCGCCCAACTTCATCCCCCTTGCCGACCGTATCGCCACGTTCGACATGGATGGTACTTTCGTCGGTGAACTCTACCCCTCCTATTTCGAGTACAACCTGCTCGAATACCGTGCTCTCGACGACCCCGACTATCGCGACGCCGCTCCCGCCGATGTGCGCCAAGCCGCTCAGCAGATCCGCGACTTCGTGCGGCACGGCACCCCGTTGCCCGACCATTTCGACATGATCCACGCCCGTGCCGCCGCCAAGGCATACGCCGGAATGACCCTGGCACAGTTTGACGCCTACGTCAAGGCTTACGCTGCCCGACCGGCCAACGGCTTCAGCGGTATGACCTATGGTCAGAGCTTCTATCAGCCTATGCTCGAGGTCTTTCGCTACCTCAAGGCCAACGGCTTCACCTATTATGTCGTCTCGGGCTCCGACCGTTTCATCTGTCGTGCCCTGGTCGAGCCCATCGGCATAGCCCCCAACCGTGTCATTGGTATGGATGTGCGTCTCGAAGCCACCGGCCAGGCTGACGAGCCCGGCGTCGACTACACGATGACCTCGGCTGAGGACCTGGTGCGCACCGATGAACTCATCATCAAAAACCTCAAGACCAACAAAGTGCTGCAGATCACGCAGGAGATTGGCCGAGTACCTGTGCTCTCCTTCGGCAACAGCGGCGGCGACTGTGCTATGCATAACTACTGCCTGAGCAGCCCACATCGCAGCGCTGCCTTCATGCTCGTGGCTGACGACGACGAGCGCGATCATGCCAACCGCGACAAAGGACTCACGCTGGCCACCCGGTGGCGCGAAGCAGGCTATCACGTCATCTCCATGCGCGATGATTTCCGCACCATCTACGGCACTGGTGTCCAGACGGTTCCCTTTACCTTCGACGAGTAAACATCTGTTGCTTGTAGTCTTAAGTGTTTATGCCCCACCGACGTTCATCCACGAAACAAGTCGCCAGCCCGCACCATTCCTTATGCGGACAACTTCTCTAAGGCAATACTCTTAAGAACGCCTCAGGTTTCTTCGACAATAATTTATTGTGGGCTTGAAATTTGTGTATCACATTATTATTCCGTACCTTTGCACCCGAAATAAAACATTGAATCGACTACTTTCCACACACACTTAAGGTTTTTCACAAGAACAAGACAATGATTACATTTCTCCTCAGCATCATAGCACTGTTCGCAGGCTATATGATCTATGGACGCGTTGCCGAGCACGTCTTTGGCCCCGACGACCGCGAGACACCGGCCATACGTCGTGCCGACAATATCGACTATATTGTTCTGCCCGGCTGGCGCATCTTCATGATTCAGTTTCTTAACATCGCCGGCACAGGTCCCATCTTCGGCGCCATCATGGGCGCTTGGTTCGGTCCTTCGGCTTACCTGTGGATTGTGCTGGGTTGCATCTTCGGCGGAGCCGTACACGATTACATCAGCGGCATGATCTCCATGCGCCATGACGGCTTGGGGCAGGCCGAGCTGACCGGCCTCTACCTGGGCAAGACGGCCCGCAAGTGTATGGTGGTGTTCACGATGATGATGATGGTGCTGGTCGGTGCCTTCTTCGTCTACTGTCCCGCCATCATCCTCAGTGGCATCTGGGGCGAGAAGATGATGTGGGTCGGCCTTATATTCCTTTATTACGTCGCCACGACGGTCATGCCCATCGACAAGGTAATCGGGCGAATCTACCCTCTCTTCGCACTGTCAATGCTTTTCATGGTGCTGGCGCTGGGTGTCGTGCTGGTGAGCAAGCAGCCTGTCCTGCCCGAGGTGTGGGACGGCCTGGGCAACTGGGGTGCTGAACGCCTGGGCCTTCAGCAGAGCCTCTTCCCCGCCCTCTTCGTGACCATCGCCTGTGGTGCCGTGAGCGGTTTCCACGCTACGCAGTCGCCGATGATGGCCCGTTGCATGAAAAGCGAGCGCCAGGGACGTCCCGTTTTCTACGGAGCCATGGTCACCGAGGGTATCGTAGCTCTGGTGTGGGCCACGATCTCCAACTATTTCTTCTTCGCCGACGGATGGCAGTCGGTCTGTCCGGCAGACATCGTGTCGAAGTACGAAGCCTCAGGACTCAGCCTGATACAATTCTTCGACGCGCCTACGGTGGTCAACATCATCTGCTCCAGCTGGCTGGGCACTGCCGGCAGCATCCTGGCGCTGCTGGGCATCGTTGCCGCACCGATCACCACGGGCGGCAGTTCCTTCCGCACGGCGCGTCTGATCCTGTCTGAGGCGTTCCGCATCAACCAGAAGAGCGCCCGTTCACGCGTTCTGCTGAGCCTGCCGGTCTTCGCCGTCGGCATCGCGCTGCTGGCCTGGCAAATCGGCAACCCATCGGGCTTCGGCACCGTCTGGCAGTACGTGGCCTGGGGCACACAGGCCATGGCGGCCGTGACGCTGTGGTTCTGCACCGTCTATTTGGTGCGCCAGCGGCGCTGCTACTGGCTGACCCTCATCCCCGCCGTCTTCATGACGATGGTCGTTGTCGACTTCCTGCTCATCTCGCCGACGACGCTACACCTGCCCGCCATGTTCTCTCACGTCACCGCAGCCGTCGTGACTGTCGCCACCATCGCACGTTTCGTCTATTGGATAGTCAGGCTGTCCGAGGCCGACACAGAGGCATGAGCTCACCTCACGTCATGAGGAATGAAGACGCGATACCTAAAGATTATTACACGAAATGCGTGTTATTCCGATTATTCTTTGTAACTTTGCAGCCGCAAACGTGAAAGGCGGCTGACGGACGAACGCTGTCCCACGGCCTGAACACACGTCAACCGTAGGCCGCGGACGAGGCAAGCCCCCTCGATGACGGCCGCCGCCACACACTGGTGTAAAGTCAATAAACGAACAGATAAAAAAAGACAAAAAGACTATGAAAGCATTCGTTTTCCCCGGTCAGGGCGCCCAGTTCCCCGGAATGGGCAAAGACCTGTATGAGAATAACGCTGAAGCCAAGGCGCTGCTGGACAAGGCCAACGACATCCTGGGCTTCGAGATCACAAAGATTATGTTCGAAGGCACGGCCGAAGAGCTGAAGCAAACCAAGGTGACGCAGCCGGCCGTCTTCCTCCACAGCGTGGTCACCGCGATCTGCCTGGGCGACAAATTCCAGCCCGACATGGTGGGCGGTCACTCGCTGGGCGAGTTCAGCGCCCTGGTCGCCGCTGGTGCCCTCTCGTTCGAGGACGGTCTGCGTCTGGTCAGTGCCCGCGCCCGTGCCATGCAGAAGGCCTGCGAGGCTCAGCCGTCGACGATGGCAGCCATCATTGGTCTGGCCGACGACGTCGTCGAGAAGGTCTGCGCTGAGGTCGCCGCTGAGGGTGGCGTCTGTGTGCCTGCCAACTACAACAACCCCGGCCAGCTCGTCATCAGCGGCACCGTTGAGGCCATACAGAAGGCCTGCGAGCAGCTGAAGGCCGCCGGCGCCAAGCGTGCGCTGCCACTGCCCGTCGGAGGCGCTTTCCACAGCCCCCTCATGCAACCCGCCAAGGATGAGCTGCAGGCTGCCATCGAAGCCACCGAGTTCCACACCCCCAAATGCCCCGTCTATCAGAACGTCGACGGCCAGGCTCACACCGAGCCTGCACAGATCAAGGCCAACCTGATCGCTCAGCTCACGGCCAGCGTGCGATGGACGCAGGAGGTGCAGGCCATGATCGCTGCCGGAGCCACCGAGTTCACCGAGTGCGGACCGGGCAAGGCACTGCAGGGCATGATCACCAAGATTGCCAAGGATGTCGAGGGCCTCGTCGTCCGCGGCGCCACCGACTTGTAACCGATAAGAATGAAAAATCACCTATTCCGACTGGCTTGCATCGGGTTCATCATGGGCCTGACGCAAGCTTGTTCGGTCAATAAGACAGCAGCAGAACAGATGGACAAACTCGTCATCTATCAAGTCTTCACAAGGCTCTTCGGTAACGAGAGTAACGTCAACATCAAGGACGGCAGCCACAGCCAGAACGGCTGTGGCACGATGGCCGCCTTCACGCCGAAAGCCCTGGAGGAGATCCGCGAGCTCGGAACGACGCACATCTGGTACACGGGCATCATCGAACATGCCACGCAGACCGACTACTCGGCCTTCGGCATCAGCCGTGACCACCACGCCGTCGTCAAGGGCAAGGCAGGCTCGGCCTACGCCATCAAGGACTACTACGACGTCGACCCCGACCTGGCCACGAGCGTCCCCAACCGTATGAAGGAGTTTGAGGCGCTCGTCGAGCGCACTCACGATGCACGGCTGAAGATCATCATCGATTTCGTCCCCAACCACGTCGCACGTCAGTACCACAGCGATGCCTGCCCCGACGGCGTCGAGGATCTGGGCGCTGCCGACGACACGACACTGCACTTCTCGCCGCAGAACAATTTCTACTATTTCCCCGGCGAGGCGCTGCACGCCGACTTCGATCTTCAGCAGGACGAGGCCGCGCCCTACACCGAGCAGCCCGCCCGAGCCACAGGCAATGATGTATTCTCGAGCTACGCGCGCCACGACGACTGGTACGAGACCGTCAAGCTCAACTACGGCGTCGACTACACCGGCGGCCGCACGACACACTTCGACCCTGTGCCCTCGACGTGGCAGAAGATGCTCGACATCCTGCTGTTCTGGGCCGGTAAAGGCGTCGACGGCTTCCGCTGCGATATGGCCGAGATGGTGCCCGCGGAGTTCTGGGGATGGGCCATCCCACAGGTCAAGGCGAACTACCCAAACGTCATTTTCATCGCCGAGATATACGGCACCGACGCTTACCGCCGGTATATCGACGAAGGTCGGTTCGATTACCTGTATGACAAAGTAGGGCTCTATGACACGCTGCGCGCCGTCACCTGCGGCACGGCCAATGCCGAGGCCATCACCTCGTGCTGGCAGGCCGTCGACGATATACGCCCTCACATGCTCTCGTTCCTCGAGAACCACGACGAGCAGCGCATCGCATCCGACTTCTTCGCCGGCAACGCCGAGAAAGCCCACGCCGCGATGATCGTCGCCGCCACGTTCTCGACGGGCCCCGTGATGATCTACTTCGGACAAGAGTTGGGCGAACGGGGCATGGACGACGAGGGCTTCAGCGGTCGTGACGGACGGACGACGATCTTCGACTACTGGACCGTCAGCTCCATCAACCGATGGCGCAACGCTGACCTCTTCAATAATCGCAAGCTCACGCCCGAGGAGGTTGACAACCGCCAGTTCTACGCCTCGCTGCTCAACCTATGCGCCAGCGACAGCGTCATACAATACGGTGAGTTCTACGACCTGATGTACGTCAACCCGCCCTCCGAGCACTTCAATCCGCATAAGCAGTATGCCTACCTGCGCCACTACGACCGTTCGACGATGCTCATCGTGGTCAACTTCGACGATCATCCCGTCTCGGTCGACGTGAACATCC
Source organism: uncultured Prevotellaceae bacterium (assembly GCA_946624335.1). Classification (GTDB taxonomy): domain Bacteria; phylum Bacteroidota; class Bacteroidia; order Bacteroidales; family Bacteroidaceae; genus Physcousia. The sequence continues at coordinate 15,912 of CAMOSA010000022.1, forward strand.
CTCAGCACGCCTTCAAGCTCTATCGCATGAACTCACGCCAGAAGATTCGTGCGATCAATATGCTCAACGGCGAAGCTGTAGCCACCAGTTTCACTTACACCAAGCCTTCACACGTCGATGTCCCTGCCAACAGCGGCGTCATCCTCAAGGTGAAGACACGCTAATCCCATCAGACCTATGATCACGACCAGCGACTCCAACCAACTGGACCAGATGACCGACTATCTGGAGTCCGTGCCCTACGACGTGACGCGTCAGGCGCTCTACAGTGCCGAGGAACTCTATGCCGGCTTCTCGCCTGCTGACGCCTCGAGTTTCCAGCGGTGCTACGACACGCAGACCTACGACCACTACATCCAGACTGGCAAGCACGGCAGCCGTGCGTTGGAGTCGCTGGCCCGTGCGTTGCACGACTACGGCATCCACGTGGCCTTGGACGCTTTCTTCAACACGCATGACAAGACACATTGCGTAGGCATCATGGGCGGGCACGCACTGCTGCGCACTGATCCCATGTTCCGTCGCGTCGTGTTGCTCTGCAAGCGACTGACGGAAGCGGGCTTCATCATGCTCAGCGGTGGCGGACCGGGTGCCATGGAGGCTACACACCTTGGCGCGTGGATGGCAGGACGCACGGCAGACGAGGTCGAAGATGCCCTCACGATGCTTCTGTCGGCGCCCTCGTTCCGCGATGAAGGATGGCTGGCTTCTGCCTTCGCCGTGCGCGAGAAATATCCCCAGCAGAAGTACGTCAGCCTCGGCATTCCGACGTGGCTCTACGGCCATGAGCCGTCAACGCCCTTCGCCACGCATATCGCCAAGTTCTTCGAAAACAGCATCCGAGAAGACAGCATACTTACGCTGGCCTTCGGCGGAATCGTCTACACGCCTGGCAGCGCTGGTACACTTCAGGAGATCTTCCAAGATGCCGTCCAGAACCACTACCTCTCCTTCGGCTTCGCCAGCCCGATGATTTTCATGGGCCGCCACTTCTGGACCGAAGAGATGCCCATCTACCCGCTCATGCAACAGCTCATGGCAACGGGTAAATACAAGAATCTCCTCCTCACCATCACCGATGACCAGGAAGAGATCGTAGATTGTCTATCTGCATTTAACCCAGATCAGACATTAGTGTAACGATGATAACCATTGCCATTTTTTAATCAGATGTCTTGTCGCTTTTGAGGGCGCAATGGGCTTCCATTGTAACCGAGGAACGATAAGACAGATAAAAAAAAGTATAATGGTTGAGCGTAACGGTCTAATGGCCGAGGTTGAAGCCGTCAGTAGCTTAGCCCTCATCGCTCACGACTTGAACGTGCACAGGCACGGCCCTTTCAGCATCCCAGCCGTGCCTCGACATCAGCACGCCAGTCACCGTTCTTCTCGACGAGCATCGTCGTGATGCCCAGCTCATGTGCCGCAGCGATATTCGCCGGGCTGTCGTCGAGAAAGAGCGTCTCGGAGGCTACAAGACCGGCATCGTCGAGCATAAGGCGAAAGATGGCTGGATCAGGCTTCATCAGACCCAACTCAAAAGAACAATAGCAATGGTCGAGGTAGCTGCTCAAGGGGCGGCCGCCTGCACTGAAGCGTTCGCTCTCAGCCCATTGCTGCACATAAGGATTCGTGTTCGAAAGCAGGAAGGTACGATAACCGCGGCGTCGGAGGTCATCGAGATAATCGAGCTTACGCTGATCAACAGGCGCACCGACATAACCGAGCCACGCACTCAGCACTTCTTCTTCGGTTAACGATCGCGGAGGCGTCAGCAGCTTGGACAGCTCATCACGAAAGACATCACGACTCGAGCGACCACACTCCAGGTCCTCGAAGATGCCGCGCTGGTGGTAGCGGTCGAGACGCTTGTCGGCATCGAGCAAGCCGATACGCCTGAAAGTCACCAAGGCGCCATCGTAGTCCAAGTCAAACAGCACACCGCCAAAATCAAAGACAAGATTCTTTATCATACACTATAAATAGATCATTCAACTTATTAGGTTATTAGGTTTTTAGGTTATTAGGTGAGAAAAGCTACCAAAATGACGGACGAAATATATTTTACCTCATAACCTTACAACCTCATAACCTTACAACCTCATAACCTTACAACCTCATAACCTTACAACCTCATAACCTTACAACCTAGCAAGTTGAGTCCTTGCGAAACTTGAATAGGTAAAACGTAAGCGAAAACATCAGTTGCCATCGGGTTTTTCGGCCTCAAAGAAAGGTGAATCGTTCCAATGGAAGGCCTCAAAAGCGTCGGGATGAGCAGGGTCGAAAGAGTGATAATCGTCGCGGAGGCAACGAATCAACGGCAGCTGTAGTGCTTTCATCCCTTCGATGACACATTTTGCGATCTCGTAAGCGCCGTAAGGGTTGAAATGTGTGTTGTCCTTGAACTCTTTGACCTGACCGGGGAAGGTGCCGGCGGGATAATGCACGAAGGCGTGACGGCTCTGCTCCTCGCCCATAGCCTCATAGAACACACGCGTCATGGCATGCAAGTCGATGAGCGGTACGTTCTCGCGCGTAGCCACCCACGCCATCGCCTCGGGATAGTCGGCGTGCGTCTCCTGGATACGGCCGTTACTGAAGGAACGTCGCTGCGTCGGGGTCACAAAGATGGGCGTCGCCTTGCGCGCGCGCGTTTCATCTATAAATGTCTTCAGCGCTGTGGCGAAATTGTAGTAAGCGCCCATGCCCGGACCGCGCTGCTTCTGGTCGTTGTGGCCGAACTCAGCAATCAGGTAGTCGCCCTCCTTCATCATCGACAACGCCTTGGCCAGGCGGTTGGCTGCGATGAAGGTACTCGCCGTCTCGCCGCTTTCGGCAAAATTGGCGATGGCTATACCGTCGCCGAACCAGCGGGTGATCATCTGCCCCCACGAGGCCCATGGCTCATTGTCCTGATCAACGACGGTCGAATTGCCGCACAGAAAGAGCGTCGGCACACTGTCATCGCGAACGATGTCGATGGCAGCACAAGCTGGAGCGTCGCCATTGATCTCTATCGTAAGGCGGTCATCGAAGTTGAGCTTGCTGAGCTCACGTGGCTTCAGCTTCATGGAACGATGCCCGTCGATTTGGGGCGAATGTTTGTGAACGACGAAAGACATCTGACGCCGTTCGCCCTTGCGCGTCGACAAGTTCTCGACAAACAGCCGACGACTCTCGGCACGGACCGTCGTCACGGCAGCCCTTTTACGCGAACCGAGGGTGACCGTGACACGATAATTGCCGTCGGGTACACGAACGCTAAAGTAAAATGGGGTCTGGCGGTCCAGACGTACGGGCGAGGCGATGAAATCAAAACCATAGTCCGACGACGACGAATAACGGTCCGACGATTCGACGACGACGGCAGAAGGTTCCGTGCCACGACACGCAGGCTCGAATGAGAAGTGCCACGACTGCGCGGTCACGGTCGTCAGGGCTGGGCACAACAGGAAAAGAGCTGTTAGAAGACGTTTCATTGAGTAAAGTTATAAAGATTAGGCTTTCGCCGACATGATTAATACGCAAAGGTAATGCTTTAGGCACAAATATAGGGCCAGAAACATAGAAAAATACATATTACAAGAAAAAAAAGGCCAACTTTGTTGCTCAGTTCGAGAAAAAGAAGTACCTTTGCACCCGGTTTTGAAAGAAGACCTGCCGACATGGCTCAGTTGGTAGAGCAACGCATTCGTAATGCGTGGGTCCGGGGTTCGAGTC
>CAMOSA010000023.1 GCA_946624335.1 uncultured Prevotellaceae bacterium
AACAATTCGCACTCCTACAATTTTTCAAGCATATTTCTTATACCGAACTCACGTTCTCTTGAGCAAGGGGCGCTCAGATAAAAGATTCAGCCAGCGGCACTACAGTGCAGGCCGCATGATAGAAAATCCGAGGGCATCGATAATCCTCATAAACAGACCGGCGGAAGGCTCGACGCGCCCCGTCTCGATACGTGACACATAGGACTTCTTGACCCCTACCATCTCGGCCAGCTCCTGCTGGGTGAGACCCTCTTCCTTGCGGGCATCGTGGATAAAGGTGCCCACACAATAGGCATAAGCCTCGCGGCGGAACTGCTCACGCTCAGGAGTACCGGGTGCCCCGTACTTGGCATCCAGGATTTCGTCAAAACTATGTACGTCAGGATTCTCGCTTGCTTGCATAATACTCATTCTTTAGTTTGATAGCCTTTTCAATCTCACTCTGTGGAGTCTTCTGCGTCTTCTTCTGAAAGCCGTTGAAGAGCATCACGATATTGTTCCCGTCGAAGATGAAGAACGCACGGTAGATGTTGCCGCCGTACTCTGCCCTCAGTTCATACACACCGTCGCGGATGTACTTCACGAACTTCTGGCTCACTTGCGGCTGTGTCTTCAGCATGTCCAGCACATAGTCCATCTTGCGCTGCGCAGCGTCTTCCATCTTCCGATAGAAGTCGAGGAAATAGTTCTTGTATAACAGTATCTTTCTGTCCACGGCTGCAAAGGTAAGAAATAGTTTCCATATCTGCAAACTTTTCGCCATAAAAGTTACACATCTGATAACTATTTAGCCGACAAATCCAACCTCGCGCATCTAACGTGCATTCTTTTTGGGCTCGGCAAGGAGTATAAGCGGGCTGGCCAAAAAAGATTTTTGTTCAAAACAGACTACAGACTACAGCGGGAGATAAAGCATCAGGGGCGCCGACATGGGCTCCGTCACATTTCCTCTAATGACAAGGCTTGTAATGAGAGATGGTATTGTCCGAACGCTGAAGATGGCAACATTTTAACTTTACGTTCCTATTCAGAGAGACCGATCTGCCGTTCATTCTCTTGCATGATGGCAATCTCAGTATCACGATTATAGAATCTCATAAATGTAAATAACGATTTATATAAATAGCCATTTATATTTGCGCTGCAAAAGTACTAAACAAAAAAAGCCCTCCCGAGTGAACGGGAAGGCCAATGATTCAAAGCAGCAGGATGTCCTCAATACAGGAGCTGCACGGATGTTTTCATATTTAGGCGATGCGATTGCGGGGGATGGCATAGTAGGTCATGCCGTAGTCCTCGCGCTTGCCCTTGAAGCCCTGGGCGGTGAGGGCGATGCCGATCTGCACCTTCGTGCCGTGGACGGGTTGGATGAAGGGGTATTCGTGGGCTACGGTGTTGAGGACTTCGGACATCGTGATGGCTGCACAGGGTTCGTCGGCCGCGGGCAGACGGAAGCACTCGGTCACGATGCGCTCCATATCGACGGTCGAACGGTAGGGCTCGTTGTGACGCTGGATGGTGCGGGTCTCCTCTTCGGTGAACCAATAGCGCTCACCGCTCTGCAGCTCAGCCAACAGTTGGGCGTACAGCTGGTCGTAGTCGATGGGCGTTTGGTTGTCGATGAGCTGACCATCAGGGATCTCGATGCAGAGGAAGCGGCGTGAGCCCGTGGGGTCGTGCAGGGGATGGCGGTTGTTGGTCGTTGCCACGAAGCTGGCATAGCGCTGGCGGTCGAGCTGTGCCTTGCCATAGATGGGTCGTCCGTTGACGCAGCTCTTGGAGAGCAGCTGCTTGAGCTCGGACTGCTGCGAGCGGCGCACCTGGTCCAACTCGTCAATGTTGACGATGAGGTTAGCGGTCAGCGCCATCTCCTTGTCGAACTTATTGCCGAGGTTCACGTGGTCCAGATAGTACTGACGGAGGTGTTGGGGCAGGAGCATACGGCAGAAGGTGCTCTTGCCGCAGCCCTGCTCACCGATGAAGGTGGGCACGAGCTCGTTGCCGTGGAGGCTGTCCATCTGTAGCCAGTGGGCGACGGCGGAGCGCAGCCACACATGAAGCCAGTAGCGCTCCTCAGCGCTCAACCCGGGGATGCGGTTGAGCAGGGCATCGACGTGATTCTTGTTGTCCCACGCGGGCAGGCTGTGCAGCCACTCGGCAGCAGGGTCGAAGTCGGGCGTCATGCGGGAATAGATAGCGGTCGTCAGTCGTTCGCGCAGACGTTTGACGTCGGGCAGCGCCGCTTCAGCAGCCATCAGGATGCTGTTCTGCTCGTCCTGTGTGAGCACACGGTAGTCTGAAGCCCCCATCTCGCAGAACTCGATCTTTCCGCTGACGAGGTTACGGCGCAGGTTGTAACCTGCAGTGAGGAACTCTTGAACAGGACTCATGGGAGTGACCTGTTTCAACTTGTTGGTGTTTTCCATAACACAAAGATTAAATAGATGAATAAATAAGGTGAACTAAATCGAGTGCAAAGTTACAACAAAAAATAGGCGCTGTCAAGAGTTTGGCACCTCGAAAATTCAAGCGTTTCTCACTGTCTATCAATGTTATAGGTTCGGCAGAAAACCATTAAGGGATCTGTCCTGAAGGCCCAATGATGACGTTCAAAACTTCTTGGGATCAGGACCAAAATCCTTAGGCATCCTCAAAACAGCTCGTAGGTATTAGTTTAATATCACCGCGTGCTATGAAGACGTCGCGCAATGATATTTGCATGTCACGGCGTAGTATTTCCACATCACGCGGTGCTTTTAACATCGTTTAACGACGACTTTTTGGGCATCTCAAAATAAGGCCGTACATTTGCACAAGCGAAACAAAACAGTCGTCAAGATGAACGAAATTGAGTACTACAAACTGGAGCAGCGCAACATTTTGGATCCTGAAAACAACAGGACGGTCCACCGTCTGAAGCACAAAGGGCGCGTAGAAGGCAAGGATTTCATCAAGGAAGTGGAGCATCGCAGCGGTTACAACGAATCCATCATCACGGGTGTGCTCGTCGGCGTGGCGGAGGAGTTGGCCGAGCAGCTGGGCCGGGGCTTCTCCGTGGAGTTGCCCGGCGTCGGGTACTTCAGCATCGGAGTGAGGATGAAGAGCGACAAAAAGCAAACGGAAGGCGAGGCGACAGAGACGGATGACAAGACACCGGATGCCCGCCGACTGCGCCTCGACCATATCAACTTCCGCAAGAACAAGGATTTCTACAAAGCCGTAGATGATTATTTCGATAAACAGAAGATCAGCCGCGTCTATGGCAAGGAGGGGGTACGCATCAAGAAGTCGAAGTACCCACAGGTGAAGAACCGCATGATCGTGGCTCGCGAGTTTCTGGCCGATCACCCCTTCATGACGGTCCGCGATTATGCCAAGATCACCGGCCTCTCCTACTCTGCCGCCCAGCGCGAGCTCAGGGACTCATGGGACAACCCCGCCTACGGCATCACTGCCATGGGCGAAGGCAGCCATCGCGTATATATATTAAGGTGATATATCAGTTAGCACAGAAGATGTTTTTATAATACAACGAATTAAACGAATTAAACGAATTCTTTCTTGTCCTGTAACTGCGTGGGGCCTCCAGTGGTGAACTTAGCAGTTACCTTGTCCTATAGCCCGCCCTTCGCTCTGCAGCGACTCAGACGTAAATTTGTTTAATTCTTGAAGTGTCAAGCGTCTCTTCGAGCCGAGCGCGTCTAATTAGTTGTCTAAAAAGAGAAAAATGTATCAGGTTTTATATTGCTGCCATGTATATTAAGGTGAGGCGGCTGTAGTCTGTAGTCTGTTTTGAAAAAAATATTTTTTTATCGGGTGACGTTCTGCGTGAGCTTGACACCAGCGAACGCCTTCTTGAGGTCTGAAGCTTCGAGTGTGGAGAGCTGTGTCGCAGTGAGGTTGCGCCGTCCGGCGAGGCGGTTGGCCTGTTCCTGAATGGCTTTCTCGAACACATTGCGCACGTAACGGGCGTTGCCGAAGTTATGATCCTTGTGTGCCACGGCATATTCCAACCGTTCCTGGAGCATCGTCTCGCCGTCGTCGGTCAGCGTATATTGTCCCTTCTTGGCATACATCTTGAAGATGTCCACGAGATCGGCAGCCGAGTAGTCGGGGAAGTTGATGTAGCGGTTGAAGCGCGACTGGAGACCCGGGTTGGAATCGATGAAACGCTGCATCTCATTGGGGTAGCCTGCGATGATGACCACGAGTTTGTCGCGGTCGTCCTCCATGCGCTTGAGGAGCGTGGAGACAGCTTCCTGACCATAGTCGCGCCCTGGGTCTTCGGGTGTCAGTGAGTAGGCTTCGTCGATGAAGAGGACGCCATTGAGGGCCGAGTCGATGACGGCGTTGGTCTTCACCGCTGTCTCGCCGAGGTACTGTCCGACGAGTCCTGCACGGTCGGTCTCCACGGTGTGGCCTTTCTTGAGGATGCCGAGGTCTTTGTAGATACGTGCCACGATGCGCGCCACGGTGGTCTTACCCGTACCGGGGCTGCCGGTGAAGACAAGATGGTAGGACATCTTGGGCGTCTTCATGCCCTTCTCCTCACGTTGTTTCTGCACCTTGACGAAGTTGGCGAGTGAGTGGACCTCATTCTTGACGGCCTCGAGGCCGATGAGCTCGTCGAGTTCCTCGTAGGGGTCGCCTTCGATGGCATTGCGCACGACGACGCTGTCGCCGCTTTGGCTATAGTCGAGCGGCTGGTCGCCGTCTTTTGCCTCAGCATCTTTTTCGACCTCCGTGGTCGTCGACTCTCCGTCGTCGGTGAGGACGACGACGATGGTCAGCAGCCCCATGACGATGAAAGCAGCTGCCACGAGAGCAATGATGAGTTGGTTTCCTGAGAGTTTCATTGGTAGTGACTGTATTAGTGTTTGAATGAGACAGAATATTGGGCTTTGTACGTATGAACGACAATGAGGGCATAGGCAAGATAGGGGGCAGCATAGCACACGGCGTCGATGACATCGAAGGTGCCGGGCAGGAAGCCCATAAGCTGCATAAGTTCTGAACCGACGCCGAGGACGGGGATGAAAGCACCGACCTGCAGACAGCGGCGAAGCGTGCGTGGGACAAGGATGGCATCGATGATTGCCAGCCAGGCGGCTGACCATAAGGCTCCAGGGAGACAATAGACCACCCACGAGGGGAGCTGCCAGCCTGCTGTCAAGAGGCGGCCCTCAGTCATCGCTCCGCCAAGGCCCATGCCTGCCACCACCTGATGCAGAAGCAGGCAAGGAGGGCGCATCACCACATAGATGGCACCGCCGACGAGCAGCAGCGATAGCGCCAACGTTACTTGGGCAGCATTTTTTGAGCCCATCCGGTCAACAGGGGTTGCATGCGTTCGTAGGGTATCGTGTCGCTTGGCAAGCCATAGGCATAGGCCGCGATCTCATATTCTTGATAGACGAAAACGACGCCATTCTCCAAGAAGAAAGGTGGGTTCTTGGGCAGCGGCAGGTCGAAGGTGCGGTCAGTGGAGAGGACCTTCTCCAGCTGATTGCTGTTCTTGACCCCAAAGTAGCCTTCGAGCAGGATGAGCATCAGGTCGTTAAACTCATAACGCTTCTCCGTACGCACGATGTCCCAAGTGATGCGTCGTCCGTCGCTCTTACGGAAAGTGGCGCCGAACTCGCTCGTCGAGGGGTGAGCACCGCCAAGGTTGATCATATTGTCACAACAGTAAGTAACGAAGTCGTCGGTCTCATACGCTTTCTCGACGATCGCTTCAAAGCCCACAGGCTTGCCCGGGCATTCGTCCAACAGAGCCTGAAGTGTGTCGGTATGTGCACGACCATAGAAATCGACCAGGGCATGTATGTCTGAGGCGTCGCCGGGGTAGAAGCCGCCCAGCAACTCGTCAACCCACTCGCCGACTGACAGGCGCAGCGAGGCCTCTGGCTGAGGAACGGAAATACGGCAGATAAGTGTGTCAGTCTCCACTTCGTAGGAGGCTTCATGGCTGCCGCCGGACACGGATGTGCAGGCTGACAGGACAGCCAGCGGCACCAGCAGGAAGAAAGCGCGGAATCGTTTCATACGTATCTTTTTATGACCAATAAATCGTGAGTCGAGATGTTCAGAACAAGAACTTCACCGCATCGTTGAACAACGCCAGCGCCATCAGCGCGAAGAGCAGGATCATGCCAATCATCTGAGCACGTTCCATGAACTTCTCCGACGGCGGACGGCGCGTGACAGCCTCTACCAGCAGGAAGAAGATATGGCCTCCGTCGAGGCCGGGGATGGGCAGGATGTTCATCACGGCCAAGATGATGGAGATGAAGGCGGTGATGTTCCAGAACGACTGCCAGTCCCATACAGCAGGGAACAGGTTGCCGATCGTGCCGAAGGAGCCGACGCTCTGCGCACCCTTCTTTGTGAAGACATATTTCAGGTCGCTGACATAACCCTTCAGGGTTTCCCATCCGTAGGCGATGCCTGCGGGCAGGCTCTCCCAGAAGCTGTAGTCGTGATGGACGTAAGCGTCCTTGTAGTAATACTGATAAGGTGTCTTGACAATGCCCAGCATGTATTGCTCGTTGAGCTGCAGGACGACGGTGTCGGGAGCTGCGCCGCCCTCGTTGCAGAAGACGATGGGCAGCTCACGCAGTTTCACGCTGTCGGCATGGCTGCAGCCCGAAGCCAGTACGTCGGCCTTGCGCCCCATGACGGCATCAAAGTCGCCCCACCACTCGACAGGTGTACCGTCGACCTCGAGGATGCGGGCGCCCTTGTTCATCCCAACCGTAGCGGCTGGCGACCCGGGCAGTACGCTGTCCACGAGGGCAGGAACATTGACGCTGAGGAAGCGCGGATCCTGCTCGATCATCTCCAGCAGGTTGACGCCGTCCTCGGGCATCGTGATGTCCACCTCTGCGCCGTCGCGCAGCACCGTGACGGTGGCAGCCTCCGAGAGGGCACGATAGACCGAACCGTCCCATGCTTCAATCATCTCGCCGTCGATCTTCACCGGCACATCACCGTCGCGGAAACCGAGATCTTCGGCCATCTCATTGTAGGCGAAGCCATCGCTGATATGGTTCATCGGCAGCGTGTCACGGCCCCAGGCGAAGAGGATCATCGCATAAATAAACAGGGCGAGCAGGAAGTTGACCAGCACACCACCCACCATGATGAGGAAGCGCTGATAGACAGGCTTGGCGCGGAACTCGTCGGGCTGAACGGGCTGTTTCATCTGCTCCGTGTCCATACTCTCGTCAATCATGCCGGCAATCTTGACGTAGCCGCCGAGCGGAATCCAACCGACACCATACTCGGTCTCGTTGTCCTTCATCTTGGGGAACAGACGCGTGAACCACTTGTCCTTGGTCGAAAAGAGATGGAATTTCCAGTCGAAGAACATGAAGAACTTCTCGACACGCACGCCAAAGAGCTTGGCGAAGAAGAAATGTCCGCCCTCATGCAACACAATCAGCAGGGCGAAGCACAGAATCAGCTGTAAAGCTTTAATCCAAAAAACTGACATAGTTTAAGACCCACCCCTCACCCTCCCTGTGAGGGAGGGAGTGGAATGATTTGAGAGGGTGACGGGTTATAGGGTCATTTTTTAGGATGAATAAATATTTACTATTCTTGAAAGGTGACTACCCCTCCCTCACAGGGAGGGTGAGGGGTGGGTCTGCTCCGCGGCAATCCTTCTTGCCTCCTTATCCGTCTCGAGATAGTCCTCGTAGGACGGGCGCTCAACGAAGGAGGCTCGCTGCATGGTCTGCTCGATGATGTCAGGCATCGCGAGGAATGAGCAGCGCTCCTCGAGGAAGGCACGGTTGACAATCTCGTTGGCGGCGTTGACGATGCACGGCATATTACCGCCCCGGCGCAAGGCTTCGTAGGCCAGAGCCAGGCAGCGGAAACGCTCGGTGTCGGGGCGCTCGAACGTCAGGTCGTGCATCGCGTACCAGTCGAGACGGTCGAAGGAGCTCTGCAGACGGCGCGGGAAGGAGAAAGCCAGCTGAATAGGCACACGCATATCCGGCACGCCGAGCTGGGCCTTGACAGCACCGTCGGCAAACTGGACGGCCGAGTGAATGATGCTCTGAGGATGCACGACGACCTGAATACGGTCAGGCTCGACGCCGAAGAGCCATTTGGCCTCGATGACCTCAAAGCCCTTGTTCATCATCGAAGCCGAGTCGATGGTGATCTTGGCGCCCATGTCCCAGTTGGGGTGCTTCAGCGCCATGGCCGGTGTGACCGTCTCGAGCAGTTTGCGTGTGAAGGTGCGGAAGGGTCCTCCCGAGGCGGTGAGTATGATCTTCTCGATAGGGCTCTGCTCGCCGATGATGCTCTGGAAGATGGCGCTGTGTTCGCTGTCGACGGGCAGTATAGGCACCTGATACTGCCGGCAGAGGCCGTTGATGAGTTCGCCGGCCACGACCATCGTCTCCTTGTTGGCCAAGGCAATAGGCTTACCGGCCTTGATGGCAGCGATGGTGGGTGGCAGTCCGGCAAAACCGACCATGGCTGTCAGCACGATGTCCACCTCGTCGCCCTCGACGACCTGACAGAGAGCATCGGCACCGGCATATACGGCTATCGGCAGGTCGGCCAGTGCGTCGCGCAGCGCCTCGTAGTGGGCCTCGTTGGCGATGACTACGGCAGCGGGCCTGAAGCGCCGTGCCTGCTCCGCCAACAGCTCCCAATGGTTGTTGGCCGTGAGGATGCGCGCCTCAAACAGGTCGTCGTGCTCGTCGATGACCTGCAAGGCCTGTGTGCCGATGCTCCCCGTGGAGCCGAGGATAGCTATTTGTTTTTTCTTGGTTTCTTGCATATCATTAATCTGTCATTTGCTGATCACATGTAACAGATGTATTGCGTTAGCTGTTTAGCGTCAACAGTTCATCAGGGATGTCGACCTCCAGGCGCCGCTCACGATGGTCGGCGCTGAGGACAAAGTCCTCGTGGGCCGGGATGAGGACGTCGCGGCCGTCAGGCGTAGTGACCTCAAGCAGGATATTGCTCGTCTGATCCATCACTGACGTCACGTTGCCGAGGTGCTCGCCAGAGCGATAGACCTCGAAACCGAGGAAATGCTGCCATGTCAGGTCGACGTCATCGACCTCGTCGGGCGTCAGCGCCTTGGGGAAATAGACGTCGGCGCCGACCATCCGCAGGGCTGCGTCGGCGTCGTCGATGTCCTCGAACTTCAGCAGCGCCACATTATCCGAGCGGAAGCGCCACGCTTCGAGGAAAAAAGGTACGAGCAGGCCATCCATGCTGCAGAACACGTAGTCGGCCTCGACACGATCCCACACATCGTCGGTGAACTGAAAAGCGACCTCTCCCCTGACGCCGTGCGTCCGGGTGAGCGTCCCGATTTTATATACGTCCGTCTCCGTGATCATTGTCCGGTGATTATCTTTTCCGCTGTTGTTCTGGTCTAAGCCATTCGCGTAATGCAGGCTCCGAGGGCGTTGAAACGGCGCTCGATGTCCTCGTAGCCACGGTCGATCTGCTCGATATTACTGATGGTGCTGATGCCATCGGCGCTCATGGCGGCGATGAGCAAGGCGATGCCGGCACGTATGTCGGGCGAGGTCATCCTGTTGGCACGTAGGCGGATCTGATTGTCGTGACCTACGACGACGGCACGATGGGGGTCGCACAGTATAATCTGAGCACCCATATCGATGAGCTTATCGACGAAGAACAGGCGGCTCTCGAACATCTTCTGATGGATGAGTACCGACCCCTTGGCCTGCGTCGACACCACCAGCAGCACGCTCAGCAGGTCGGGCGTCAGTCCAGGCCAAGGCGCATCGCTGAAGGTCATGAAGGAGCCGTCGATGAACGACTCGATCTCGTAGTGGTCGTGACAGGGCACATAGATGTCGTCACCTTGATGCTGAACCGAGATGCCCAGGCGACGGAAGGTGTAAGGTATGATGCCGAGGTCGTCATAGCTGACGTCCTTGATGAGGATGCCGTCGCCGCACATCGCCGCCATCCCGATGAAAGAGCCGACCTCAATCATGTCGGGCAGGATACGGTGAGAGGTGCCGTGCAGCCGGGTGACGCCCTCGATGGTGAGCAGGTTGGAGGCGATGCCCCCGATGCGCGCCCCCATGGCGTTGAGCATCCGGCACAGCTGTTGGATATAGGGCTCACAGGCCGCATTGTAGATAGTTGTGGTGCCCTCAGCGAGCACGGCGGCCATGATGATATTGGCCGTGCCGGTGACGGAGGCCTCGTCGAGGAGCATATAAGCCCCTCGCAGCTTGTCGGCCGTGATGTCGAAGAGGCCGCGGCCGGCGTCGTAGCGGAACTGTGCGCCCAGCTTCTGCATCCCGAGGAAGTGAGTGTCGACACGCCGGCGGCCTATCTTGTCGCCACCCGGTTTCGACACCACGGCGCGGCCGAAGCGCGCCAGCAGCGGGCCCAGCATCATGATGCTGCCACGCAGACGCGCCGAGCACAGCAGGTACTCGTCGCTGCCGAGGAAGTCGAGGTTGACATGGTCAGCCTGAAACGTGTAGTCGCCGGGGCCGTTCTTCTCCACAGCCACACCCATATCGCTGAGGAGCCGGATCTGATGGTTGACGTCGGCGATGTCCGGGATATTGACGATGCGCACCGGTTCGTCGGTCAGCAGCACGGCGCACAGCACCTGCAGGGCCTCGTTCTTTGCGCCCTGCGGTGTGATCTGTCCAGCGAGCCGATGTCCGCCTTCTATCTTGAATGAGCTCATCCTGAAGCGTTTTGCGTTCGACGTGTACGATTATCTCTTTCTCTTCTTCTTTCCGCCGCCGTGTCCTGGCAGGTGTCCGTTGCTGACCGATGCGAAGCGGAAGCCGTCGGGCACGTCGGCCGTGCCGTCGGTGTAGCTGCGCACGTCGGCTCTCACCTTGCCCTCGTCCATCGCGTCACGGTCCCAGTTGTAGAGGCTGCGCTTCATGAAATTGGCCATCATGGCCGTCAGCTCCTCACGCTCGGGACCATCGGGCAGTTCCTTCAGCTTGCGCATGAATTCCTCGGTCAGATGACCATAGTGACGATAGCGTATGCGCTGCATCGGATACTTCATCGGCTTGGGTTTGGCGGCAATATCCTCGGGCCTGACGACCTCGAAGGGATAGTCGATGTCGAGCTGATAGCCCGAGAGGATAGCCAGCTGATCCCACAACTTATGCTCGTAGTCGGGCTGCTGACGAAGATCGGGGTTCATCGTCGTCATCACGGCGATGATCGATTCGGCACAACGCTGCCGCTCCGCACGGTTGGGGATGTCCACACAGATATCCACCATCTCCTGGATCGTACGGCCATACTCGGGCAGGACCAGTTTCTCGCGTTGAGTGTTATAAGTCATTGATATTTACTATTTACCATTTACTATTTACCATTTACAACTTATCCTCAAAGATTCTTCAGCAAATCCTTCGGCTTCGTGGCCACGAAGTCCTTGAGGTAGAAGGGCTCGAAGTAAGCCACGTCGACGGTCTCACCGCGCGACAGGGCTTTCGCTGCCAGCGGATACATATGCTTGGCCAATGGGTGTATGCCATCGATAAAGTGGGCGTTGGGGTGGCTGATCACCTCGCGGCACTTGGCAGCGCCGTCGCCGAAGAAGTAGACAGGCTGGCGGTCGAGCCACTGGGCATAAGTGTCGGCACCGACAATGTCGGGCTGCACGGGGCGCAAGGGGCGCAGTGCACGGTCGTAGACGGCGGCATAGACCTCCATGCGGCGGGCATCGATCATCGGCACGAACAGGGCATCGTCGGGCAGATCGTCGCGATAGAGCAGGAGCGGCACACACAGCAGTTCCAGTGTCGACACGGCCACGAGGGGCACGCCACGACCGTAGGCCACGCCTTTAGCCATCGACACGCCGATGCGCAGACCGGTATAGCTGCCCGGACCTTCGCTGACGGCCACGGCATCCAGGGGGATGGCATGGCTCTCGGCAAAGCTCAGTGCCTCGTCGACGAAGACGCCACAACGGGTGGCATGGTTGGGGCCATCGAGATCCGCCTGTTCGAAGATGACATGGGCGTCCTCCGTCACGGCCACAGAGCACACTTTCGTGCTCGTCTCAATATGTAGGATACAAGCCAAGGTTGTTTCTGTTTACTGTTGAAGGGTTAATGTGGTAGTTCACTTCGACGTGCAGCCGACGCCTGACACACATGGCAGCGCGGCTTTGGGCTGCCCGTGTCGACATTTTTGAGCACCGGCGCAATCATTTTAGGCCGCAAAGATACATATTATTTATGATTTAAATGGATGTTTTACGTTTTTTTACTACCTTTGCGCCGCAAAACGGCGAAAAGAAGGACCCAGGAGCGCCCTTTCGCCCATCCATAAACCCTAAACACTCATCATGATCCTATCCATGACAGGCTACGGCAAAGCATCTGCCGACTTCCGTGGCAAGCGCATAACGGCAGAGATCAAGTCGGTGAACAGCAAGGCACTGGACTTGCAGACGCGCATCGCACCCATCTATCGCGAGAAAGAGATGGAACTGCGCAGTATGATAGCCGTAGCGCTGGAGCGCGGCAAGGTGGATTTCAGCCTCTACATCGAGCGTGACGACAGCAATGCCGCAGCGCCCATCAATCGTGCCATCCTCAAGTCGTACGTCGAACAGATACGTGCCATCGGCGACGAGCTGGGCCTTGGACAGCCCGGCGAACAATGGTTCCCGACGCTGCTTAGGCTGCCCGACGTGCTCACGCGCACCGAGATCGACGAGCTGACCGACGAGGAATGGCAGGTGGCACACGACGTCGCACAAAAAGCCATCGACGCCCTCATGGACTTCCGCCGACAGGAGGGAGCCGCCCTACAGCTGAAGTTCGCCGAGAAAATAGCCAACATCACCGCGCTGCTCGCACAGATCGAACCCTACGAGCAGGCACGGGTAGAGAAGATACGGAGCCGCATCATCGAGGGCCTCAACTCCTTACCCGAGGTGCAGGTCGACCGCAACCGCCTCGAGCAAGAGATGATCTACTACATCGAAAAGCTCGACATCAACGAGGAGAAGCAGCGGCTGGCCAACCACCTACGCTACTTCACCGAGACGATGGAGAACGGCCACGGTCAAGGCAAGAAGCTCGGATTCATCGCCCAGGAAATGGGACGCGAGATTAACACCACCGGCAGCAAGTCGAACATCGCCGAGATGCAAAACATCGTCGTCAAGATGAAAGACGAGCTGGAGCAAATCAAGGAACAAGTGCTCAACGTGATGTAGAAGACCCACCCCTCACCCTCCCTTAAAGGAGGGAGTGGTCAGTTTTCAAGAAAAGAAATACCGCGATAACAATGAGAAAGAACGCAAATAGTCAAGAACGTCCTACTCCCTCCCTCACAGGGAAGGCAGGGGGTGGGTCCGCCATCATCTTCTGCGCCCCCAGCGGCAGCGGCAAGAGCACCATCATCGGCAGCCTGATGCCGCACGAGGAGTTGCGCCTCGCCTTTTCCATCTCGGCCACGACACGCCCGCCACGAGGCCAGGAGCGCGACGGCGTGGAATACCTGTTCCTCTCGCCCGAGCAGTTCCGACAACACATCGCAGCCGATGACTTCATCGAGTACGAGGAAGTCTATACCGACCGCTACTACGGCACCCTCAAGGCACAGGTCGAGAAGCAGTTGGCACAGGGGCAGAACGTGGTCTTCGACGTCGACGTCCACGGCGGTATGCGCCTGAAAGAATATTTCGGAGAACGCGCCATGAGTCTCTTCATACAGCCCCCCAGCATCGACGAGCTGCGCCGTCGCCTCGAAGGGCGTGGCACGGACGCCCCCGACGTCATCGAGCAACGCCTCGACCGCGCCGCCTACGAGCTCTCCTTCGCGCCGCGCTTCGACCACATCGTCGTCAACGACGACCTCGAGAAGGCCAAGGCCGATGCCTACGAGCTGGTCAAGGACTTCGTCCTCGCCTAACGCATAAACCATAAAAACCTATGCTCATCGGTCTCTACGGCGGCAGCTTCAACCCCATTCACACCGGCCACATACGCCTCGGGCAATGGCTGGTGCGCCATGACCTGGTCGATGAGCTATGGTTCCTCGTCTCGCCACAGAACCCGCTGAAGCCGGCCGCCGGCCTGCTGGATGACGACGCTCGCCTCAGCCTGGCGCGCCTCGCCATCGGACGTAAACGGCGTCTGCGCGTCAGCGACTTCGAGTTTCACCTGCCCCGACCCTCATATATGGTCACGACGCTCGAAGGCCTCCGCGAAGCCTATCCGGGGCACGACTTCGCCCTCGTCATCGGCGCCGACAACTGGTACCGCTTCCCGCAATGGTACCAGTCCGACGTCATCCTCGCCCACCATCGTATACTCGTCTACCCACGCCCCGGCTTCCCCATTGACGGAAGCCAGCTGCCCCCCACGGTATCACTCGTCAACACCCCCCTCTACGACCTCTCGTCGACGCAGATACGAGAAGCCATCGCCACCGAAGGGACTGACTACGACGGCCACGGACTCGAACCACGAGTATGGGAGGAAATCAAGGCTAAAGGCTATTACCTCAATCAAGCCCAAGTGTAAAAGCCTACACACATAGGCTCATCGGCCTACACACATAGGCTCATCGGCTTACACACATAAGCTCATCGACCTATACACATAGGCTCGTCGGCCTACACACATAGGCTCGTCGGCTTACACACGTAGGCTCATCGGCCTATACACATAGGTGAAAACAGAACAAGCATAGGCTGAAGAAAAGAGCCTATGCTTGTTTTATGATTGAAGGTATATACCTTTGCGCCGAAGCGAGCTGTCGTTAAGCCATCAACGACCTGTCGTTAAACCGGCAACGACCTGTCGTTAAACCGGCAAGGAGCTATCGTGCGAGACGCAACGGCTTCTTATTTCAGAACAACCTTCTTGCCTCCGACGACGTAGACACCGGGACGCCGTGGGGTGACGGGCAGGCGACGGCCGGCAAGGTCGAAGACGTGGTGGTCGGCAGGCACGACGTACTGGCGCGCAGCGCTGATGCCTGTACCCTCCGGCGAGAAGTCGCTGACGCGGTTGAGCAGCGTGTTCAGGGCTCGGATGTCAGCCTGCTCGAGGGCACGGTTGTAGACGAGGAGGTCGTCGAAGCAAGCCTCGGCAGAGCCATAGCCGGAGCCTACGCCGAGCTGCAGGTATTCGGCCTGGGCGATGAAGTCGAGGACGTGCTGATAGTCGAACAGCTTGGCCGAAAGGAGTGCCGTGGAGGCGCTGCCGGCTGTCGACTCGAAGGCCTTCGGCGACTTGCGTACTCCGTCGATGTAGAGGTTGATGCCATCTTCCTTGGAGACGGTCATCGTCACCAGGGTCCATTCGTCAGCACCGATGTATCCTGTGGCGTTGGAACCTGTGTCGTCAGGCTTGTTCATGCTGAAGCTGTCGTCGCCGCTCTCGAAGCCAACGAAGGCGTTGCCTGTCATGAAGAGGCGCTGGCTGACCGTCGTCAGCTGACCCATCTTGTCGGTGAAGGCCCACAGCGTGCCGGTCAGGTCGCTGGCATCTGCACGGCGCACCCAGGTCGAGATGGTGAAGCCGTCGAGACCGGTCTGTCCGGCCAGGGGATTGGGCATACGGACGTAGCTGTTGGCACACTGCTGGCTACCGTACTGGTGGACGACCTGCCCGAAGCGATCGTCGTCGACCTCGAGCGTGGGGGCTGCCGTCGTGGTGCCGACACGGGTGTAGAGCGCCGTCTGGTCCGTAGCATAGAGGTTGTGCGTCGGCTTCTCGTCGAAGTTGTAGTACGCCATAATGCCCGACGTGGCGTCGCCGGTGATGGCCGTGGCGCGGGCTGCCGTGACGTTGAACTCACGCTCGTAGGCGTAGCTGCCACAGCGGATGCGGCAGGTGAGGGTGACGGGCGTGATATCGTCGGAAGGGTTGTACTTGCCGGTATTGGAGATCACATCGGGCTCCGACGATTCCCATTCGATGACGGCGCCATAGTAGCCCTTGCCGCTGAACGAGAGGTTCTTGCTCACAGTAGCATTGTTGCGAACAGGGAGCGTATAGTTCTTATTGGTATAGGCGATGGCCGACTGAGGCTCCATCTTCCAGCCCCAGATGCTGACACCGGAATTGGCCAATGCGGTGAAGCAGATGGCCTTGTACATGGTGCCGTCGACCTGCTGCTGGACGACGACGCCGTTGTAGGTGACGCCTCCGGCGACGAGCCTGATGTAAGCGGTGCCATCGGTCATCGACCACGATCCGCTCAGGTCGCCGGTGATGCGACCTTCGTCGTTCAAGGTGAGGTGTATGGGCGTGACGCACTCGCGGTTGGCGTGATCGAGGCGGTAGCGATGGATGAGTACTTCGTAGTCGCCGGCTATCTCGTCGGCCGTGTATCGGCATCCGGCGGCCAGCGTGGCGTCGGTGTCCTCCTCGCCGTCGAACTGGAAGGGGGCGGCACAGAGCCAGCCCTGCTGGTTCTGGAAGAGCTGGTGGACGCGCACCTGATGGCCTTCGCCGCCGTCGTTGAAGCGCGTGTGATAAACGATGAAGGCGCGACCTTGCTCATCGACGATGGCGCTGTTGTGGCCTTGGGCCAGCTCGCCGACGGTCATGAAGCCCCAGTCGGCGTAGGCGCCGAAGGGACGCGTGCCACCGGTCGTCTGCTGGTTAGGGCCGTAGTTGAGCCAGTAGCGTCCGTTGTAGAAGGCATCGAGGTTCTGAGCGTCGAGGTAGGGGCCTTCGGGCTTCTCGGAGCGGAAGATAGCCACCTCGTAGCCGCCCGTAGAATCCAGACCGCCATAGCTGATGAACAGGTAGTAGTAGTTGCCGATCTTCTGGATGTACGATCCCTCGCCGCTGGAGTAGTAGCCTCCGGCGATGCGACGTCCGAAATAGGGGTCGCTGACGGCGCGGCCTCCGCCGTCGAGCTCGATGGGATAGGTGACGGTGTAGTCGCGCAGGCCGGTCTCCTTGTCGAGCTTGAGGAGGAAGATGCCGCCGCTCCACGAGCCGTAGCTCATCCACATCTGGCCGTCGTCGTCGAAGAAGACGCACGGGTCGATATTGTTGGGCCAATAGGTTCCCCAGTCGTTGCCACGGTTATAACGGCCGGGCAGCGATGTCTGCTTGCCGATGACAATCTCGAGGTCGGTCTTCTTCCAGTTGATGTAGCTGTTCGTGCCGTTGATGAAGCCCGAGAAGGTGACAGGGCCCTGGTAGACATAGGGGCCGGTGATGCGGTCGGCTGTCAGCAGGACGATAACGGAGTGCCACGCATTGCCGTTGACGCTCATGTACATGCACCACTTGTTCATCGTCGGGTTATAGATGAGGTCGGGCGCCCACAGGTTGCCGCCGATGTTGTAGCCTCCGTCGTCGGCGTGGGCCCATGCCTCGGCATCGAAGGGACCGAAGTCGACCTCCTGGACGCTGCCGCCGACGAGCGCCTTGACCTTCTTCGTCTGGTTCACCGAGAAAGCCGAGGCGTAGTTCGTCACCACGACGCGGCCACTGCTGTTGACCGTGCCGAAGAGGTTGCCGTTGTCGACGCCTTGGAAGCTGACCAGGTTGTCATTGGAACGTGCCCAGCCGCGGTGGGTGCCTATAATATAGTAGGTGCTGCCCGTGCTGTGCACGACCGACGGGTCGTGGACGCTGACCCAAGGACGGTTCTTGGCTGGCGTCAAGGCATTGAGCTCGGCGAGTGACAGCTGTGTGTAGTCCTGAGCCTGCACGTGGCCCGACGAAATTGCCACCAAGGCAGAAAGCATGAGAAGAGAGCGTAGCTTCATTGTGTGATGAGTGTTAGAAAAACGAGTTTTGTACGTCAGTATAGCCATAAAAGGCCTTCAAAGGTAGGCCTTTTTGATGACTTTCCTTAACATTTAGCCCATATTTAACGTGTTTTAATATAAATAAGGTGTAAGTTTTTGGCCGTTTGACAAGAAAACCATTCCTTTGCCCCCGATAAAGGTCGTGCCGATGCTTAAACCATCGTCAGCAGCGACCGTCAAAGAAGCGTATTCACCATAAAAACAAGCTACGACTATGAAAAAGATCATTTTCCTGCTCACGGCAGGACTCTTGCTCACCTCGTGTGCCAGCAAGAAGAAGTTCAACGAGCTGCAAGGCAACTACAATACCCTGCAGAGCGAATATCAGGCCGCACAAGTCAAGCTGGCCGAGAACGGCGTCACCATTAAGAGCCTCGAGGAACGACTGGCCGACGCCAAGGCCGAGAACGAGCGTCTGGGCCGTGCCTACGCGGCGCTACAGGGCTCATTCGACAAGAATCTGCAGGCCGGCAACGTGAACATTGTCAAGCTCGTCGACGAGATCAACGCCTCCAACAAGTTCATCAAGCAGCTCGTAGAGGCTAAGGACAAGAGCGACAGCCTCAACGTCGTGCTCACCAACAAGCTCACCCGCTCGCTGTCGAAGGAAGAGTTGAAGGACGTCGACGTGCAGGTCCTCAAAGGTGTCGTCTATATCTCGCTGGCCGACAATATGCTCTACAAGAGCGGCAGCTACCCGATCAGCGACCGTGCCGCCGCGACGCTCGAGAAGGTTGCCAAGATCATCA